>JAVKST010000027.1:21514-24410 GCA_039583515.1 Gaiellaceae bacterium
CCAGCCGCGCGTCTTCCGGCCGCTCGCCGGCCGCGTCCTGCGCCGCCTCGGCTACCACCGCGAGCTGCCGAACCTCCCGCGCGCCACGTCCGCCGTCGGGGCGATCGTCGCCGTGCTCGCGATCTTCGCCCCCTCCGGCCTCGGCCCGCGCGAGGCGACCATGTACGGGCTGCTGCTGACCGCCTACTCCTAGGCCGGCGGCAGCCACCGTGACGTCTTTGGAACGGGATACGGCGCACGGTTGTGCGAGCGCGAGCTCGCCCAACGTAGCCGTCCGCGGCGTTGCCGACCGTCGAAAGACGGCCTAAGCTGTGGCCGTGGTTCTGGCGAGGACGGGGGTCGATCGGACGTCGTTGCAGGAGCGGTTCGAGCGCAGCCGCAGCGGCCGCGTGCTGATCTCGCTCTTCATCCTCGGGACGGTCGTCGTCCTCCTGACGGCGAACCTGCCGTCCTCGTGGCTCGGGACCGAGCTCCTGAAGGCCGATCATCCGTACCTCTACGGCGTCGGGATGGACCAGAACTGGGGCGTCTTCGCCCCGGATCCGCGGCAGCAGACGGTCGATCTGCACGCGCTCGTCACCTTCCCCGACGGCTCGAACGAGACGTGGCAGGTGCCGCGGCGGAACCCGGTCGTCGGCGAGTACCTCGACTACCGCTGGCTGAAGTGGGCCGAGTATGCGGTCGAGCCAGGCGAGTCGCAGCTCTTGCGGCCGGCCGCGCTCTACATCGCCCGGCGGCTGGCGAGCCCCGGCCATCGGCCGGTGCGCGTGATCCTCTTCGACCGCACGCGGCCGATCCTGCCGCCGGGGCAGCGCCCGGCCGCGGAGCCCGTCAAGGACAACCCCCTCTTGACCCTCCTGATCACGCCGGCGATGCTGCGCGGGGCGCGCGAATGACGCGCGGTCGCGAGCGTATGGCCGAGGCCGTCGCCGCCTGGAACCGCTTCTGGTTCGAGCCGGTCTCGACGGCGCCCCTCGCCGTCTTCCGGATCGTCTTCGGCGTGGTCGTCTTCCTCTGGACGCTCTCGCTCCTGCCCGACCTCTCGTCCTTCTTCACGAAGAGCGGGATCCTCCCGAAGCAGCCGCACTTCGGCGGCCTGGTGGGCGGCGCCTGGGGGTTCCTCGGGATCTTCCCGAGCCATGCCGCCGTCCTCGTGGTGTGGGCGGCGCTGCTCGTCGCGTCGATCGCGCTCGTCCTCGGCCTCTTCTCGCAGCTCGCGGCCGTCGTCGCCCTCCTCGCGCTCCTGTCCTTCCAGCGGCGAGACCCCTTCATCTTCAACTCCGGCGACGTGCTGCTGCGGGTCCTCGCCTTCTACCTGATCTTCGCGCCGTCGTCCGCCTCGCTCTCGGTCCGAAGCCTTCTGCGCGACCGCGGGAAGCCGTGGACGTTCCCCGTCCGATCGGCCTGGCCGATGCGGCTGCTCCAGATCCAGTTCAGCGCCGTCTACCTCTTCGCCGTCTGGTCGAAGGTCCGCGGGACGACGTGGAACAACGGCACCGCGGTCTCGCTCGCTTTGCGTATAACCGACCTCCAGCGGTTCCCGCTCCCGGCCTTCGTCACCCACTCGCTCCTGATCTCGAACGTGTTCAGCTTCGGGACGCTCGTGCTGGAGCTCTCGCTCGCCGTGCTCGTCTGGAACCGGAGGCTGCGCCCGTGGGTCCTGCTCGCGGGTATATCGCTCCATCTCGGCATCGAGTACTCGATCCGGGTCGGGTTCTTCGGGCTCTCGATCCTCTCGATGTACCTGCTCTGGGTGCCGCCCGCGCGCTTGGAGGCAGTGGTGCTCGCGCTGCGGCGGCGGCTCTCACGCACTTCGGCGGCGGTGCCGGCGGCGGCCGCGCCCTCCGCCGGCTCGTAGCGCCGCGCGGGCGGCGAGGTAGCCGCACATGCCGTGGACTCCGCCGCCGGGCGGAGTGGAGGCCGAGCAGAGGTAGACGCCCTCGAGCGGCGTCGCGTAGGGCACGGGGCGGAGGACCGGGCGCGCGACGAGCTGGCGCAGCTCGTTCGAGCCCCCGGCGATGTCTCCGCCGACGAGGTTCCGGTTCCGGCGCTCGAGGTCGGCGGGAGCGAAGACGCTGCGGGCGAGCACCCGCTCGCGGAAGCCCGGTGCGAAGCGCTCGACCTGGCGCTCGACCGCGTCCGTCAGATCGGCGCTCGAGCCGTTGGGGACGTGGCAGTAGGCCCACGCGGTATGCCGGCCCTCGGGGGCGCGCGAGGCGTCGAACAGCGTCGGCTGGGCGAGCAGGACGAACGGCCGCTCGCTGGTCTCCCCGCGCGCCGGCGACCGCTCGGAGGCCGCGATCTCCTCGAGGGTGCCGCCGAGGTGCACCGTCCCCGCCCGCCCGCACTCCGGCGCCGTCCACGGGATCGGTCCCGAGAGCGCCCAGTCGAGCTTGAACACGCCGGGGCCGTAGCGGAAGCGCTCGAGCGACCGCCGGTAGCGCTCCGGCAGGCGCTCCCCCGCCAGCCGCAGCAGCTGTCGCGGCGTCACGTCGCAGAGGATGGTCGGCGCCGAGAGCTCGTCGAGCGACTCGACCGGCGCGCCCGTCCGGATCTCGCCGCCGAGCGAGCGCAGGTAGGAGGCGAGCGCGTCCGCGATCCGCTGCGAGCCGCCGCGCGGCAGCGGCCAGCCGACGGCGTGGCCCGTCGTCCCGAGCACGAGACCGAAGGAGGCGCTTCCGAGGCTCTCCAGGGGCAGGATCGAGTGGCTGGCGAGCCCGGCGAAGAGCGCCTGCGCCGGCTCGCCGCGGAATCGCCGCCGCGCGAAGCCGGCAGCGGACTGCAGCGCCGAGAGCCCGAAGCGCGCGAGCGCGAGCGGATGGCGCGGGACGTGCACGAGCGGTCCCAGCAGGCTGGCCTCGAGGTCGGCCCAGCCGGCGGCGAGCGGCTCGAACAG
>JAVKST010000028.1:0-24117 GCA_039583515.1 Gaiellaceae bacterium
GCATCGCGTAGCGCCGGCACACGACCACTCGGAAGCCGCGGGAAGCGAGGCCGTCGGCGAGGATCTCCGGCCTGAGCCGCTCGACGCGGTTGCCGGCCTCCTCCTCGTCCGTCGAGAGGCCGACCCAGACGGCGACGCGCGTCGCAGCCGCGCGGGCGGGCTCGTTGATCGAGACACCAACCTTCGCGATGCGGGCCATCTCGGCGAGGCCCGCGCGCGGATCCTCCAGGTGGTGCAGGCCGTCGTGCACGTAGACGAGGTCGACGGCGCGGTCGCCCAGGGGCAGCGCCTCGGCGTCGGCGACGACGGGCTGGAGATCGACTCCGTACCGCTCGGCGCGCTCCCGCACGCGACGGGCCGCGCCCAGCGAGAGATCGGACGCGATGACGCGCGCACCCGTCCGGGCGAGGAACTCGGCATCCATGCCCGAGCCGCCGCAGACCGTAAGCGCCGTCGCGGTCGGCAGGAGCGCGCGCAGCGACGAGATGCTCCGCACGAACTTCTGCTCCAGCAGCCACCGGTAGACCTCGGGCGACCCGTGCGGCCGCGAGATCTCCCATTCCGGATCCTCGTGGTCGAAGAACTCGGCCTGCGCCTGCTTGTGGACGTCCGACTCCACGCCCGGCGGCAGCAGCACCGGAATACCGTCGACCACCGGATACGCCTGTCCGCAGCAGTGGCAGTGCGCGTCTTCGGACGTCCACGTCAGCTCGCCGCGGCAGACGGGACAGACGAGCAGCGATAGGAGCTCGCTCACGTTGGAGACCGCCAGCCGCCGGTCTCGCCCTTGTACGTGCCGCGGGAGAGCGCCAACGGCGTCCGCGCGAGGATCTCGAGGTCGAGGCGCGGCGTGCGGTGCTCGACGTACCAGACGTCGAGCTCGATCCGCTCGTGCCACGGGAGCGCGGCGCGGCCGTTGACCTGCGCCCAGCCGGTGATGCCCGGCTTCACGTCCAGCCGGCGCCGCTGCCGCGCGTCGTACTGCTCCACCTGGTAGCGCAGCGTCGGCCGCGGCCCGATTACGCTCATCTCGCCGCGCACGACGTTCCAGAGCTGCGGCAGCTCGTCGAGCGAGAGCCTGCGGAGGACACGCCCCACGCGCGTGATGCGGGGGTCGCCCTCGTTGACGGAGAGGCCCGCGCCGATCCGCTCGGCGCCCGCGACCATCGTGCGAAGCTTGAGCAGCTCGAAGTCGAGGCCGTTACAGCCGACGCGCGTCTGCCGGTAGAGGACTGGTCCGCCGTCCTCGAGCTTGATCGCGAGCGCCGCGAGGCCGAGCACGGGCGAGGCGGCGAGCAGCGCCGTGCCCGCGAGCGCGACGTCGGCGGCACGGTTCACGCCAGCTCCTCCCGCTGCGGCGCCCACGTCGCCGGCACTCCGCGCCGCAGGTAGTTCCAGAGCGAGACGACCGTCGCCCACGTGACGAGGACGTAGTAGCGGGCGAGGCCGACGCCGGCGAGCGCGGCCGCAAGAACCCCGAGCTGGAGGCCGAGGAAGACGGCGTACACCGCCTCGTGGCCGAGCAGCGCGACGGAGGCGCCGAGCAGCACGAGATGAAGCAGGCCACTCGCGTAGCGCAGATGGCGGTGCGAGATCAGCGCGAGCAGGTAGCCCGGCGGCTGGCGGCGCAGCATCTTCCCGCGCAGCACGATCAGCCACGAGTGCTCGAACATCCGCACCTTGCGCCGGTACTCGCTCTCGTTGGTCGGCGTCGGCCGCTCGGACGCGAGCGCCTCGGGCTCGTAGACCGCGCGCATCCCGTGCTGCACCATCACGTACGGCAGCGAGAGGTCGTGGCCGAAGCGAGGGTCGACCTCCACGTACGCCGAGCGGCGCAGGGCGTAGATCGCGCCGTTGCCGGCCGTCACCGAGCCGAGCCGCGACTCCGACTCGCGCGTGACGAGCTCGTAACGCCAGTACGCGCCCTCGCGGTTCGAGCCGCCCGGGGTCTCGAGCCGGAGCCGGCCGCAGACGTAGGCGACCTTCGGGTCGGCGAAGTTGCGCACGAGCTTGCGCAGCGCGTCGGGCGCCCAGGTCGCGTTCGCGTCGGAGAAGGCAACGATCTCGGAGTCCGTGGCGCGCACGGCGGCGTCCTGGGCGGCCACCTTGCCGCCGCGGGGGTTGCGGACGACGCGCGCACCGGCCTCCTCCGCGAGCTCCTCGGTTCGGTCGGTCGACGCGTCGGAGGTGACGACGAGCTCGAGCAGCTCGGGCGGGTAATCGAGCGCGCGGAGGTTCTCGATCCGGCGCACGATCGAGTCCTCCTCGTTGTACGCGGTCACGATCACGACCACGGAGGGGAGGTAGGCATCGTCCTTCGCCACCCGCCGCGTGTGCAGCCGCGCCGCGAGCGCGGCCGCGGCGGGATAGAGCGCGTGCGTCCAGGCGAGCGCGCCGAGGGAGCTCCAGAAGAGGACGACCGCCGCCGTCATGGCAGTCGAAACGCTAGCGGCGGCTTCGGGGCGCTACTTGGGGGAGCCCCACGGGCCGTACTTGCGCTTCGCCTTCGGCACTGTGAGCGAGAAGGCGAGCGAGTTGCCCGAGCCGCTCGCGCTCGCCCGCAGCCAGTCCCGCTTCGTCGCCGCGAGGCGCAGCGTCGCCCTGAAGATCCCGTAGCGGTTCGGCTCGATCCGGGCGACCGTCCGCCAGTGGCCGCGCAGGCCGGTGCGACGACGAATGGTGACCAGCTTCTTCGTGCTCGTCGCGGTGCGACCCCAGACGCGCACCGTTCCGCGGCCGAGATAGGCGACGAAGGGGAAGCGGAAGGCGGTCCGAACCGGCTTCGCCCGCGCGTGCGCCAGCGAGGACGCCCTGAAGTAGAGACCGCAGATGTACGCGCTCGGCTCCGGCTGGTCCTGCAGGACGAACCAGGTGGCGAGCGTCACCCCCGAGCGCCACATCTGGTACAGCGACTCCGACGTCCAGCGCGCCGCGAGCGCCACCGGCGCGGCCGTCGCCCGCGGCGGACTGGTACCCCAGGCGAACTCGGTCACCCAGAACGGCGGCGCCTTCGCCGAGACGATGCGGTGGAGCCGCCTCGCGACGGTCAGCACCGCGCGCATCTCCGTCAGGTTTCCGAGCGACACGTCGTTGGCACGCTTCGCCTTCGCGAACGGCCCTCCGAACGTGTACGGGTGGTGCGCCCACACGTCGAAGTGGATCTGGCTCTTGCACGTCCTGTGCGGATGCTTGCCGCCGGAGACGCAGAGGAGCGCGCGCATGAACGTGAGCGGCGCCTCCGAGTGCCACGTCGTCGTCTTGTTCGAGAACGGATCGAGCGAGCCGGCGACGACGAGGTTCGTCTTGCTGACGGCGTGCGCGGAGCCGGCGACGGCGTTCACCATCGAGCGGTAGACGGCTGGACTCACCGGCGACAGGTCGAGGCTCAGGTTCGGCTCGTTCCAGACCATGAAGTCGTGCACCGCCGGCTCACCGTGCTTTCCGTCGTAGCGGAGCGCGAGCGCCGTCGCGAACTTCCGCAGCGCGGCGACGCTCGGCGTGCCGGAGTTCGGTGCCTTCGCGGGGATCGCAAGCGCCCATGCCGGCGCCCGGTCGATATCGAGAATCGGCGTCAGCCCGGCCGCCTCGGCGGACGCGACCGTCTGGTCGAGCCACGCCCACGAGTACGCGGGAGAGTCGGGATCGGCCGCCGTTCCGGCGGGTGGGGCGCTCGGCGCGATCTCGCTCCACGGCGCCATGATCCCGACGTAGGAGGCGCCGGCCGCGCGGGTCTTCTGGAAGCCGAGCGCGGCCTGGGAGCCTGTCAAGGTGAACGGGTCGTCGATCGAGGTCTGCAGCGGCGGCGTCCAGGGCGTCGCGTACGTGCGGGCGCGACTGGCGGATCCCGCCGAAGCCGCAACACCCGCCACGAGCACGACCGCCGCGGCAATCGCAAATCTCCTCAACGCGACCCCCACCGCGCCCAACGATAGCGGTCACCGCGAGCGGCCTAACGGCAGTTTGCGGAGGCTTTACAGCGCAGCCGCTGCTAGCTGCCCCACGGCCCGATGTGCGGGTCGTGCGGCACGGTGAGCGAGAAGGCGAGGGAGTTTCCGGAGCCCGGAGCGGCCGCCCGGATCCAGTCCTTGCTCGTCGCGGCCAGCTTGACCGTCGCCTTGAAGATCCCGTAGCGGTTGGCGACGATCCGTGCGACCGTCCGCCACGGCCCTCGTACCCCGTGGCGGCGCTGGATCGTGACCGTCCTCCTGCTACTCGTCGCGTCGCGACCCCAGACGCTTACCGTGCCGCGTCCGAGGTAGGCGACGAACGGGAAGCGGAAGGCTGTCCGCACGGGCTTTGCACGAGCGTGGTTCAACGACTTCGAATAGAAGTAGAGCCCGCTCTTGTACAAGCTCGGCCCGGGCTGGTCCTCGAAGTCGAACCACGTGGCGAGGGAGACACCGGAGCGCCACATCTGGTAGAGCGACTCCGCCGTCCAGCGGGCGGCTAGCGCAATCGGCGCCGCGTGCCGCCGCGGGGGAGTCGTGTCCCAGCCGATTTCGGTGACCCAGAATTGGACAGGGTGTGCCGACACGACGTGATGCAGCCTTACCGCTGCCTGCAGCACCGAACGCATTGCCGGCAGATTCCCGAGCGACACGTCGTCGGCGAACTTCGCCTTCGCGAAGGGGCCGCCGAACGTATACGGGTGGTGCGCCCAGACGTCGAAGTGCACCGGGTTCTTGCAGGTGCTGTGTGGGCGGGCTCCCTTGGAGATGCAAAGCAGCGAGCGCATGAACGCCAGTGGCGCCTCCGAGTACCACTTCGTCTTCCCGACCGGCTTGTGCCCGAAGGGATCCAGGGCACCCGCGACGACGAGGTTCGCGGGGCTGACGGCGTGCACCGCCGCAGCGAAGTCGTTGACCATCGTCCGGTACGCGGCCGGACTGACGGGTCCTATGTCGAGGCTCAGGTTCGGCTCGTTCCAGACCTGGAAGATACTGACTGCCGGAACGCCGTTCTCGCCGTCGTACCGCGTTGCGAGTGCCCGAGCGAACTGCCCCAGAGCCGCAGAGTTGGGCGTCCCCGCGTTCGGGTTCTTCCCGGGCTTGCTCAGGGCCCAGGAGGGGGGGTCGGTCACGTCGAGGATCGGCGTCAGCCCGGCGGCCTCGGCGGTCGAGACCGACTGGTCGAGGTAGTTCCAGGTGTACCCGGGCGAGGTGGGATCGGAGGCGACGAACCCGTCCGGCAGCGTCCTCGGTGCGATCTCGGCCCAGAACACGATGATCCGGACGTAGGTCGCGCCGGCGGCACGCGTCATCGTGAAGCCCGTCGCCTGCTGCGGCCCCGTCAGCGTGAACGGGTCGAACACTGCGGTTCGCAGCGGGATCGTCGCGCGGGTCGAATACGTCCTGACACGGTGGGTGCTGGCGGCGCCCGAGGACGCGCCGACGGCGGCGAAGATGGAGGCAGCGACGATCGCCGTGACGAAGGTTGCGTACCGGAAGGAGACCCGCGGGAGCCGCACCGCGCCACACGGTAGCGCACGCACCGGCGGCCTCCGCGAGGCCGACCGGTTCGCCAGACTCCGGGATACACTGGCCGCCGCATGGAGCAGGGAGTAGCCCGCCCGCTGGCGAGCACAGGCCAGGTCTCGCGGCGCCACGCGCTGCGAGGCAATCTCGCGACAAGTGCGTTCTGGCTGGCCGGCTCGGCAGTCGTGGCCGCGGCGCAGCCGGGAACGGATCGTCGACTGGCAGCGCTCGGGACGGCGGCGGTGGCGATCGCCGCCATCCTCGTCGTCAGCCTCCTGACCGCGGATCGTCACCGCCGCTACTTCCGGGCGCTCGTTACCGGGATGGTCGCGGTGCCCGTCGCGTCGACCTGGCTCCTCGAGCACCTCGTCTCGAAGCTCGGCGCCTTCGCGGTGGACGGCATGGAGACGCGGATCGGACTCCCACTCATGATCGTGCTCTTCGCGCCGCTCGTGCTGCGAGCGCTTCCGGTCGAGCTGCGCAGGCCGCTCGCGCTCTGGCGCCAGGCGCGGCCGATGGACTGGGTCATGCTGGGATACTGCGCCCTGATCCTGCCGGGCGTGGCTCTCGGCGTCGCGCACCACGCGTCGAAGACGTACATCGCGCAGGACCTCGGCCTCGTCGTCTTCTTCGTCTTCATCTACCTGGCCGGACGCACTGTGGCCACGGAGGCCGCACGCGCCTCGGCGACGGAGCTCATCGGGGTGCTCCTGCTGCTCGCCGTGGCGACCACGCCGCTTCTGGGCGGAGTCGTGCCACCCCTCTACACGTACCTCGGAGCGGCATGCGCCGCGGCGATCGCGTACGTCGTCCTGCGCCCGAAGAGCAACCAGCTGCTGCTGCTCGGCGGGCTCGCCGTCGTGTTGCTCGCCACCCAGGCGGTCGGGGTCAGGAACGGATCCGGCTCGACGACGGCCGTGGAGCTTGCGGGGGCTCTTGGCGTCATCGCCTATCTCGCCGTCCGTGTCCGGCGCTTCATACCGCAGTGGCTCATCGTCGGTCTTGCCGTGGTCGCCTTGATCGGGTTCGTCGGCTTCACGTCTGATGGTCGGACACTTCAAGGCCGATACGCGGGCCCGGACCCGTCGAACACAGGCCGTACCTTCGAGGCCGACCAGGTTCGGACCGAGGTTGCGAGCTCGCGTCCCGCGCTCGTCCTCGGGCGCGGCTTCGGCGCCACGATCGACGAGACGACGGCGCCGGTCGTGTTTCAGCAGTCACTGCTCAGTGGTGGACGCGACCTCGCGCACGTGCAGGAGGTACACCTGCTGGCATACGACTTCCTGCTCAAAGACGGTCTGCTGGGATTCGCCTGGCTCGGCGCATTCGTCCTGGCTCTGGGCGTGCTGGTCATACAGGCCCTCGAGGCGGCGAGCAGGCAACGCGACCCCACGCTCGTCGTCTACGCAGCCTTACCGGTCGTGGGCCTGGCCGTGGGCCTGGCCGCGGCCACGCATCTCCAGGTGAATCCGCTGATCGCCTTCCCGCTCGGCATCCTCGTCACGCGCTTCGACGGCAGAGTCTCTCCTCGACCGCGTCTGGGCATCGCCCTTCCGGCGGCTGCCGTCATCTGCGCCGCACTGGGAGCAGTCTTCTTCACGAAGCCGAACCTCATCAGCCAGCCGAGCGTTCAGCCCACGACGTCGACGGTCGTCGATGACGTGCAGTTCAGCTACCCGCTCTCCTTCCATCAGCGCTCCTTCAGCACGTCGAATCCGGCCATCACAGGCGTTCACGGCATGCGCGTGCACGGCGTCGTCGTCGCGAACTACCCGTTGAAGGCGAGACCTGAAGTCAGCGGGTTAAATCCGCGAGTCGGGGCTTCGGGGGCCTCGCTGCGCCCGGACGGCGTTCTCTTCGAGCTGTACCGGGCGCCTCGGCACCAGCCCGGGCATGTAGCGCGAACCCTGACCTTCCCGTTGTCTGTCTCCGACTTCGATAGGGGCCTGCTGTTCTTCAAGGCGAACGGCCACGACTACTGGGCGATCGCATGGGTTGGGAAGGACGTGACGCCGGCAGAGCAAGCCTCGATCGTTCTGCTGATGAATTCCATCGAGCTGAAGTAGCTCCCGCAATCACCTGCGCGAGGCCGCGTACGCGAGAGCGGCCTCGTAGGCACGCACGTAGGTGCCGGCGGCGATCTCGGCGTCGAAGCGGCTGACGGCTGCCTCCCGACCCGCGGCACCCATTCGCGCGCGGAGCGTGTCGCCGCTGAGTAGCTCGATGACCTTCTCCGCGAGCAGGTCGGGCCGCTGGGGCGGAACGACGAAGCCCGTGGCGCCGTCGGCGACTGCATTCGCGACGGCACCCACGCGCGCGGCCACGACGGGCACGCCACACGCCTGAGCCTCCAGCGCAGTCGTCGTCGTGCCTTCGGAGCGAGGCACGGACGTGATCAGGTGGACGTCGAACGCCGGATACCAGCGCTCGACGTCGTCCCGACCTCCAGCGAAGACGACCCGATGTGGCAGGCGGAGCTCAGCCGCCTCGCGCTGCAGGCGCTCGCCGTACGCAGCGTGCGACGCCGGCGCCGCCCCGACGACGACGAATCTCGTCTCGGGCCGTTTCGCGGCGATCAGCGGGGCTGCGGCGACAAAGTTCTCGAGGCCCTTCATCGGGACGAGACTCGACACGGTGCCCACGACCGGGACGTCCGGCGGGATCGCGAGCTCTTCCCGGACAGCCTCTCCGCGTTCGCGACCGGGAACGAAGCGATCGGTGTCGACGGGCGGGAAGTAGACGAAGCTCGGTACCGCGATGTTCTGCGCACCGTGGAGCGGGACGAGCGAGGCGCCGTCGAACATGACCGCATCCGCGAGCCGGCGGACGAGCACCATCGCGGTGCGGCGGACGGGCGCCGGCGCACGCGAGTCGACGATTTGCCACACGACGGCTGCGCCTGCGCGCCGGGCTGCGAACGCTGCGTGCGGGTTGACGAGGCCGCCGATCTGGACGAGATCCGCGCCGGCGCGTTCGATCGCCTTCTCGAGTGCGCCGACCGTCGAAGCGAAGTCGCGCGCGAAGCGGAGGAACAGCCGAGGGTCGGGCGAGGCGCGAAGCCGCGAGAGCGGGAGCGCGTGCACCGGAACGCCCTCCGCCTCCAGCCGCGCCCCCGCAGTTCCCGGCTCGTCCGGAATCGCGACCTCGATCTCCCAGCCTCGGCGGCGCAACGGCTCCTTCAACCGCAACGCCTCGTTGTGCGGCCCTCCGAAGAACGGCGAGTGGACGACGCTGAGGACCTTCACGATCCTCGCGAGGAGGAGCGCCGTCTGACGGCGCCGACCTCGCGGCCGAACCGCCGCTGCTCCGCCGTCAGCTGAACCGGGTCGAGCCGTGCAACCTGGCGAGCAAGGCGCGGGAGCCGTCCATCGACGTGCCAGGGGAAGGCAGGCTCGTGCCGCTCCCAGCTCCACACCTCGGGTAGGCCGCCCACCCGCCGCAAGAGGCCGCTCACGCGCCGACGGCGAGGAGCGGCGAAGACGGGCCCGTACTCTTCGACGAGCTTCGCGCTCTCCTGCAGGAACACGTCGTCGTCCGCGCGGACCTTGCGCGCCGGGTGATCTCTGTCCACTGCCAGCACCGTCGGCAGGTGAACGAAGACGACGCCGCGATTGCGCAGGCGAAGCCAGAGCTCGTAGTCGAGCGTCCGGTGCAGGTCGACCCGCAAGACGGGCTCGCCCGGCTCGATCGCCGAGCGGCGGAAGAAGGCGGCCGGCTGCACGAGCGGGGAGGCGAGCGGCAGCCCGGCTCTCGGCCAGCGCGAACGGTGGTGCCGGACGATCCGGCCGCGCTCGTCGACCAGGGCGGCGTCGCCGTAGACCACGTCGGCGCCGGGATTGCGGACGAAGGCGGCCACGACCCTCTCGATCGAGTTGACGCCGAACAGGCCGTCGTCGCTGTTGACCCAGCCGAGGATCTCGCCCCTGCTCGCCGCGAACGCCTTGTTCACGGCGTCGGCCTGGCCGCGATCCGGCTCGCTCGTCCAGCGGATCGCGTCGCCGTACGAGCGAAGAATGTCGAGCGAGCCGTCCGTGGAGCCGCCGTCCACCACGACGTGCTCGACCCGCGGGTATGTCTGCCGGGCGACCGACTCGAGACAGTCGCGGAGATACCGGCCCTGGTCGAACGACGGCGTCAGGATCGAGACGAGAGGCAGGTCGTCCGCCAAGCCTTACCTGCGGTCGCGCCTGGTCAGGACGATCATCGGATAGCAGCCCCAGCGGATCGCCACACGCGGGAACGCCCGCTCGAAGGCGAGCAGAGCGCGGAGCATGCCGGCGCCGAACCGGTTGTCCGGGATCAGCTTTTGCGACTCATTCGAGTTCAGCGACCGCCAGGGGACGAGTTCGACCTCGGCCTCGTCCGCGAACCTCGTCCACCACGAGAGCGCATGCGCGAAGAAATAGAGGTCGACGGCCGGAGTGCTCGTCCTCCGGCCCGCGAGCGTCTTCAGGCGAGCCGCCAAGCGATCAGGGTTCTGGTAGACGACGACGGCCGGAGCGCCCGGCTTCGACACGCGCAGCAGCTCACGCACGGCGCGTTCCTGCTCCTCGCGTTCGATGTGGTAAATCGTGTGCAGGCTGACGGCGGCGTCGAAGTGTGCGTCGGGAAACGGCAGGTCGAGCAGGCTCGCCTGCACGTACTCCCCACGGTCTCCGAGCTTGTTCCGGGCCTCGCCCAGCGCTCGCTGGGAGAGGTCGACGCAGACGCGCTTCGCGAAGCCGGCGGAGTACTCCAGGTACTCGGGGTACTGGATCGGTCCCGAGCCGGCGTCGAGGAGGCGCTCGCCACTCCCAGGGAGGAAGGCGAGCACCTTGCGGCGACAGGCCGAGACGTACTCGGCCGCACAGGGCCGCAAGTCCTCCCAGAGACGGGCGTCGGCGTAGACCGGCTCGTCCCCGGCCGCCTGCCAGCCACTGCTCTCGTAGAAGTCGCGGACTTCGTCTTCGACTGCCACGGCGGGCACGTTAGCCCAGGAGTTCCGGCGGCTACCATCGCCGCCGTGACGCTGCGGGAGTTCTTCGCGCGCGGAACCGCGTTCGCGGGCTATCACCTCGTGCGCGCGTCGAAGCGACTCCAGGCTGCGGCACCTTCCTCCGGCACCGGTTCAACCGCCCGGACGCTCGCCGGCGACCGCGAGATCGAGTGGACGTGGACGCTCGCACACGTCCGGCGTGGCCCTGCGCGCGTCCTCGACTTCGGCTCCGGCAACGGGATGCTGGCCCTCGGGGCGCTCTTTGCCGGCAACGACGTGGTCGCGGTCGATCTCTTGCCGGAGGAGTATCCGTTCCACCCCGACCGGATCGAGTACGTGCAGGGCGACTTGAACGAGCTCGAGCTCGAGCCGGGCTCGTTCGACCAGATCCTCAACTGCTCCTCGATCGAGCACGTCGGACTGGGCGGCCGCTACGGCTCGACCGACGAGCCAGACGGCGACTTACGCGCCATGAAGAAGATGGCATCCCTGCTCAAGCCCGGCGGCGAAATGGTGCTAACGATTCCCGTCGGGCTCGACGCAACCTACGCGCCCAACCATCGGATCTACGGCGAGCAGCGTCTGCCTCGCCTTCTCGAGCACTGGGACGTGCGCGAGGAGACATTTTGGTCGAAGCCTGCCGGCCCGCGATTCCGGCCGGTGTCGCGTGAGCAGGCCCTGGCCGACGAGGGGTCGGCCTCGTACTACGCGCTCGGGCTGTTCGTCGTCACGCCGCGATGACGGCTTTGCGGCTGACGGTGATCACGCCGTCGTTCAACCAGGCGCGATACCTGGAGAGGACCCTGCGCTCCGTCCTCGACCAGGAATACCCCGATCTCGAGTACATCGTCATGGACGGCGGCTCGACGGACGGCTCCGTCGAGATCCTGCGCCGGTACGACGATCGCCTCAGCTACTGGGTGAGCGAGCCCGATGGGGGGCAGTCGTGGGCGATCAACCGCGCGATCGAACGCGCCACCGGCGACGTGATCGCCTACATCAACAGCGACGACTACTACCTCCCCGGCGCCTTTGCAGCGGCGCTTCCCTTTTTCGACGATCCGGCAGTACGGTGGGTGGCCGGCGCGACCGAGTACCGCGAGGCGGACGGGACGCTGGAGACGCTGTGGATCCCGAAGCCGCCGGTCGGCTCGAGACCGCGTTGGCTGCGCAGCTCCTGGTACGTGCCGCAGGCGTCGTCGTTCTGGCGCCGAGACGTCTTCGACGAGTTCGGTCTTCTGCGGGAGGATCTGAGCTTCGTCTTCGACACCGAGTTCGGCCTCCGCCTCGCACTCGGGGGACTCGGGCCGTTCACCTTCGAGCGTTCCCTGGCCGTTCGCTACCTGCACGACGAAGCGAAGTCCGCCGACGTCGAGCGCTTCGCGCGTGAATACCGCAGGGCGGAGCAAGACCTTCGACGCGCACTGACTCCGCGCGAGCGCAGACTCGATTTCGCCGCCCGGCTTCTGCGCGGCCCGCTGCGGATCCAATACCTCGTCCGAGAGCGCCTCGGTCTGCTCCATCTGCGAGAGCGCTGGTTCGGCCGCCGCGCGTTGCGGTAGCCCTCCGCAGGCCCGCATCGGCCCCCGATTACGAGGCTATCCTTGCCTCGTGCAGGGGGTGCAAGAACAGGCGATCGCGCCTTCCCAGCTGGCTGCCGAGGCGGGCAGGACTCACCGGATTGAATCCTCTGGCCGGCTGGTTCCGATCGATGTCGGCGAGCTCTGGCGCTACCGAGAGCTCGCCCGGTTCTTCCTGCTCCGAGACATCAAGTCGCGCTACCGGCAGACGTATTTCGGGGCGGCGTGGGCGATCCTCAAGCCGTTCCTGACGATCGTCATCTTCACGGTCATCTTCGGCCATCTCGCAGGCATCCAAACGGGTTCGAATATTCCGTATGCGCTGTGGGTCACGCCAGGCGTCCTTGCACTGGCCTACGTGTCCTCGGCGCTGACGACGTCTGGTTCGAGCCTGATCACGAACAGTCAGCTCATCTCGAAGGTCTACTTTCCACGCGTCTTCGTGTCGGTCACCGCCACCCTCACGCCGCTCGTGGACCTTCTCCTCGGATTCTCTGTGCTGTTCGGCATGTTCGTCTACTTTCACCGCGTCCCGAGCTGGCACGTGGTCTTTCTCCCGGCATTCCTCGCGCTGGCCGCGCTTGTCGCGCTCGGCTTCGGACTGTGGCTGTCCGCGTGCACGGCGCGCTATCGGGATCTTGTGTTCGCGATTCCATTCTTGCTGCAGATCTGGCAGTACATCACACCGGTCATCTACCCGGCAGGGTTGATACCGTCGGCGTACCGGTGGCTGCTCGCCCTCAACCCGTTGACCGCAGTGGTCGCCGGGTTCCGGTGGTCACTCCTGGGGATGTCGTTCGGGAGCATGACCGACTTGTTTGCGAGCATCGGCGTCGCACTGGGCGTGACCGTCTCCGGTCTCTTCATCTTTCGACGCGCGGAACGAACCATGGCGGACATGCTCTAGATGAACGCGTACGCGATCAGCACGCACGAGCTGGGGAAGCGCTACCGCCTGGGTCGGGTCGAGTCGGGCTTTCATCGAGTGCGCAGGTTTGCGCTCCGGCGGCCGGATGCCGGTCATATCTGGGCGATTCGCGACATCACTTTCGACGTGCCTCACGGTTCGGCGCTCGCGGTGATCGGCAAGAACGGCGCGGGCAAGTCGACTCTCCTCAAGGTTCTGGCACGAATCACCGAGCCGACCAGCGGCTACGCCGACGTGACGGGCCGGGTGGGGGCGCTGCTCGAGGTCGGAACCGGATTCAGTCCGGAGCTCACCGGACGGGAGAACGTCTATCTGAATGGCACGCTGCTCGGAATGAGTCGGAACGACGTCAGACGGCGGTTTGACGACATCGTGACCTTCGCAGGCGTCGAGAAGCACATCGACACGCCCGTCAAGTGGTACTCGAGCGGCATGTACGTGCGTCTCGGATTCGCGGTGGCGGCTCACATGGAGCCGGACATCCTCGTCGTCGACGAGGTCCTCGCGGTCGGAGACGCCGAGTTCCAGAAGCGCTGCCTGGGACGAATGGGTGAAGCAGTCGGCGAGGGTCGGACGGTCCTGCTCGTGAGCCACAACATGCAGGCGGTGCGACGCCTTTGCAGGGACGCACTGCTGCTCGAGCACGGCCGCATCGTCGCGCAGGGAGATGTCGAGTGGGTGGTCCGGAAGTTCCTCGCCTCGGTCGAGGCTCCCGAGTTGGGCCGCCGCCGCTGGCACGCTCCGAGTGAGCGACCCGGAGACGAGCTTTGTCGGATCGTCGAGATACGGGCGACCGACGAAGACGGAAAGCCGTCGACATCGTTCTTCAGCAGCCGCCCGGTTGAAGTCACGATCGAATTCGACCTCTCCCGCACCGACCAGTCTCTCACCGTCGGCTTCGATCTTGCGACCGTCGACGGCATCACAGTCTTCCGCTCGTACCAGACGGATATGGCCGAGGACGAGATGCCGACTCTCTCACCGGGTCGGAACGCCCTCAGGTGCACGGTTCCGCCGGGTCTATTGAACAGCGGTCGCTACGTGGTCAATCTCCGAGTCTCGCTTCACTCGGTGAAGTGGATCGTCCATGACGACGCGGTTCTCTATTTCGATGTCGTCGCCGACCACGGCGAATCCCTGTTCCTCAACGCGAACGCCCAAGCCCGCCCCGGAATCGTGGCCCCGATTCTCGGTTGGGCGAGTGTCGAGCCGACGAGCGACGACCTGGCCGAGACGCCAACTGCTGCTTCCGCATCCTGGTGACCCCAGGTCAACCAGGCTTGCGCGCCGGGGGAAGCGCCAGGACGTGATAGACGCGTGAGCCCTCGGGGTCCACGGGCGATCCGCTGGGCGTCTTGAGAACGTAACCGGCTTCGAGCAGCGGGCGACGCCCGGCCCAGCCCTCCTCGTCGTGGAACTCGATCGCGACCACGGGACGCTGTTCGCGTAGCAGCCGCCGCATGCCGGCCAGGACGAGGCCCTCCGCCCCCTCGACGTCGATCTTGACGAACTGAAGCGGCTCTTCCGGCGCGAACCAGGTGTCGAGGGACACCGCTTGCACCTCGAGCTCCCGCCGCGTCGGCGTCCCGTCGACGTCGTGCCCCACGATGTTCCACTCCGTGCTGTGATCGTGCCTGCCGGCGTAGAGAGCGAGCCGGGTCGAGGCGCCGTCGCCGACCGCCGCGTTCACCACCTCCGCGGTGGGCGCCCGCCGAAAGCGCTTCCGCAGCTCGGCCGCGTTCGCAGGATGAGCTTCGAAGGCGACGACACGACCGCGCTGGCCCACGAGGCGGACCAGCGTCTGGGTGATGGTTCCCACATGCGCACCGACGTCGGCGCAGACCCAGCCGGGCTCCACCACCTGCTCGATCGCGGCTGTCAGCTCGGGTTCGTGGGCCGTGTCCGCTGCCGGCGCGCGACGCCTGAAGGAGATGAAGCGGCCCAACATGGACCTCAGGGCAACTCGAAGTGGCGGTGGAAGGATGCGAAGAAGCCCTCGGGGGAGATGTGCGTCTCCCAGAGCCGTCGACAGGCATGCTGCAGCTCCTCGAACTCGCGCTCGTCGACAGACTCGTGGAATTCGAGCACGCGGTCGCCGATCCCGTCGATCTCGCTCTCGTCCACCCAGACGCAGTGCGAACGCCAGTCGATGTCGAAGCCGAGCGGCAAGACGCAATCGGTGTCGACGAAGATCGGGATCCTTCCCATGCAGAGCGTCTCGTAGAGCCGATATGAGAAGTTGCCGATTCCCCGCGCGCAGAGCACGTAGTCGCTCGCCAGCATGTTTTGCACGTACTCCGTCCGCGCCGGTCCCAAAGACGACTCGTCCTGGATCGCGCCGGCCCAGAAGCCGTCGCGCAAGACGAAGTTCGAATCGAGACGACGGTCCTGCGTCACCGCTCTGAGCGCACGCGTGCGCGGATGGTCGCCCGCGAGACCCTGCCTGAATCCAGGCTTCGGGCAGCCGAGGCGGCCGCGTATGCGCCCGCGGAATGTCCTCGCGGGCCGGTCCGCCATCGGGTTTCCGCAGAATCCGACGACGGGCCTAGCACGCTTCCGACGAAGGGAGAGCTCTCCGTCGAAGCGGTTCGCGAGGAAGTCCTCACTCCAAGCAGGCATCGCGAACTCGCTCGAACGCCGCTGCGAGCGGAGCAGCGACGTGCTGAAGACGACGGCGTCGACCGGAAGCGGCTCGGTCGAGTCGGCGCCGTGGAAGATGACGGGCCTCTTCCCGGCATCCGAGCAGACGGCCGCAAAGCGCTCGGCCAATCCGACGGCCTGCTCGCCGGCGGATTCCCAGTTCTGCGGGAAGACACCGACGTCGGAGTCCGCGAGGGAGCTCAAGCGGATGAACGAGCTGCCGACCTCTGCATAGCGGTCGAAGCGTCCGTTGTCAGGATCGCCGGGCTTCTCCGAGTTCGTCCCCCAGAACGGGGCGAGGATCGTGGCATGGGGTGTCGTCGACGAGGCCAGGAAGCTGCGGTCGGCGAAGATCGAGAACACGGCCGCGACCTCAGCGACCTCAAGCGCCCGCCGCCGCCCGCAGGCGAGCGAGGGCGTCAGTGACGTGCTCGACCTCGTCGTCCTCGAGCTCCGGATAGAGCGGCAGGCTCATCACCGACGCGGCAAGGTGTTCGCTCACGGTGAGATCACCCACGCGCGCGACATCCTCGTACGGTCCGTGCTGGTGGACCGCGCGCGGATAGTGGACGAGCGTCTGGACTCCGGCCTCGGCGAGCCGCGCCCGGTACACGTCCCGGTCCGGCACCGCCACGACGTACAGGTGGTAGACGTGCCGCCCGCCGACCGGATCCTCGGGCGCCGTCAGTCCGGCCTCAGCCACCGTAGCCGAGTAGCACGAGGCAATCTCGCGCCGCCGGTCGATCCACGCGTCGACGTGGCGCAGCCCGACGGACAGGATCGCGGCCTGGAGCGTGTCGAGCCGGCTGTTCGTGCCTCGTCTCACCGTCTCGTACTGAGCGACCTCGCCGTAGCTGCGCAGCGTTCTCGTTACCTCTGCCGTCGCAGGGTCGTTCGTCACGACTGCTCCCCCGTCCCCGAGAGCCCCGAGGTTTTTGGTCGGATAGAAGCTGAAGGCAGCCGCGTCGCCCATCGTCCCGGCTGTGCGCCCAGCCCACGTCGCGCCGTGCGCCTGCGCGCAATCCTCGACGACCTTCATCCCGTGCTCGGCGGCGATACCGAGGATCGCCTCCATGTCGGCGCAGCGGCCGTAGAGGTGGACCGGGACGATCGCCCGCGTCCGCCGGCCAACGGCGGCCGCGACACGCTCCGGGTCGATCGTCATCGCAGCCGGATCCGCGTCGACGAGCACGGGCGTCGCTCCGGCGGCCTCGATTCCCGCGATCGTCGGGACGCACGTGTTCGCGACGGTGATCACCTCGTCGCCTGCCCCGACGCCGACCGCGCGCAGCGCCAGCTCGACCGCGTCGGTGCCGGAGGCGACTCCGATCGCGTGCTCGGCTCCCACCCAGGCGGCGAACTCCCGCTCGAAGCGCGCGACCGGCTCGCCGCCGACGAAGCGTCCGGCGTCGAGTACCTCTGCGATGGCGGCGTCGAGCTCCGGCCGCAGCGCCGCGACGTGGCGCGAGAGGTCGAGAAACGGGACTTCGGTCACGTCCAATACACGTCGCCGTTCTCGCGGTAGAAGTCGATCGAGCGTCGCAGCCCTTCGTCGAGGCCGACGCGGGGCTCCCAGCCGAGGTCGTTCCTGATGCGGGAGAAGTCGCTGTAGTAGTCGCCGACGTCGATCGCCTTCCGGTCTTCGGGGAAGGGCACGACCTTGTAGGAGCCGTCGCCGTTCAGCTCGACGAGCTTCTTCGCGAGGTCGAGCAGCGACACGACCTCCGGGTCGCCGAGGTTGTAGACCTTCCCGAGCGCCTCCTCCCGCGTCGCCGCGAGCAGGAACGCCTCCACGGCGTCGTCGACGTAGTTGAAGTCCCGCTTCTGCAGCCCGTCGCCGAAGACGGCGATCTCCTCGCCCGCGACGATCTGGCGAAGCCAGTAGCCGAGGAACGTCTGCCTCGCGTCCTTGACCCGCATCCGCGGCCCATACGTGTTCGTGAGGCGCAGGACGCAGACCGGGATCCCATAGACCTGCCCGTACAGGAGGTGGTACCACTCCCCTGCGGTCTTGTTGATCCCGTTCACGTCGACCGGATGGATCGGGTGGCGCTCGTCCACCGGTAGGTACTCGGGCCGACCGTAGATCTGGCGGGTGCTCGCGAACACAACGCGCGCCCCCGGGTTCACGAGCCGGCAGGTCTCGAGCAGCGAGAGCTGGGCGCGGCAGTTGATCTCGAGGTCGGTGTACGGGTCGGCCATCGAGTCGAGGTGGCTCGTCTGTCCCGCGAGGCTGAAGATGACCTCGCAGTCGCCGACGAGGTAGGGAAGGCTGTGGGCGTCGCGGACGTCGGCGATGTTCACGGTGACGTCGTCCTCGACCCCCGCGATGTTCGCGATGTTCCCGCCGTACTCCGGGATCATCGAGTCGACGAGCAGCACCTTCGCCCCGGCCTCGACCAAGCGCCGCGCGAGGTTCGAGCCGATGAAGCCGAGGCCGCCGGTGATCAGGACGCGCCGCCCCCGGAACGCCTCGGCCGTCACGCGGACTCCTTGCCGAAGAGGAAGCTGCGGATGTTGTCCTGCACGTGGAATGAGGCGAGGATCGAGCGCCCGTGGCGCGACGCGAGCCGCTCGAGATCGCCTCGGTTCAGGTACGAGCGGTAGGTCGTCTGGCCGGAGTAGCCCGGCACGACCTCGACCCGCGAGGCGCCGTCGGTCACCTGCTGCCGGTGCAGCAGCACGTAGGGCGCAGCGGAGCCGAGCAGGACGTCGAGCGCGCGCTCGTAGTCCTCCGTGATGTCGACGAGCGCGCTCGCGACCACGAGGTCGAACTCCCCGAGGTCGAGCGTGCTTGCGAGGAGGTCGTCGACGACGAAGCGGCGTCCGGACCACTCGGCGCGCGCGGCCTCGATCATGGCCTCGGAGTAGTCGCAGCCCGTGTAGTCGAAGCGGCCGGGATGGCGGCGCTCGAGCAGCTCGCTGTAGTGACCGACGCCGCAGCCGAAGTCGAGGAGCCGTGCGGGATCCGACAACGCCAGCTCGGCGAGCGCCCAGTCGATCGCCTCGAGAAAGGCGCGATAGGGCGGAACCGCCTCGGGCGCAGCGAGCTCGGCGCGCGCGAGGGCGAGCATCTGTCGAGCGACGCCGTCCGCCTTCCAGCTCGTGGCGTAGTCCCCCCGGGTGAGCTTGCGCCGGGCTCCACGCAACACCGCGCGCCCGTATGCCCGCCAGGGACGAGCGACACGTCTGATGAGCTCACGCGTCTCGGCGACAGCGCCAAAGCCTGCGTCCTCGGGAACCTCCCGCATCGCCTGGCCGAGCTCCCGAAGGTACGGGCTCCAGACGAGCTCCCGCTCGCTCTGGCCGATCGGATAATTGGTGCCCCATACGAACCGGGCGGGCCCGGTCGTGAACCGATTGACGTCGGCGAAGGGCTCGAGAACGCGAGCAAGCGTCACACCGCGGTACAGCTGCAGGGAGTGGTAGTGGTAGAAGACGAGCTCCCGGTCGTCGACGAGGACGCTTCCGTTCTGCCGCGCGAGCTCGTGGCTCTCGACGTTCCAGGGGGCGAGGCCGCCACCCGGGTGCTCGAGCACGTGGACGCCCTCGAAGCGCTCGGGCCAGTCGTCCAGGTACTTCTGGTCGCCCATCTTGCCGTCCTCGACGCGGAAGTAGCACCACTCGAGGCAGCGGTCCCGCCACCAGTGGAGCGCGGCGAGGCCGCGCTCGTCGCGGCGGAAGGTCATGAACTCGACGTTGTAGATCCCACTCGTCTCCTCGTGGCCCTGCCAGCGCGGGGCATACCGGTGCGGGACGATCAGCACCGAGTCGTCGCCGAGCTCCTGCCAGATCGGCTCCGGGTCGCGGAAGAACATCAGGTCGGCGTCGAGGTACGTGATCGCCTCGAGCTCGGGCTCCGTCTCCAGCGCGTACGTGCAAACGGCCGGCGTCGCGGTCCAGCAGTACTCGACCTGGGTGCGGGTCGGCTTCACCGCCTCCAGCTCGCGGTCGTGCGCCTCGAGCTCGTCGAGCCCGATGGCGGTGAGGCGGGGGAGACCGAGCTGGTCGAGGATCTGCTTCGACCGCTCGTCCATGCAGAAGACGCGCAGCCTGAAGTCCTCGCAGTGGCGCTCGAGCGAGCGGTAGAGGACGAGCCCGCGCGGCAGGTAGTTGACGTCGAAGAGGGTGCAGAACTCGTTGCGCATGCCGGTCGAGGATAGTGGCGGACTCTCGTGGGTCAGCGGAGGTACGAGTCGAGGATGTCCGCCAGCTCGAGCATGCGCGTCGCATAGGTGTGGTCGCGAAGAGTTCGCTCCTGGCCGGCAGCAGCGATCGCGGCGCGCTCGTCTTCGTGACGGAGATAGTGCTCCACCGCCTCTGCGAGCTCGTACTCGTCGCGGTAGGCGATGACCTCGCTCCCGACCTCGAACAGCTCGCCGAGATTCTGCTTCGCGTCCGTCAGCAGCAGCGAGCCGACCCCGGTCGCCTCGTAGAGGCGCATGTTGTTCGCGTTGTCTTCGGCGACGTCGATGTGGCGGTTGAGCGCGATTCGCGCGCGAGCAAGAACCCGGAACATGTCGAGCCCCCACGCTTCCCCGTGATAGCGGCGGACGAACGAAGAGGGCGGCTGGCTCGGAACGTCGGAGTAGCCCCAGAAGTCGATCGAGGTCAGCTCCGCCGCGCGCTCGAGCAGTGCGTTGCCGCTCCCGTGTTGGAGCCGCCCCAGAGCGCCGACGAAGACGGTTTCATAGCACCGCTCGGGCTGATCGAGGCGGTCGAGGACGCGCGGATCGAAGCCGATCTTGAGGTACTCGGACGCCACCCCCAGCCTGCGGAAGCGGGAGACGAAGTGCGGAAACGACGTGAGCACGAGGTCATACCGGCGAAGCAGGCGCTCCTCGGGCGGCTCGGAGGCGATCTGCCCGACGAGCAGCCGCGAGCCCGCTTTCAGGGCGACCGTCATCTCGTCGGAGAGAAACCCCATGTTCTGCACGTAGACGACCTCCGGCTGAAACCAGTCCGCCTGGGCAAGCAGAAGGCGCTCCGGCGCGCGTCGCCGTACGCGCTCAAGCGGACGCCCGCGTAGTCCGTGCTCTCTCGCCCAGGCCCGCTGCAGCGGGTGGGCATTGGCGATGGCCTCGTGCGCTTGGTGGCCAAGCGAGGCGAGGTAGTACGAGTACGCGTCTCCCGTCCCGAAGAACCTCCCCATCAAGGATCGCCACTGCTCCTCGTACGGTCGCTTCCCGAGGCCGGGATTGGCTTCGTAATGCCGGGCGAGAAAGGCCGGGTAATACGTGTCGACGATCAGGATGCGCATGGCAGGCAGCCTCGGAGGCCGGAGAACTAGATGGATCCCCTGCGGACAGCAGGCTACCCACCCATCCGCCCCAGAGATCCAGTCCCGAACCCTTGACAGCGAGGCAGGACTATCGTCGCTGGGGTGCGCGTACTCATCGTCGACACGTACTATCCAGCCTTTCTCGAGGCGCACTACAACCGCCATCCGGGACTGGGGGATGCGTCGTACACGGAACAGTGGCGCTCCTTGATGGCGACCTTGTTCGGCACGGCCGATTCGTACTCGCACTATTTGGGCCAGCTCGGTCATGAAGCCCACGAGCTCATCGTCAACTGCGGCCCCTTGCAAGACGCCTGGGCGCGCGAGCAGGGCCTGACGTCGGGCGGCTGCGTCGGCTCCGCAGCGCGGCCACCACAGGTGGAGCTCGTAGCAGCGCAGGTGGAGGAGTTCAGGCCAGACGTGCTGTACATGCAGGATCTGACGGTTCTCGAAGCTGATCTTCTCCGAGGGCTCGGGGGAGGACGGCTCGTGGTGGGGCAGAGTGGAACCGAGCCACCACTGCCGCAACAACTGCAGGCGTTCGACCTGATCCTCACCTCGTTTCCACACTTCGTCGAGCGATTCCGAGCACTCGGCGTGGCGACCGAGTACTTCCGAATCGGCTTCGATCCAAGGGCGCTCGCCCGTGTCGGCGAGGC
This sequence comes from Gaiellaceae bacterium, assembly GCA_039583515.1. Taxonomy (GTDB): domain Bacteria; phylum Actinomycetota; class Thermoleophilia; order Gaiellales; family Gaiellaceae; genus Palsa-739. The sequence goes on from JAVKST010000028.1 coordinate 21,538, forward strand.
TCGGCGAGACCTCGAAGTGGTCTTCATCGGCTCGCTTTCGCCCAGCCCGCGCTGGCAGGACAACGCACTTCTGAACCATGCCGCCGGACGACTTCCGCTTGATATCTGGGGGACAGGTGCAGACGAGTGGCCGCGAAGGTCGGCGCTCCGCAGACGCTACCGCGGGGAAGCGTGGGGCATCGAGATGCTTCGCCTCCTCGGCCGCACCCGGATTGCGATCAACAGGCATGGCAGAGTCGCCGAGAACTACGCAAACAACATGCGACTCTACGAAGCCACCGGCATGGGCGCACTCCTCCTCACAGAGTCGAAGGTCAATCTTGCTGAGCTATTCGAAGTCGGGCGCGAGGTGGTCGTCTACCACGACGAGCGCGAGCTCGTCGAGCGGGCTTCCTTCTACCTCGAGCACGAGGACGAGAGAGCCACAATCGCAGCGGCCGGACAGCAACGCACGCTCGGGGAGCACACGTATGCTCACCGCATGCGGGAGCTGGTCGAGATCATCGAGCGCTACGGGCGGTAGAAAGCCTGACGCCTAGAAGGCGCCGCGGCGGCCGAAGACGGCCGGGAGCGTCATGAGGACGATGCGCAGGTCGCGGCCGAACGAGAGGTTGTCGACGTACTCCCGCTCGAGGGAGAGCATCTCGTCGAAGGTCAGCTCGCTACGACCGTAGACCTGCCACGGTCCGGTGATTCCGGGCTTGACGCGCAGCCGCACCTCGTGCTCGGGTTGGTACCGCTCGACGAGGTCGACGACCTCGGGACGCGGGCCGACGATGGACATCTCGCCGCGAAGGACATTGAGAAGCTGTGGCAGCTCGTCCAGGCTCGTCCTCCGCAGGAAGACGCCGACCCGCGTGGCGCGCGGGTCGTGCCTCAGCTTGAACATCGGATCGCTGAGCTCATCGAACGAGACGAGCTCGGAAAGCATCGCCTCCGCATTCCGCACCATCGTCCGGAACTTGAAGATCCGGAACGGGACCCCATGCTGGCCGGCGCGCGTCTGCCGGAAGAAGACGGGGAAGCCGTCGTCGACGACGATCGCGAGCGCCAGGAGGATGAAGAGCGGCAGCGCGACCAACAGCCCGACGAGCGCGACGACGAAGTCGAAGACGCACTTCAGCGCGAGGGTCGAGCGCGACGGATACCAGGTGTTGTAGGCGAGCAACGGCAGGTCGGCCACGTGCGCGAGGTGCGTCGCGGTGCCGAACATGCCGCGCGTCGGCGGGACGACCGTGAGCTTGATGCCGTGGCCACGGCACACGGGAAGGAGCTCCTCGAGCAGTCCCTCGCTCAGCTCGCTACACGCGACGACGATCCGGTCGACATCGTCGAGGTCGCCGAGGTGCACATGCAGGTCGTTGCAGCTCGGGACGTGACGGACGATCCTCGAATGGATGTCCGGGAAGAGCTCGAGCTTCCGGAGCACGGAGTCCACGAGCGGTCCCTGCCCCACGAGGAGCAAGCCCTGCGGCGGGGCGAGCCGCCGCCAGAGCGCCCGAGCGGAGGCGCGCAAGATGAAGGCGAGCCCGAGGCTGGAGCCCCAGACGAGGAGACGGTCGTCGGCGTGGAGGCCCAGCGCAGCCACGGGCCCGAGCAGGAGAGTGAGCACGGCGGTGCCGGCGAGCGCCCACACGATCAGCCACCCGGCCTCGTCGGCCGTCAGATGCCGCAGCGTGCGGTGGTCGCGATCGTAGAGGCCGACGATCTTGGCGATCACGATCCAAACCGGCGCGGAGAGCACGAGCAGCAGCGCGGGGCCACTGCCGCTTCCCCAGACCCCAACCACCACGGCCGTCAGCGCGATCGCCAGCGCGTCCGCCATCCCCAGCATGCGATGGAGAAGGGCGTCGCGGTTGTAGCGCGCCGAAACCCGCTCCGCCAGGGGGCCGCTTGCTACGTGGCCGCCGGCCGCCCCGGTGGCGATCTCGACTTCGCTCATTCCCTCAGCCTCCTCCGCGTCGCCGCAAGACGTCGGCTCGTGGGTGCTGACAAAGGTACATCATCGGCTCGCGGTCGCTCGCCATTTAACCGCCCGTGGTGGTCGAGCAAGACGGATTCAGGTTCGACGGGTACAGGGCGCAGGCCTGCTTCGCCTCTTGGGCCGCGGCGCCGGGCTTGCCACGATAGGTGTCGGCGACGGCCGCCGACGTCCAGAGTCGCCAATCGAGCTTCGAGCGGCTGATCGCGTCGGCGATCCAGCGGCGTGCGAGGTCGAAATGCCCTTCGGCCTCCGCGAGCTCGCCGAGCTGGAGGTACGGGCTCGCGGCCCACGGCTCGAGGGCCTTTGCCGCGAGGGCTTGCGAGGTCGCCCCCGCCGCGTTGCCGGCACGCGCGGCGGCGTAGCTCTTGTCGAGATGAAGGGTGGCGCTGAGGACGATGAACTGCCCGATGATCGCCGCGACTGCCGTGAAGGCGACGACGGGCCGGATCACGCTCTCCCGCCTCCAGACGTTCAGCCGACCTGACGGTGAAGCACCGAGAGCAACACCGACCATTCCCAGGCCGACGACCGTGATGCCGGCGAGCTCCCAGACCCAGTCGTACGCGGCGGCGGCGAAGAAGGCGACCGCGCAGGCG
>JAVKST010000029.1:0-23799 GCA_039583515.1 Gaiellaceae bacterium
GTCCTCGCGCTCCGCATCCGTCAGGGCGGCAGGCCAGAGGTGGACGAGCGGGACGCCGAACGCCGGCGGCGACGCCTGCTCGCGGTCCGTGAGCAGGAGCGGGAGGAGCGTTCCGTGCACGAGGAAGCCGCTCAGCGTCACGAGCCGCTCGCCGACCAGCTCCTCGACGAGGCAGTGCGAGTCCCGCGACTCGGCGAGCGCCTCGGCCGCGGCGTGCACGAGCGCGTCACGATCCGGCGCGAGCACCACGCCCCGCTCGCGGGGCCCGTCCGGGGCCTCGACCACGCACGGGTAGCCGAGCTCGTCGGCTGCCGCGACGGCGTCCGAGGCGCTGCGGCAGAGGATCGAGCGGGGTTGCGCGACGCCTGCATCGGCGAGCCGCTCCCGCTGGCGCCGCCTGGAGGACGACAGCAGCGCCGAGTCCGGATCGACCGGGTGAGGCAGCGCGAGCCTCGCCGCGATGCGTGCCGCGAGCGCGACCGCATGGTCGCTGCCCGGGGCGACGACGCCGTCGACGTTCTCCGCCCGAGCGAGCCGCTCGACCGCGGGCTCGTCCTCGAGCGAGACGATCGCCCGCCTGTCGGCGTAGGAGAGGCCCGGCGCGGCGGGATCGCGGTCGGCTGCCACGACGACGAGGCCGCGGCGGCGCGCCGCCTCGAGGAGTCCGAGCTGCCCGGGCCCGGCGCCGAGGACGAGCAGCCGCCTCGGCGTCCCTCTTGCCCTGACACTCGTCACCGCCGCATTGTCGCCGCTGCGTCAGTCGGACGGGCGCCCGAACCAGGGCTCACCGCCGCAGCGACGCCAGCGTCCGGCGGATGCCTTCCTCCAGCTCGACTTCCGGCCGCCAGCCGAGCGAGCGAAGCCGCTCGGTGTCCAGCTCCTCCAGCACCGCGGTATAGCCGTCCGGCGGGTCGGCGACCTCGATCGGCGCCTCGTCGGCGCCCGCGGCCGCGCAGATCAGCACCGCCACCTCCTCGAGCGCGCGCAGATCGTCGTCGCGCCCGATGTCCCAGTCGCCTTGCTCGTCGCGCTCGACGAGGATGGCGACCGCCTCCGCCGCATCGCACGCATAGCAGAACGAGCGCGCCCAGCCACGATGCACGACCACCGGCTCGCCGGCCAGCGCCTGCCGCAGCATCGTCGGGATCGCGCCGCGACGCTGGCCCGGCCCGTACGGGTAGTGGAAGCGGAGGATCGTCGCCTCGCGTGCGGCGTCCTCGCTCGCCCGCTTGCTCTCGGCGTACGGGGTCTCGTCGAAGTAGACCGCGGTCGTCGAGCCGTGGAAGAGGTGGAGTCCGCGCACCTCGCACGCGGTCGCGACGCGCTCGGTGATCGGCGCGTTCTGCCCCAGCCGCTCGTCGCCGGGCATGACGGCGGCGAGGTGGACCACGACCCCGGGCTCGTGCTCCTCGAGCAGGCGCTCGATCGTTCCCGGCTCGGCCAGGTCTCCGTCGGCGCGGCCCAGCGGAAGCGGCTCGTGTCCCGCCCCCCGGAGCGCTTCGCACACGTGGCCGCCGAGGAAGCCGCGCCCACCCGTGACGAGCACGCGCACGCAGCCGAGTGTACGTAGCATCGCGGCCGTGGCCCCGACGACCGTCCTCGTCACCGCGGCCGGTGCGCCGGGAGCCGCCCGGTTGCTGCGCGCGCTCCGGGACAACGGCGAGCGCGAGGTGCGGCTCGTGGGCGTCGACATGTCCGAGCGGGCGATCGGCCGCCATCTCTGCGACGCCTTCCACCTCGTGCCGCGCGGCTCCGATCCGGCGTACCCGGACGCGCTGCTCGAGCTCGTCGAGCGCGAGGGCGTCGACGCCGTCCTGCCGGAGTCGTCGCACGACCTGGCGCATCTCGCCTCGCGGCGGCGCGAGTTTCCCGTGCCGGTGCTGGTCTCCGGCCCCGAGACGGTGCGGTGGGCGAACGACAAGGCGGAGTGCTACGAGCTCCTGCACCGGATCGGCGTGCCGGCGCCCGAGTTTCGCCGGGTCGGCGGCGCGGCCGGCGTGGAGGCAGCGGCACGGGAGCTCGGCTATCCGGAGCGGCCGGTCTGCTTCAAGCCGGTGTTCTCGTCCGGGTCGCGCGGCTTCCGGGTGCTCGACCCGAGCGTCGACCGGGCGCACCAGCTCCTCTACGAGCGACCGGGCGCGGTCGCGATGCGCCTCGAGGAGGCCGTCGAGCTGCTCCCCGAGGACGGCGTCGACCTGCTCGTCATGGAGCTCGCCACCGGCGACGAGCGGACGATCGACGGGATCGGCGACGGCCGCCGCGCCGTGCTCGGCCATCCGAAGACGCGCGAAGGGATGCGCGCCGGGCTCGCCATGTACTTCGTCACGCTCGACGCGCCGGAGCTGGACGAGCTCGCCGACCGGGTCGTCGCCGAGCTCGAGATCGAGTGGTTCTTCAACATCCAGCTCGTCGGCGAGCACGTGATCGAGGTGAACCCGCGCATCTCGACGATCGTCTACCAGGAGGACCTCAACCTCCCCTGGCTCGCCGTCAAGCGTGCCCTCGGCGAGATCTCCGAGGAGGAGCTCGCAGCGCTGCGGTCGCGGGTCCGGCCCGGACGAGCCGCGCTTCGTTTCTACGAGCAGGTGGAATTCGACACGTAATGGACTGGCGCTCCCTCCAGCAGACGCTCGAGGCCGCCTGCGGCGAGCCGGACGAGGAGACGGCCGAGCGGGCGGTGCGCGCTGCGGAGCTCGTCGCGGCGACCTCCGGCGAGCCGCCGGACGACCTGTCCCCGGAGGACAGGGAGTGGGCGGAGACCCACGGCGTCCCGCCGGACGCGCTCGTCGAGCTCGCCTGCCGGTCGATGAAGTGCGTGGCCGCGCTCTCAGACGACTGGCACGAGCGGCTGAACGACCTTCGCTTCCGCCTGGGCGACGTCGCCGCCGCCTAGTAGAGCGCGAGCTCGAAGAAGAGGGCGCCCGGAACCGGGTTGTCGTCGTAGCGCCCCGTCTCGGCGAAGCCGAGCGAGCGGTAGAGCTCCTGCGCCGCGCGCATCGTCGGGAGCGTGTCGAGCCGCAGCGTGCGGTAGCCGAGCCGCCGCGCCTCCTCGACAGCCGCCTCCGCGAGCGCGCGACCGGCGCCGCTGCCGCGGGCGCCGGGCCGGACGTAGAGCCGCTTCATCTCGCAGGCGCCGTCCGCCAGCTCCCGCAGCGCGACGCAGCCGACCGTCCTGCCGCCGTCGCGCGCGACGAGAATCGCCTCGTAGCCGGCGGGAAGCGCAGCCAGCTCCGCCTCGAGATCGCTGAACCAGCCGTCGGGGCCCAGCCAGGCGGCGTACTCGCGGAAGAGCTCGTGGAGCGCGGCGACGTCGTGCGCGCGGGCCCGCGCGATCAGCGGAGCGCCCGCAGCTCCTCCACGTCGCCCGCCGTCGCCTCCCATCCGCCCGCCGCGAGGTTCGCGCGCACCTGCTCCGGCCTGGTGGCGCCCGCGATCACCGAGCTGACGGCAGGCATCGCGAGCAGGCCGCCGACGGCGACGTCGAGCAGCGAGATCCCGCGAGCGTCCGCGAACCGCTGCAGCGCCTCGACCCGCTCCCAGCGCGCGTCCGCGATCTCCCGGCCGGCGAGCCGCCCCTCGCTTGCCGCCTCGCCGCGCCGGTACTTGCCGGTGAGGAGGCCGCTCGCGAGCGGGAAGTAGGGCAGGAAGCCGATCCCGAGCCGCTCGCACGCCGGCAGGACCTCGTCCTCCACCTCGCGCTCGAGCAGCGAGTACTCGTTCTGCGCCGAGACGAACCGGGCCCGGCCGCGCTCGCGCGCGACGCGCTCCGCCTCCTCGATCTGCGCGGCCGAGAAGTTGGAGGAGCCGATCCACCGCACCTTCCCCTCGCGCACGAGCTCGTCGAGGACGCCGAGCGTCTCCTCGACCGGCGTCGACGGATCGGGCTCGTGCATCTGGTAGACGTCGATCACGTCGCTGCGGAGCCTCCGCAGCGACCCCTCGAGCGCCCAGCGGACGTAGGCCGGCCGCCCGCGCGACTCGTCCGGCCGCTCGTCCATCCGCATCCCGAACTTCGTGGCGATCGCGACGCCGTCGCGGCGGCCCTCGAGCGCCCGGCCGATGTACTCCTCGCTCGTCCCCTGGCCATAAGTGTCGGCGGTGTCGAAGAGCGTGACACCCGCGTCGAGGGCGGCGTCGATCACGGCCAGGGTCTGCTCGTAGTCGCAGCGGCGGCCGAAGTTGTTCGTGCCGAGGCCGACGACCGAGACCTCCGGCCCGCCGTCGCCGAGGGTGCGAGTGCGCATTGGGCCGACGCTACCCGAGCGGCTCGGGCATGGGTCGCGCATGGACGACGACGAGCGTCTTCGTCGGACGGGTCAGCGCGACGTAGAGCTCACGGAGCCCTCGGTCGCCAGTCTCCGCGATCGCGGCCGGCTCCACCACGACGACGTGGTCGAACTCGAGGCCCTTCGCCCGCCTCGGGGTGAGGATCGGGAACGGGAACGAGTCGTCGACCGGAAGCGAGCGGGGCACGATCACCGCGAGCAGGCCATCGAGGTCCTCGAGCGAGACGGCTTCGCGCAGCGCCGTCTCCACCAGCTCGTCCTCCGCAACGCGCACGAGCCGCGGCGGCTCGCCGCCCTTGCGGTAGGCGAGCGGCGGCTCGACGTCGGGCGCGATCCGGTCGAGCAGCGGCAGCGCGAAGTCCATGATCTCCGCCGGGACGCGGTAGGCGTGGCGCAGCTCCTCGACCGTGAGCTCCATCTCTGCCGGCAGATACGGCTCGAGCTCGTCCCAGCGCCGGTAGACGACCGGACCGGTCGCCTGGGCGACGTCGCCGAGGATCGTCAGCGACCCGTCGAGCGCGCGGCGCGAGATCGTCAGCAGCTGCAGCGGCGAGAGATCCTGCGCCTCGTCGACGATCACGTGGCCGTACGACCGAGGCGCCCCGGCGAGCAGCGTCCGCGCCTCGTCGAGCAGCGGCAGGTCGTGCTCACTCCAGCGAAGCTCGGACGCGCGGCGCGGACGATCTCGCTGCAACAGGCGGCGCTCGTCGTCGTCGAGCACACCCTCCGCCGCCTGGGCGAGGGCCGAGGCCGACGTCAGGAGCCGCGCGACGAGCTTCTCCGGCTGCGGCAGCGGAAGCACGCGCTCGAGCCAGCGCGCGAGGAAGCCGCCCCGGCGCAGCGTCCGCTCGAGCTCGTCGAAGCTGCGGAACGCCTGCGGGCCGAGCAGCTCGCCGTAGCGCTCGTAGAAGCGGCGCAGCACGGCCATCCGGAAGCGCTCGCGCGCGAGGCCGAGCGGATCGCCCGCCTCGAGCGCCTCGTCGAGCAATGCGGCGACGTCCCGCTCGCGGACGCGCACGAACGCGCCGTCGACGTACGTGACGAGCTCCTCCGGGGCCGGGACTACTGCGAGCTCCACCGCGCGGGCGACCACCTCGCGAAGCCGCGTGCCGGACTTGAGCAGCGCGACGTCCGGCTGCTCCTCGCGACCGACCTCGATCCCGTCCAGCAGCTCGCCCACCGCGCGCTGCTCGACCGCCTCCTCCCCGAGTGCCGGCAGGACGTGCGAGACGTACTCCATGAATGTCGGATTCGGGCCGACGACGAGGACGCGCCGGAGCTGCTCGCGGTGCGTGTAGAGAAGCCACGACGCCCGGTGGAGCCCGACCGCCGTCTTGCCGGTTCCGGGGCCGCCCTGCACGACGAGCGCGCCGTCCGGCTCCGCGGTGATCAGCCGGTACTGGTCGGACTGGATCGTCGCGACGATGTCGCGCATCCGCGTCTCGCGCCGGCGCTCGAGCTCCTCGAGCAGGAAGTCCGAGACGGCCGCGCCCTCGACCGCGCTGCCGTCGAGAGCCTCGTCCGAGATGTCAGCGATCCGGCGGCCCTGCGTGCGGAAGCGCCGGCGCTGCTGGACGCCGTGCGGCGCCGCGGGCGTGGCCGTGTAGAAGGGCCGCGCGGCCGGCGCCTGCCAGTTCACGACCAGCGATTCGTGCGCCTCGTCGTGTACCCAGCGGCGGCCGACGTAGAGCGGCCGTGGATTGGCGTCGCCACCGCCGCCTCTGGCGGCGGGGTCTTCTGGCCGCGCGACGGCGGCTCCGCCGCCGTCGCTTGCAGCCAGCGTGAGGCGGCCGAAGACGAGGCCGCGCTCGGCATCGTCGAACGTCTGCATCCGCCGCTTCGCCCACGCCTCCATGTTCAGCGCGGCCCACTCGGTCGCCATCGCCTCCTGCGTCCGCTCGACCGTCGAGCGCATGCGGTCGAGTTGCTCGTACGCGCGGTCGACGTATGCCTGCTCGGATGACAGCTCGGGGTGCGCCACGGGCGGTTGAGCCTACCGGCGTAGGATCGCGCTGTGAAGGTGGGCCTCAGCCTCGGCTACCTGGTGCCGGGGCAGGATCCGGCGGCACTCGTCCCGCTGGTGCAGGAGGCGGAGCGGCTCGGCTTCGACTCGGTCTGGGCGGCCGAGGCGTGGGGAAGCGACGCGGTGAGCGTACTCGCCTGGCTGGCGGCGCAGACTACGCGGATCAAGCTCGGCTCGGCGGTGCTGCAGACGGCTGCACGTACTCCCGCGAACGCGGCCATGACCGCTGCGACGCTCGACCTGCTCTCGGGCGGGCGCTTCCTGCTCGGCCTCGGCACGTCCGGGCCGCAGGTCGTCGAGGGCTGGCACGGGCGGCCCTGGGGCAAGCCGCTCACCCGCACCCGCGAGTACGTCGAGATCGTGCGCGCCGCGCTGCGCCGCGACGTCGTCGAGCACGAGGGCGCGGAGTACCGGATCCCGTGGGACGGCCCCGGCGCGAGCGGGCTCGGGAAGCCGCTGAAGCTGATGCTGCGCCCGCTGCGGGCGGAGATCCCGATCTACCTCGCGTCGCTCGCGCCGAAGAGCATCGCGCTCGCCGCCGAGATCGCCGACGGCTGGCTGCCGCTCCTCGTCGACCCGGAGCGGTTCGCGGACATCGCCGGCGCGAGCCTCACCGAGCCGCGCCCCGGCTTCGAGGTCGCCGCCACCGTCAACGTCCTCGTCGGCGACGACGTCCCGGCGCTTCGCGACTCGCTCAAGCCGCACGTGGCGCTCTACGTCGGCGGGATGGGCGCGAAGGGCCGGAACTTCTACAACGCGCTCATCCGGCGCTATGGGTGGGAGCCGGAGGCCGAGCGGATCCAGGAGCTCTACCTGCAGGGACACGTGCGCGAGGCGACGGCAGCCGTGCCGGACGAGCTCGTCGACGCAGTCTCGCTCGTCGGGCCGAGGGAGCGGATCCGCGAGCGGCTCGAGGCGTGGCGGGAGACGCCCGTGACGGCGATCCTCGCGGGGACGACGCAGCCGGAGGCGCTGCGGACGCTCGCGGAGCTTCTCCTCTAGCTGTCGAAGCCGACGCCGAGCCGGTCGAGCAGCCGCAGCCACGGCCCACGGCGGCCGCCGTGCTCGTCGGCGCGCACGAGCGCGCGGCGAGTCAGCTCGATCACGGGCCAGCGCAGCGGCTCCGGCGGGTAGGGCACCGGGCGCCGCCGCACGAGCTCGAGCTCCCCGAGGGCGCCCAGCGTCCCGTCCGCCAGCCCGAGGGCCACGCGCGCGCCGAAGCGGGAGGCGCCGACGCCCAGCCCGGTGTAGCCGGCGGCGTACGCGAGCCGCCCGCCGAGCTTCGTCCCGAAGAAGACGCAGAAGCGGCTCGACGTGTCGATCGCACCGCCGAAGCGGTGCGTGAAGCGGATGCCCTCGAGCTGCGGGAACGTCCGCAGGAAGTTCTCCGCGAGCAGCCGGTGCGTCCGCTCGTCGGCGTCGTAGCGCGTCGCGACGGGGCCCCGGAAGCGGTAGACGGCCTCGTAGCCGCCCCAGAGGATCCTGTCGTCGTCCGTCAGGCGGTAGTAGTGGAAGCGGTTGCCGCTGTCGGCAACTCCTTGCCGGCGCTGCCAGCCGAGCTCGCGCAGCCGGTCGCCCAGCGGCTCCGTCACGAGCACGTAGTCGTAGACCGGCGCGACGTAGCGGCGGATCTCGCGCACGAGCGGCGGATAGACGCCGCTCGCGAGCACGACGCGCCGCGCGCGGAGCCGTCCGCCCGGGCACGTGAGGACGACGGTCGAACCACCGTCGTCGATCCCTTCGACACGCGTCCGCTCGTGGAGGCGTACGCCGAGCTGGAGCGCTGCGCGGCGGAGCCCCCACGCCAGCCTGCCGGGATCCACGAGGGCGACGTTCGAGCGCTGCCACGCGCCCGCGAGGTAGGTCGGCGAGTCGACCTCGGCGCGGACGGCGTCCTGGTCGAGGAACTCCGCGTCCTCGCCGTGCTCGCGCAGAAGCCCCGCCTCCTCGCGCACCGGGCCGACCTCGTGCGGCCGCGTCGCCACGGAGAGCGCCCCCAACTTCTCGAAGCGAGCGTCGATCGCGTGACGCTCGAGGGCGGCCTCGATCGCGCGGAAGTTCTCGCGCCCGAGCTCCAGCAGGCGGTCCAGCTCGCCGGGGAACTGCGCGAGCCCGTTCGAGAGACCGTGCGTGAGCGATGCCTCGAGGAAGCCGCCGTTGCGGCCGGAGGCGCCGAAGCCGCAGCCCTCCGCCTCGAGCAGGACGACGTCGCGCTCCGGCTGCGCCTCCTTCGCGAGCAGCGCCGCCCAGAGGCCGGTGAAGCCGCCGCCGACGACGGCGAGGTCGGCCTCGGCATCCCCCTCGAGCGGGGGCGCGGCCTCGGGCGCGTCCGGGCGATCGAGCCAGAACAGGCGCGGGACGGCGTCTGCGAGCGCGGCCGCCGCGGCGTCAGCGCCCGGCACGGTGGACGATCTCGCCGTCGACGACCGTCAGCAGCACCGGCAGCTGGGGCAGGTCGTCGGCGTCGCACTCGACCGGATCCTCCGCGAAGACGGTCAGGTCGGCGCGGTAGCCGGGGGCGACGCGCCCGAGGCGCCCCCCGTCGCCGACCGTCGCAGCGGCGCCGAACGTGTAGCCCTCGAGCGCCGCGAGCCCGTCGAGCGCCTCGTCGTCGTACGGCCGCCATTCCGGCCGGCCCGGCGGCCGGCGGAGCCGGGCGGCTGCCATCCCGATGCGCGGGTCGTAGCGGGCGACGGGCCAGTCGGACCCGAGCGCGATCAGCGCACCGGACTCGCGCAGCGAGCGGATCGGGAACGCGCGGCCGGGCCCGGTGCGCTCGCCGGCGAGGCGCCGGGACCAGTTGTCGCCGCGCTCCGGGTCGAGCCACATCATGTGCTGGGCCTGCATCGAGGCGGCGACTCCCTCGGCGGCGAAGCGCGGCAGGTCGTGCGGCTGCAGCGTCTCGATGTGCTCGATCCGGTGGCGGCCGCGCTGCGGCTTGCCGGCGCCGCGGTACGCATCCAGCGCCTCCCGCACGCCGCGGTCGCCGGTTGCGTGCGTCGCGCACTGGAAGCCGGCGCCGGCGAAGCGCGCCACCGCGGCGCGATACCGGGCGGGGTCGGGCCAGAACGGGAGCGTCCCCTCGCCCTCCGAATCCGGCTCGTAGAGCCAGCCGGTGCCGGCGTCGATCACGCCGTCGACGAAGAACTTGGCGACGCCGCCGCGCCAGCGCCGGCCGGACGCGTCGCGGTGGGGGACGAGCTCGTCCCACTCCTCGGGCGACGAGTCGGGGCGCAGCCAGAACGGGACGACGAGGCGCGTGACTAGATCGCTGTTTGCCTCGAGCTCGCGCAGGAGGTCGTGTGTCGCGAGCGTCCCGTCCATCGCGTGCGCGCCCGTGACGCCGACGGCGGCGAGGCGGCGCAGCGTCTTGGCGTACGTCGCGTACCGCTGCTCCCGCGTCAGGCGCGGCAGTGCCCGCTCGACCGTCGCGACCGCGGCCGGCTCGCGCAGCTCGCCGGTCGGGCCACCCGACGCGCAGACGATCTCTGCGTTCTCGTCGAACGGGCGCGGGCCGTCGACTCCGGCCAGCACGAGCGCCCGCGGCGTGGCGAGCGCCGTGTGGAGGTCCATGAACATGAGCAGCGCCGGCGAGCCGTCCACCGCGTCCTCGACCAGGTCGCCGCGGATGCCGCTCTCTCGGAAGACGTCGTACTCGAGCCCGTAGCCGAGCACCCACTCGTCCGGAGCGCAGCGGGCGCGCTCCTCGCGCAGTGCGCCTCGCACCTCGTCGAGCGTCCGGAGGTTCGTCAGGTCGGCTCCGCGGGCGACGTCGGCGCCGTGGAAGGGATGGATGTGGCTGTCGACGATCCCCGGCGTGACGGCCGCCCCGCGCAGGTCGGCGATCTCCGTACGGCCGTCGACGAGCTCGCGGATCTCGGCGTCGTCGCCGACCGCGGCGATCTCGCCGTCCGCGACGGCGACTGCGCTCGCGTGCGGCCGCTCGGGGTCGAGCGTCCGAATCCGCCCGCCGATGAGCGCGAGCTCGATGCGCGCCATGCCGCGATTCTGCCGGTTCGCTTAGCGGTAGGCGATTCGCGTCAGCGTCGAGTCCTGGTAGTGGGCGACCCAGACGACGTGCGGCCCGACGGCGAACGCTATGGCGCCCTTCGCCCCGCGGAGGCGGACGTCGTCCACCTTGCCGGTGCGCGTGTCGTAGCGGAGGAAGAGGTCTCCGTCGCCGGCGAGCCAGAGGTAACGGCTCGTCCCCGCCAGCGGGACGTTGATCGCGCCACGGAGGCCGGCGGGCGGCTCGCGGAAGCGGTTGGTGGCGGGATCGATCCGCTGCAACCCCTGGTAGGGCGAGCTCGTATCGATCACCCAGACGGAGCCGCCGGCGAAGGCGATCGGCCCGGGACCGGTACCCGCGCGCAGCCGCCTCACCACCCGGTTCGTCACCGGATCGATCCGGAAGACGGTGCCGTGCGATTGTCCGGGGGCGGTCACCCAGAGCGAGCCCGCTCCCGCCGCGATGCCGAGCGCCGGGGCGTGCAGCTGGATCCTCGTCAGAACCCGGCGAGTGTGCGCGTCTACGCGATAGACGACGCCACGGCCGCTGTTGGTCACCCAGATGCTCCCGTCCGCGAGCGCCACCTGCGAGTAGTCGCTCACGGCCGGGAGGGGGATGCGAGCCAGAATGCGCCCGCTCGTCGGACCGAGACGGAGCAGCGCGCCAGCGAGGTTGCCGCTCTCGGTCGTGACCCAGGCCGCGCCGGCGGCATGGACGACGTCGGTCGGCGGCCCGGGCAGGGGAATCGTCCGCTCGCGCGACGTCGCCGTGCCCGTGGGCGCGAGCAGGAGCGCGAGCACCGCGACGCCGATCCACCACCGCTTCACGATCCCTCTACGCAACCGGAGCCCCGGCGGGTCCCGGCTACCTGAGCACGGCGACCGCGGCGGCGAGCGTGAGCGGGACGAGGGCGGGGCCGAGCACGCTCACCTGGACGAGCGACGGGCGCGCCCCTGCGGAGCAGGCGGAGCGGTACCAGAGATAGGCCGCTAGCGATCCCGTGACGGCGAGGTTCGGCCCGAGGTCGAGACCGAGCAGAAGCGGCAGCGGGTGCGGCGGCCGCTCGGCCGACAGAAGCGAGGCGGCGGGAAGGTTGTTGACGAGGACGGCGGCACCCGCGGCGACGCCGGCGGTGCCGAAGCTGCCGAGGTGCCCGAGCAGGTGGAGCGGGCCGTGCCAGCGCCGGCCGAGCGTGCCGAACGCGACCGCGATCAGGAAGAGCCCGGCCAGCACGGGCAGGTCGAGCCGCGGGCGTAGGCGGCGCCAGGCGACGGCGACCACGCCGACTGCCAGCACGGGCAGCGCCGGGTCCGACAGGCTCAGGATCAGCGCGGTCGCGGCGCCGGTGGCCACGGCGCCGACACCGAGCCGAAGCGGGGGCGGCTCCATGCGCTCCCCGTCCGCCGCTCGGGGACGGTACCGGACGGCGAGGAACGCGACGATGAGGACGACGGTCACCAGCCAAGGCAACGCCATCGCCCGCGCCACGGCGGCGCCGGAAAGGCGCTCGTGGTCGAGCACGATCAGGTTGGTCAGGTTCGACCCGGGCAGCAGGATCGAGGCGCCGTTGGCGACGAAGAGCGCGCCGTAGAGGAACGGCCGCTCGTCGCAGCGCCGCTGCCGCGCCGCGTGGACGACGATCGGCGTGACGAACACGGCCGCCGTGTCGAGGTTGAGAAGCGCCGTGACGACCGCCTCCAGGCCGAGGACGGCCGCGAGCAGACGGAGCGGGCTCCCGCCGATCCGCTCGATCCGCGCACCGGCCGCCGCGAAGAGCCCGTCGGCCTCGACGACCGCCCCGATCGCGAGCAGGCCCGCGACGAGCACGAACGGCGGCCAGTCCTGCAGCGCGGCCTGGAGAACGGCGTCCGCCACGGCCGGGAGACGTCAGGCGATCACGCGGTAGACCTGGAAGACCTCGGCGAACTCGCGGTTGACGTTGATGCCGTGCGTACGCGCGAGGTTGCGCACGTACTCCGGATTCGCGTAACGGCGGTGCTGCTGCGACGCGTAGTGCTCGAGCGCGGCGATCTTGCGCTCCACGTGCCGCTCCTCGAGCGCCGAGTACCACTGGTACGCGAAGTCGAAGTTGTTCCACGGGATCTCGTAGCCGAGGATCGTGGTGCGCTTGAACGCGCGCAGCCCTTCCTCCGCGACCGTCCGGTGATCCTGGTGGATGTCGTGCAGGCTCGGCTGGAAGACCGCTTCCGGCTGCCAGTCCTCCCACAAGGCGACGAGCAGCTCGAGGATGTCCTGCCGCCGCTCCGGGAACGTCCGCACGTCGAAGTCGTGGACGTCGAGCAGATCCGCGGGGATGCCGAGCTCCGCCGTCGCCTCCCGCACCTCGCGTGCGAGCGTGTCCGGGGGGAAGCCGCCCGGGAGCGAGCGCGTCGCGATCGAGAAGGCGACGTAGCGCACCTCGGCGCCGCCCTCGACCAGCCGCGCCATCGTCCCGCCGCAGCCGAACTCCCCGTCGTCCGTATGGGGCGCCAGGACGAGGACTCTCCGCCAGGTCTCGATCACACGACCACCGGCTCCTTCTTCTCCACGGCCGGAGCGGGCTCCTGCGGCGGCGGGCGCACCGCCGCCGTCAACGCGATCAGCCCGAAGAGGCCCCAGGTCGTCGGATCCTCGAAGAAGTCGTTGTAGAAGAGCGAGTGGACGACGATGGCGGCGAGCGCGAGACCGCTCGCCAGCGCGAGCCGGCCCGTGAGGCCGGGCCGAACGGCGCGCGCCGAGGCCAGGAGCACGGCCGCGACGAGCCAGAGATAGAGCACCTCCCCGACCACGCCCCCCTCGGCCGCGACCGTGACGGGCGTGTCGTGCGAGGCGCTCGCCCGCGGCGGCCGGTGCGTCCGCTTCGAATAGGCCTTGGCGAAGCCGCCGACCCCCACCCCGACCGCAGGGTGCGCGACGGCGATCCGTGCACCGTTCGAGACGAGGCTGTAGCGGCCGCTCGACGCCTGGTTGAGGCCCGACTTCGTGTGCTTCAGGAGCGCGTGCCGGATGCTCGGCTGGCCGAACGCGATCCCTGCGAGGACGAGGAAGGCCGCCGCGACGGCGAGGACCGACTTCCAGCGCCACGCCACCGCCGCGACGCCGATCACGCCGACGAGGAGGGCGGCGAAGCTCGACTGGGAAAACGAGATCAGCAGCCCGGCCCAGGCGACGAGGGCGAACGCGGTCGCAGCGACCGCGGCCCGCAGCGAGCGGCCGAGGACGATCAGCACGATGGTCGGGATCAGCGCGACGACGAGGAAGCGGCCGTAGATCGAGGGATCCCAGAAGACGGAGTTGACGCGGAAGAGGGCCGTGTACGAGTTGTCCACCCGCAGCTTCGGGTTCTCGAAGATCGTGCGCGTGTCGTACTGGTAGAAGCCGACGCAGGCGAACACCAGCGCCATCACGGCGAGCTCGCCGTAGAGGAGGCGCACGCGTAGCGCATCCCACGGCAGGCGGGCGATCGCGAGCGCGAGAATCGCGAAGGGGATGTAGAACGCGAGGACGTCGATCGCCCCGGTGTGGACGTCCTTCGTCCAGCCGAGCGAGAGCCCGACCCACGCGACGTAGAGCCCGAGCGGCCAGGCGAAGACGCCGAGCTCGCGCGAGCGCTCGTCTCCGTCCACCAGCTGCCACAGCAGGAGAGCGGCCGCGCCGAGGGCGATCCCGTACAACGGCAGGAGCAGCTGATGGGCGAGAAAGTGCAGGCGCAGCGGGACGAACGCGAGCGTGGCGAAGGCGACGAGCCACGGCTCGCGCCGAAACAGCAGCGCGAGCAGCGGCGCGAGGACGGCGGCGCCGAGGAGGACGCCGACCAGCTCGAGGGGGTGCCCGGAGGTGAGGGAGGCGACGAGCAGCGCGCTGCCGAAGGCGGCATAGCCGAGGCCCGCGATGCGGTTGCGGCGCGTGCGTGAGACGAGCAACACCGCGAGGCCGAGGCAGGCGATGGGTCCGGCGATGCGCGCGAGATCGATCACCGCACCACGACCAGCGCGCGGGCGGTGTGTCCCGATTCCCTCACCAGGAGGTGGTACGAGCCGCCCTTCGAGGGCGCGCGCAGGCGCAGCACGGGCCGGCGCGACCGGCCGTGCCGGCCGCCCAGCGCCCACGTGTACGGGGCGTCCGCGTGGACGCGCGCCTCAAACGTCGCGCCGGCGCGCACGGCGATCTGGGTCCGCCCCAGCCACACGTAGCGGACGACCACCACGAGCCGCTTCCGCTGCGCCGGCGGCGTCACGTTGCCGGCGAGGTCGACGGCGCCGACCGTCAGCGTGTAGGTGCCTGCCGGCCAGGGCCTGCCGTGGCTCGTGCCGTTCCAGGCCGTCTTGTCGTCCGGTCTCGAGTCCTGGGTGCGGAGAAGGACGCGCGAGCCGTGCCGGACGAGCAGATGCGCCTGCTCGCTCAGCCGGTAGCGGATCTTCACCTGGTCGTCGACGCCGTCGCCGTCCGGCGAGAGGATGGACGGGCGCAGCGATACCGCGCGGACGAGCGGCGGCCGGGTGTCGAGGTTGATCGGGTTCGGCAGGAGGATCGTCCAGTGTGCGTTCGCGAGGTGGATCTCGGGCTCGTACCGCCCGTCGGGTACCACGGCGCCCGCGTCGGTCAGTCCCCGCCAGGCGAACTGGACACGGCCCTTGGGCTCCGGCTGGTTCTGGACCAGGGTCGCGACGACATGCCTGTTCGCATCGAGGATCTGAACGGTCACCACGTCGTGGTGGCGCAACCTGAACCGGATCGCCGCCTTCGAGCTTGCGCACCCGCAACGGGGCGAGAGGTACTTCGACACGAGCGTTCCGCCGATCGGCGCCTTCTCGAGCTTGAGATGCTCGGTCACCGCGAACGCGGCGGCGGTCGCGAAGAGCAGGCCCACCAGCACGACCGTCGAAAGAACCCGCTGCAAGGCTCGTCGATTGTAAGCCGCGCCCGCGGCTCAGGCGCGCTCGGGCGTCGCGCCCGGCGAGGCGCGCAGGGCGATCGCGTAGGCCACGACCCCGAGGGCGAGCGCCGCGAGCCCGCCGCCGAGGATCCAGTTCGCGTCCGGCACGTTCAGCAGCTTCAGGCCGCTGAGGAGGAGGACGCCGCCGAGGGCGACGCGGAGCGCCTTGTCCGGCACCTTCACCGTGAACCGGCTCGAGATCAGGATCCCGGGGACGGAGCCGGTCAGCAGCCAGGCCGTCGCGTGCAGGTCGACGTCCCCCGCGACGAGGTGCCCGATACCTGCGACCCAGAGCAGCGCCGCGGCATGGAAGATGTCCGTCCCGACGATCTTCGCCATCGTGAGCGGGTAGACGAGCACCATCACCAGGCCGAAGAACGTGCCGCTGCCGACCGACGTCAGGCCGACGACGAAGCCGAACGTGGCGCCGATGGCGACCGCGATCAGCTTGTCACGCCGCCGGAGGATGAACGGCGCGTCGCTCGCCTCCACGCCGCCGTGGACGAACGACTTGGCGAGGAAGCCGATCCCGCCGAGGACGAGCGCCGCGCCGATCGCGTGGCTCTCGATCGTCTGCGCGCTGTTGCCGTAGTGGTGCTGGATCAGGTACGCGACGCCGACGCCGGCGAGCGACATGGGTCCCGAGCCGGCGAACATCCAGAGCGTCAGCCGCGCGTGCACCGTTCCCAGTTGCCGGTGCCGGATCGCGCCGAACGTCTTGAAGATCGCGCCGTGGAAGATGTCCGTCCCGACGGCGTACGTCGGCTTGAAGCCGAAGACGATCACGAGGATCGGCGTCATGAGCGAGCCGCCGCCCATCCCGGTCATCCCGACGACGATCCCCAGGAGGAGACCGGTGAGGGTGAACTGCCAGGTCACGACAGAAGACCGCGCTCGGTGAGCGCCTCGAGCACCTTCTCGGCGGCTTCCTCGACGGTGAGGGAGGCCATGTCGAGGTGGAGCTCCGGCTCCTCCGGCGGCTCGTAGGCCGCGCCGATGCCGGTCAGGTTCGCGAGCGCGCCGGACCGGGCCTTCGCGTAGAGCCCGCTCCTGTCCCGCTCGGCGGCGAGCTCCGCCGGCAGGTCGACGTGCACTTCGAGGAACTCCGTCTCGCCGAAGAGCGCCCGCGTCGTTGCACGGTCGGCGCGGAAGGGCGAGACGAACGCGGCGATCACGATCAGGCCCGCCTCCGTCATCAGCCTCGCGACCTCGGCCGCCCGGCGGTTGTTCTCGGCCCGGTCGGCCGGCGTGAAGCCCAGATCCTTCGAGAGGCCCTGGCGCAGGTTGGCGCCGTCGAGCAGCACGGTGTGGCGTCCGAGCGCGTAGAGGCGACGCTCGACGAGGTTGGCGATCGACGACTTTCCCGCGCCCGGAAGGCCGGTGAGCCAGACGACGAACGGCCGCTGCGCCTTCAGCGACGCACGCGCCTCGCGATCGAGCTCGACCGCCTGCGGCACGACGTTCTCGCCGCGGCGCAGCGCAAACCGGAGCAGACCCGCGCCGACCGTGTGGTTGGTGATCCGGTCGATCAGGATGAAGCCCCCGGTGTCGCGGTTCTCGCCGTACGGGTCGAACGCGACCGGCTGGCCGAGCTCGAGCTGGACGACGCCGATCTCGTTCAGGTCGAGCTGGTTCGCGGCGATCTGGTCCAGCGTGTCGACGTCGAGCTTGTAGCGAATCGGCGCCACCGTCGCCGGCACCGTCCTCGTCCCGACGCGCATCAGGTAGGTGCGGCCGCGAAGGAGCGGCTCCTCCGCCATCCAGACGACCGTCGCCTCGAACTGCTCTCCCACGTGCGCGGGCGACTCGGCGCTCGCGATGACGTCGCCGCGGCTGACGTCGATCTCGTCGGCGAGCGTCAGCGTCACGGCCTCCCCTGCCACGCCGGCAGCGAGGTCGCGCTCGAACCCGACGACGCGCGCGACCGTCGTCTCGCGACCGACCGGAAGCACGACGACGCGATCGCCCGGAGCGACGCGGCCGCCGGCGATCGTCCCCGCGAAGCCGCGGAACTCCGGGCTGGGCCGGTTCACCCACTGCACCGGCAGCCGGAACGGCGCGTCCTGCATCCGCTCCTGGTCGACCTCGACGCGCTCGAGATACTCCATCAGCGTCGGCCCGGCGTACCACGGCATCGCGTCGGAGCGCTCGGTCACGTTGTCGCCGCGCAGCGCCGAGACCGGGATCAGCGTGAACGCGTCGAGGCCGAGCTGCTCCGCGAACGCGCCGTACTGGCGCTCGATCTCCCGGAACCGCTCCTCGGCGTAGTCGACGAGGTCCATCTTGTTCACCGCGACCGCGACGCGGCGGATGCCGAGCAGGTGGACGAGATAGCTGTGACGCCGGGTCTGCGTGAGCACGCCCTTGCGCGCGTCGAGCAGGATCAGCGCGCAGTCGGCGGTCGAGGCGCCCGTGACCATGTTGCGCGTGTACTGCTCGTGACCGGGCGTGTCGGCCACGATGTACTTGCGCGTGTCGGTCGAGAAGAACCGGTAGGCGACGTCGATCGTGATCCCCTGCTCTCGCTCTGCGGCCAGACCGTCGAGGAGGAGCGCGAAGTCGAGCTCCTCGCCCTGCGTCCCGACCCGGCGCGAGTCGGCCTCGAGCGCGGCGAGCTGGTCCTCGAAGAGCAGCTGCGACTCCCAGAGCAGCCGGCCGATCAGCGTCGACTTCCCGTCGTCGACCGAGCCGCACGTGATGAAGCGGAGGAGGCTCTTGCGCTCGTGCGCGTCGAGGTACGCGTCGATGTCGCGCTCGATCAGCTCGCTCGACATCAGAAGTAGCCCTCGACCTTCTTCTTCTCCATCGAGGCGGCCGAGTCGAAGTCGATCAGCCGGCCCTGCCGCTCGGAGGTCTTCGCGAGCAGCATCTCCTGGATGATCTTCGGCAGCGTGTCGGCGCCGGACTCGATCGCGCCGGAGAGCGGGTAGCAGCCGAGCGTCCGGAAGCGGACGCGCTTGAGCTGCGGCTCCTCCCCCGGCTCGAGCGGCATCCGGTCGTCGTCGACCATGATCCACGTCCCGTCGCGCCAGACGACCGGCCGCTCCGCCGCGAAGTAGAGCGGCACGATCGGGATCTGCTCCCGGTGGATGTAGAGCCAGACGTCGAGCTCCGTCCAGTTCGAGAGCGGGAAGACGCGGATCGACTCCCCCTTGCGGTGGCGCGCGTTGTACAGCCGCCAGAGCTCGGGACGCTGGTTCTTCGGGTCCCAGCGGTGCTGCGCCGTGCGGAAGGAGAAGATGCGCTCCTTCGCGCGCGACCGCTCCTCGTCGCGGCGCGCGCCGCCGAACGCGGCGTCGAAGCCGTACTTGTCGAGCGCCTGCTTCAGCGCCTCCGTCTTCATCACGTCGGTGTGGACCGCGGAGCCGCTCGCGAACGGGTTGATCCCGCGCGCCAGCCCTTCCTCGTTGACGTGCACGAGCAGGTTCAGCCCGTGCTCCTCGGCCATCCGCGCGCGGAAGGCGTACATCTCCTTGAACTTCCAGGTCGTGTCGACGTGGAGGAACGGGAACGGCGGCGGCGCCGGCCAGAACGCCTTCCGGGCGAGGTGGAGCATCACCGAGCTGTCCTTGCCGATCGAGTAGAGCATCACCGGGTTCTCGGCCTCGGCGACGACCTCGCGCATGATGTCGATCGCCTCCGCCTCGAGCCGCTCCAGGTGCGTGAGGCGCACGCGCTCGCCGTTCACGCCGTCACCTCCGCCAGCAGGCCGAGCTGCTCGAGCTTCGCGACGACCAGCCGCGCCGACTCCTCCGGCTCGTGCTCCGTCGTGTCGACCCGGAGCTCCGGGTCGGCCGGCTCCTCGTAGGGATCGGAGACGCCGGTGAACTCTTGGATCTCGCCGGCCCGCGCCTTCTCGTAGAGCCCCTTCACGTCGCGCCGCTCGCACTCGTCGACCGGCGTCGCGACGTGGACCTCGACGAACGGGCCGAACTCCTCCACCATGGCGCGCGCCTTGCGCCGCGTCGCCTCGTAGGGCGAGATCGCGGAGACGATCACCGCCGCGCCGTGCCGGGTCAGGCGCGAGGCGACCCAGCCGATGCGCTCGATGTTCGTGTCGCGGTCCTCCTTCGAGAAGCCGAGGCCCGTGGTGAGATGGGTGCGGGCGACGTCGCCGTCGAGCCACTCCACCGCGAGCCCGCGCCGCTCGAGCTCCGGCGCGACGAGCTCGGCGATCGTCGTCTTCCCGGCCCCGGACAGGCCGGTGAACCAGAGCGTGAAGCCCGCCATCAGCTCGTGCCGTGCAGTCCGCACTCGATCTTGTCGGAGTCCGCCCAGCGGCCGGCACGCTCGTCCTCCTCGCGGCTGACGGGCCGCGTGCACGGGATGCACCCGATCGACGGGTAGCCGGCGTCGTGCAGCGGGTTGTACGGGATCTCGTTCACGTAGATGTAGGCGTCGACGTGCTTCGAGTCCCAGTCGACGAGCGGGTGGATCTTCCAGACGTCGTAGCGCTCGCTCCACTCGACTCGCTGCGCGTCCTTCCGCGTCAGGCTCTGCTCGCGGCGAATGCCCGAGATCCACGCGTCGTAGCCGGAGAGCACGCGCTGGAGCGGCTCGACCTTGCGGACATGGCAGCAGCGGTCGGGGTCCCGCTCCCAGAGGTTTGGCCCCTCCAGCTTGTGCTGCTCCGCGACGGTGATCACCTCGGGCCTGATCAACTCGAGCCCGTAGCGCTCGACGAGCCTCTCTCGGGTGGCGTACGTCTCGGCGAAGAAGAGGCCGGTGTCGAGCTCGACGACGGGGATTTCGAGGCCGAGCTGGGAGACCATGTGGACGAGCACCGACGACTGCTTCTGCCACGAGCACGTGAGGCAGAGCCTGCCCGCGAACTGCTCGTGGGCCCAGACGAGCACCTCCTCTGCGCTCATCGCCTCGAGGTCAGTCGGCACGGGCAGGCTCGCCACCGAGCAGCACCTCCTTCAGCGTGTCCCCGCGCAGGCCGAGGCGCAGCGTCTCGAGCGCGATCACCTCGTCGGGGGGGATGTTCCCGAGGTTGACGTTCGGGCCGAAGTGCTTGACGAACCAGGCCTGGCTCTCCTTCGCCGGCGCCTCCCAGATCAGGTCGGCGAACGCGATCGAGTGCTCGATCTCGTCGACGAGGCCCGTCCGCAGCTCCCCCGTCGGCCGATAGATGCCGGCGGTGCCCCCCTCGCGGCCCTCGGCGATCACCTTCCACGCTCCGGCCTCGAGCTCCTCGCGCATCCACTCCACCCAGAGGTACGGCGCGATGTTCACCTCCGCGTCCTTCGAGCCGACCTCGGAGAGGACGGTGAAGTCGCCTGCGAACTCGGCGATCAGCTCGAGCTTCCGGGCGCGCGGGATCTCGATCGTGCCGTCCGAGATCTCGACGTGCGAGAAGCGGTACTCCGTCAGCCAGCGCTTGAACTCGTCGAGCTTGTCCCGCGCGTAGACCGCCTCGAACAGCGTCCCACCGCAGACGACGGGCGTGTCGAACGACCGGTAGAGCGCGATCTTCTTCTCGAGGTTGTTCGTGACGTAGCTCGTCCCCCAGCCGAGCTTCACGATGTCGACGAAGGATCCCGCCGTGTCGAAGAGGCCCTCGATCTCGCGCAGGTTGAGGCCCTTGTCGATGACGTGGGTCAGTCCCGTGTTGCGCGGCTTGCCCGGCCGAGCCGGCACGCCGAGAAACCCATCCTCAAAGCCTGGCATAGAGCTCCTCCAGCTTCTTCGCGGCCGCCGCCTGGACGTCGTGGTAGAGGGAGTTCCCGTGGGCGTCGATACCCACGGTGAGCGGGCCGAAGTCGCGGACGCGGAACTTCCAGAGGCACTCCGGCATCAGCTCCTCCCAGGCGACCTCCTCGATCTCCTCGATCTGCGTCGTCTCGAGCGCGGCGGCGCCGCCGACGATCGCGAGGTAGACCATGCCGAGCCGCTGCATCGGCTCGATCGCCTCGTCCGGGAAGCCGCCCTTGCCGCAGATCGCGCGCACGCCGTAGCGCTCGCCGAGCGGCTCCGTGTAGCGCACCATCCGGGCGGAGGTCGTCGTCCCGATGCAGATCTTCTCGTAGCGCCCGTCCTCGGTCTTGCGGACGTTCGGCGCCGTGTGCAGGAGGAACGCCCCGCGGAGGTCGAGCGGCGGCTCGACGCCCTCCTGGAAGATGCGGATGTGCGTCCGGTCGCGGATGCCGACGATATGGCCCTGGACGACGACCTCGTCGCCGGCGCGAAGCCTCCCGATCTCCCCGGGGTCGGCGATCGGGAACGTGAGCTCGTGCGCAGCCATGGTCCTCAGGCCTCCCGGTCGAGCTCGACGGAGCCGTCGGCGGCGACGTGCGCGGTCGCGCGGCGGGCCGCCCAGCACTGGTAGTTGACGGCGACGGGGTTGAGGGTCATGTGCGTGTCGGCGTGCTCGATGTGGCAGTTGAGGACGGTGACGTCGCCCCCGAGGCCCATCGGCCCGATGCCGGTCTCGTTCAACAACCCCAACAGCTCATCCTCGAGCGCGGCGACGTGCGGGTCGAGGTTGCGCGTGCCGATCGGCCGCGCGATCGCCTCCTTGGCGAGGTACATCGCGTAGTCGGCCGAGCCGCCGATCCCGACGCCGACGATGCCGGGGGGACAGGGGCGGCCGCCCGCGCCGACGACGGACTCGAGGACGAACTGCTTGATCCCTTTCACGCCCTCGGCGGGGGTGCACATCTTGAGGAAGCTCATGCTCTCGGAGCCGGAGCCCTTCGGCACGCACTTGACGTCGAGCCCGTCCCAGTCCTCCACGAACTCCCAGTGCACGATCGGCAGTCGGTGGCCGACGTTCGGGCCCGTCGCCTCGCGCGTGAGCGTATGGACGGCGTTCGACCGCAGCGGCTGCTCGAGGGTCGCGCGCGCGGTGCCGTCTCGCAGCGCCTCGTAGATCCGCGCCGGATGGAGCGGGAAGTGCTCGCCGACCCGGCAGGTGTAGACGGCGATCCCGGTGTCCTGGCACACGAGGTTGCGCGCGTCGTCCGCGACCTCGACGTTGCGCAGGATCGTCGAGAGGACGCGACGACCCGGGACGGAGGTCTCCCGCTCCGCGGCACCCGCCAGCGCGTCGCGGAGATCCTGCGGGATGTCCTTCAGCGACCAGACGTAGAGGTGCGCGGCCGCACCCTCGACCGTGCGCTGCAGATCCGTTGTCACGTCGACGGTCATGCCCTCGCCCTCTCCGCGGCGGCGCGCCCGGCGCGGCGCCCGAAGACGGCGCACTCGAGCAGGCTGTTGCCCATCATCCGGTTGCGGCCGTGCGTCCCGCCGGCGATCTCGCCGCAGGCGTAGAGGCCCTCGAGGGTCGTCTCGGCGTCCGTGTCGATCACCAGCCCGCCGTTCTGGTAGTGCAGGACAGGGTACGTGAGGATCGGCTGCCGCAGGGGATCCACACCCGCCGCCCGGTAGCGCCGCAGCATGTACGGCAGCGAGAGCTCGGCGTCGCGCTCCCGGATCCTCCTCGTGTCGAGCCAGACGGCACGGCGGCCGTTCGGCGCCCGCACGCCCTTGCCCTTCGCCACCTCGTCGAAGATCGCCTGGCTCACCGCGTCGCGCGGCGCGAGCGAGTCGCAGAACTCCTCGCCGTCCGCATTCAGAAGCACCGCCCCGTACGCGCGAGTCGTCTCCGGGATCGAGTAGCCCTCGAGCGAGTCCGGCCACACGCCGCCGTTCGGGTGGTACTGCAGCGCGTCCAGATCGCGAGCACGCGCGCCGAGCTCGAGCGCAAGCCGCATCACCTCCCCCGTCGCGTGGGGGTGGTTGGTCGTCAGCTCGCCGCGCTCGGCCGCCTCTGCGAAGCAGCGGCCGCCGGCGGCGAGGACGACGCTCGAGGCGGCGAGCACTTGGCCGTTGCAGCGCGCGCGCCAGCCGTTCTCGGCCGGCGCGAGCTCGTGCAGCGGGGCCTTCGGAAAGACGGTGACGCCCTCGCCCTCCGCCGCCGCGCGCAGCGCTCTCGTGACGGCCACGCCCGTGCGGTCGCCGACCTGCAGGAGCCGCGCCGCGGACGCGCCGCCACAGCGCGCCATCCGGTAGCCGCCGTCGGCGTCGCGGGAGAAGCCGACGCCGAGCTCCTCGAGCCACCACACCGCAGCCGGGGCCTCCGACGTGAGGACGTCGACGAGCCGAACGTCGGCGGTCTCGTGCGAGCTGCGCCAGACGTCGGCGGCATGCTGCGCCGGAGAGTCGTCGGCGCCGACGGCCGCCTGGATCCCGCCCTGCGCCTTCGCAGAGTTGCAGGACTGGATCGAGCCCTTCGTGGCGAGCGCCACCCGCGCTCCGCTGCGGCCCGCCGCCACGGCGGCGGCAAGGCCGGCAGCCCCGCTGCCGACGACGAGCACGCCGAAGGAAGACTCTTCCGCCACCGCCCGCAGTATATCCCGCTGCTCCTTATAGGTCACATGATCTTTCATTATCCAGCTCCTGTCGGGTCATGCCGGAAAGAGCCATCTTGATTGTCAGATCAGACAACGGTAGCGTGGCTCCCGTTCGCATCGCCCAACCAGGAGGAGGTCACCATGTCCAGGAGACTCGCCGCTGTCGTGGCGGCACTGCTAACCGCGAT
>JAVKST010000030.1:0-23376 GCA_039583515.1 Gaiellaceae bacterium
AGGTTGGTGCGGACGAGCCGGCGCTCGCGGTGCAGGACGCCCTGCGCGTCTTCGGCGCCGACGAGGTGCTCGTCGCCGGCGACGACGGAATCGTGAAGGCGATCCGGGAGCGTGTGACGCTTCCCGTCAGCCGCGTCTAGAGACGCCTACTTGCCGGCGACGGAGGAGACGTAGCGCGCGACCGCGGCGATCTGCGCGGGGCTCAGCGTCCCCTTGAAGGCGGGCATGATCGCCCCGCCGTGCGTCACCTGGTGCTGCGCGACCGCGAACGCCGGCTTGAGCTGGTCGAGGTTCGGCCCGACGGTGCCGGTCGCGCCCGCCGCCTTCAGCGTGTGACAACCCGCGCACTCGTTCTTGAAGATGGCGGCGCCGTTCGTGCCGAGCGTCGCCGGCGAGGCGGACTCGCCGCCGCTCTGTCCAGCCGCGGAGGCGACGTAGGCGGCGACGTCGACGGCGTCCTCGCCGCCGAGGAGGTTCGCCGGCATCGGCGTCTGGGGCGTGAAGTGCTTGTGGTTCGTGTACGTGGCGAGCGGGCCGGAGCCGAGCCGGATCTGGTCGAGCACGACGTTCTCGACCGAGCTCTGCGCGATGCCCTGCTGCTTGTCGTACGCGAATGCCGAGTCGAGGCTCGGCCCGACCGTTCCGTGTGCGCCCGCCGCCTGCAGCGTATGGCAGGCGGCGCACGTGGACTGGAACAGCTTCTGCCCGTTCTGCAGGTCGGCCCGCCCCGCGGCGACCCCGCCGGTGCCGCAGCCGGCGGCGAGCAGCGCCCCCACCGCGATCCCTGCGCCCCAGACCCCGGCCCGCAGGCACCGCCTCAACCTTGCGCGACTCCGATCGCCGAGACGGCCTCGTCCCGGCTGGGATAGATCGTGAAGACCTTGTCGAGCCCGGTGATCTCGAAGATCTTCGTGATGTTGCGGTCGTTGCAGACGAGCGAGAGCTGACCGTCGTTCGTGCGCAGCCGCTTCACGCCGCCGACGAGGACGCCGAGCGTCGTGGAGTCGATGAACGTCGTGTCGCTGAAGTCGACCACGACCTCCTTGCCACCCTGTCCGATCACCTCGAGCAGCTGCTGCTTGAACTCGGGCGCCGTGTAGAGGTCCACCTCGCCCGCGAGCGAGATGACGTACGCATCGCCGCTGATCTGCTCCGTCTTGATGTCGAAGTTCATGCGCGGATCTCCCCCCGGAAGTCGCTGCGGTTCTGTGCGGACCGCTCGCAGGAGAGTCTAACCCGGCGGCGCGAGTCGCGACCGGGGCACCGCTACTTCTTCTTCGTCGCCGCCGTCAGCTGCTTGATCGCCTGCTTGACCTGCGAGTGGGACGGCGCGTTCGGATAATCCTTGAGGTAGGCCTTGAGCGCGCGGACCTCGACCGCGTACTGTCCCACCGCCTGCGCGGCCTGCGCGACGTTGTACTGCGCCTCGGCGTTGTGCGGACGGAGCTTCGCCGCCGTCTCGTAGCTCTGGAGCGCATCTCCGTAGGAGGTGTTCGCCTGCTGCCCGTCGCGCGACAGGAGCACGCTGGCCTGCTGCGAGCCCAGCTGCTGGAGCGGGTTCGGCGTCGCGAGCGCCTGGCCCAGGGAGCCGGCGGGCAGGAGCGCCTGCCCCGGGTTCGCGAGCTGCGCCGCCTGTCGCGCGCGCTGGTAGCGCGCGGCGAACTTCCCGCCCTCGGTCAGCTGCAGCTGACCGAGCTCCGTCCAGGCAGAGGCATCCTTCGAACGCACGTTGTCGACGTAGTTCCGCAGCGCGTTGATCGCGTTCGCCGTCTCGCCCTTGCCCTCGTACGCGCGGGCGAGGTCGCGCCACCCCTTCGCCGGATTCTTCGCGATCTCGGCCTTAGCCGCCGAGACGGACGTACCGCTGCTGCTGCCGCCGAAGATGCCGGAGAAGAGCTGGTTCAGCCCGCTGGAGCCCGAGCCCACGCCGACTGCGGCGAACGTCGCCGCGAACAGCACCGCGAGCAGGACGTACGCCCACTTCGCGTGGCGCCGCAGCCGCATGAAGAAGAGCTGCTGGTTGGGGTTGCCGCCGCCCGAGCCGCGCCGGCGACGCGCGTGCGTCGCCCTCGGCGTCTTCGTCTTCGCGCGCGCCTGCTGCTTCGCCCGGACTGCTGCCCTCGCCATCTAGGCACGCAGAGTAGCCGAGGCCGCCGCGGCCCTCACCTGGCGCCGCTCCACGAGCGCCGCGAGCCAGATCGACCCCTCGAAGAGCGCCCACATCGGGAGCAGCTCCAGGAACGTCGTCACCGGGTCGGGCCCGGGAAGCGCGAGCGCGATCGCCGCCGTGATCAGGTAGCCGAGCCGTCGCTGGCGGCGGAGCCCTCGCGAGGTGAGGACGCCCAGGTAGACGAGCCCGAGCACGACGAGCGGCGTCTGGAAGATGAGCACGATCCCCACGAGGACGGCAGCGACGAAGTTGTAGTAGGAGGACGCGCGCGGGAGGACGAGGAAATGCCGGTGGTCGTAGTGCACCAGGAAGTGCACGGCGCGCGGGAGCAGGATCCAGTAGCCAAACGCGAGGCCCGCGGCGCCAAGGGCGATGGCGAACGCCGAGAGGCCGAGCACCTTCCGCTCGGAGGACGGGTCGAGCGCCGGCGCGAGGAAGCTCCAGACCTGCCAGAGCACGATCGGCAGCGCGAGCACGAAGCCGGCGTAGACGCAGACGGTCACCGTCACGGTGAAGGGCTCGGCGACGCCGGTGGTCAGAAGGCGGTGGTGGCCGGGCGGTAGCGGCCGGTTCAGCCAGCTGAGAACGTGCCCGTGGAAGACGTAGGCGACGACCGTGCCGGCGGCGATCGCGCCGAGCATCACGAAGAGCCGACCGCGCAGCTCCTCGAGGTGCTCCGCGAGCGTCGCCTCCTCGCCGTGGCCGAGGCGGCGCGGAAGCCTGCTCATGCTCTGCCTAGACGGTTTCGCGCTCGACCGGCGTCGGCGTCGTCGGAGCGGCCGTCGGCTCGGCGGGCGGGAGCTCCGGCTGAGGCTCGGCGGGCGTGTTGCCCGTCACCGCATCCTTGAACTCGCGCATCCCCGACCCGAGCGAGCGGCCGATCTCCGGCAGTCGCCTGCCGCCGAAGAGGAGCAGCGCGATCAGGAGGAGCAGGACGATGTGCCAGGGCTGAAAGTAACCCACGCGCGGAGGGTAGCGCGTTTGGGCCGGCGTGGGCGTGGACACGCCTTCTCTAGCTAGACTGTGAGCGCTGTTCCGGGCGGGGCGAAAGCCCCGCTATTTCGGGGGAAAGAGGCTTGATTCCGTGGCATTGCTGAAGCTGGAGAACCTGCACGTCGCGCTCGAGGACGGCACCGAGATCGTGAAGGGCGTCGACCTCGAGGTCTCCGAAGACGAGGTGCACGCGATCATGGGGCCGAACGGCTCCGGGAAGAGCACCCTCTCGTACGCGATCATGGGCCATCCCGCCTACGAGATCACCGAGGGACGCCTGCTCTTCGACGGTGAGGACGTGACGGAGCTCGGGGCGGACGAGCGCGCGCAGCGCGGCCTCTTCCTCGCGTTCCAGTACCCGCACGCGATCCCCGGCGTCACCGTGACGAGCTTCCTGCGCAGCGCGATCAACGCCGTGCGCAAGGCGCGGAACGGGGGCGCAGACGACCCGATCGCGATCCCGGAGTTCCGCAAGCAGCTCCTCGGCCAGATGGACCGGCTCAAGGTGAGCCGCGAGCTCGCGTCGCGCTACCTCAACGACGGCTTCTCCGGCGGCGAGAAGAAGCGGGTCGAGATCCTGCAGATGGCGATGCTGAAGCCGCGGATCGCGGTCCTCGACGAGACCGACTCCGGCCTCGACATCGACGCGCTGCGTGTCGTCGCCGGCGGCGTGAAGGAGCTCGTAGGCCCGGACATGGGCGCGCTCGTGATCACGCACTATCAGCGGATCCTCGACTACATCACGCCCGACCGGGTACACGTCTTCGTCGGCGGGAAGATCGTCGAGGAAGGCGGCCCCGAGCTGGCGAAGAAGCTCGAGAAGGAGGGCTACGCGCCCTACGAGGAGGTGCTCGCGTGACCCAGACCGAGACCGAGATCGTCCAGGGGATAGGCTCCGACTACGCGATCAAGTACGGCTTCCACGCCGACGAGAACTACTTCTTCAAGTCGGGCCGCGGCCTCTCGCACGAGCTCGTCGACGCGATCTCGTCGCACAAGGACGAGCCCGACTGGATGCGCAAGTTCCGCCACCGCAGCCTCGACTACTTCCTGGCGCGGCCGATGCCGGAGTGGGGCGGCGACCTCGGCGGCATCGACTTCGACAACATCTACTACTACATCAGGCCGACCGAGAAGCAGGCCAACTCGTGGGAGGACCTGCCGGCCGACATCAAGGACACGTGGGACAAGCTCGGCATCCCCGAAGCGGAGAAGAAGTACCTCGCCGGCGTCGGGGCGCAGTACGAGTCGGAGGTCGTCTACCACAAGCTCCAGGAGGACCTGACCGCGAAGGGCGTGGTCTTCCTCGACACCGACACGGCCCTGCGCGAGCACGAGGAGCTCTTCAAGCAGTACTTCGGGACGATCATCCCGCAGAACGACAACAAGTTCGCGGCGCTCAACTCCGCGGTGTGGTCGGGCGGCTCGTTCATCTACGTGCCGCCGGGCGTGCACATCGAGATGCCGCTGCAGGCCTACTTCCGGATCAACGCCGAGAACATGGGCCAGTTCGAGCGGACGCTGATCCTCGTCGACGAGGGCGCGTACGTGCACTACGTCGAGGGCTGCGGTTTGATGGGCTCGATGGTGCGCGTGCGCGACGGCGAGAAGCCGATCGAGGAGGTCGAGGTCGGGGACGAGGTGCTGACGCACGAGGGGCGCTTCCGCCGTGTGCGCGACACGATGCAGCGCCGCTTCGAGGGTCCGATCTTCCGGATCACGTTGCGAGGCGAGTCGTCTCGCTCGCTCGCGGTCACGCCGCGGCACCCTTTGCTCGTTGGTGTGCGGCGCGACGGTCGTTTCGAGAGCGAGTGGAAAGAGGCCTGGGAGGTTCGGCGCGGCGACTATCTCGGGGTTCCAACCTCGATTGAGGTCGACGAGCCACCGCTCGTCAAGGGCGAGGAGGTCTTGGTTGGTCGCGGCCGCCACGCTGCGGTTGCGGAGCGGGTCGAAGTCGGCCTGTCGCCCGCGATGTGTCGCGTGATGGGCCTCTACCTCGCCGAGGGATCGGTCAGCGCGAACACGTCCTATGTCTGCTTCGACAGCGCGACGAAGGAGGAAGGAACGCGCGAGCTCGTGCGGTTCGCGATGGAGGAGAACTTCGGAATCGAGCCGTGGGAGTACGAGTACGAGGGCCGAGCCGGCCGCTCGCTGCGGTACTCATCGGTTCGCGCTGCGCGCTTCTTCGCCCAGACGTTCGGCCGTACGACGTCCGAGCTGCGGATCCCCGACTGGGTTTCCGGTCTTTCCGAGGTGCAGCGTGCGTGCTTCGTCCGCGGCCTGTATGACGGCGAGGGAAGCTACGACGCGGGCCAGAACCGCTACCGCATCAATCAGACGAACGAGAACGTTGCGCGGCGGCTGCGGGAGCTGTTGCTCTCGCTTGGTATTCGAGCGTTTGTGAACCGCAACGAACGACCTGACGGACGGCGGACAATGTGGCAACTCGCGATCTGCAAGGCCGACAACGGGCACTTCGAGGAGAAGATCCTTGGCCTTGATTCCACGCAGGCGGACTCACGTCACGACGACATCGTCATCTCCGACGGCTACTGCTGGCTGCCGATTCGCTCGGTCGAGGAGATCCAGGCGAATGCCACCGTCTACAACCTCAGCGTCGAGGACGACGAGAGCTACGTGATGGAGGGCGTCGTCTCGCACAACTGCACGGCGCCGATCTACTCGACCGACTCGCTCCACTCGGCCGTCGTCGAGATCGTCG
Source organism: Gaiellaceae bacterium (assembly GCA_039583515.1). GTDB lineage: Bacteria > Actinomycetota > Thermoleophilia > Gaiellales > Gaiellaceae > Palsa-739. The sequence continues at coordinate 5,886 of JAVKST010000030.1, forward strand.
TCAAGAAGGGCGGACGCTGCCGCTACACGACGATCCAGAACTGGTCGAACAACGTCTACAACCTCGTCACGAAGCGGGCCGTCGCCTACGAGGATGCGACGATGGAGTGGGTCGACGGGAACCTCGGCTCGAAGCTCACGATGAAGTACCCCGCCATCTGGCTGATGGGCGAGCGCGCGCACGGAGAAGTGCTCTCCATCGCCTTCGCGGGCAGCGGCCAGCACCAGGACGCGGGCGGCAAGGCCGTCCACGTCGCGCCGAACACGACGTCGGTGATCACGTCGAAGTCGATCTCGAAGAACGGCGGACGCGCGGGCTATCGCGGGCTGCTGCAGGTGGACAAGAAGGCGATCGGCTCGAAGTCGAAGGTCGTCTGCGACGCGCTGATCCTCGACGAGGAGTCGCGTTCCGACACGTACCCGTACATCAAGATCGACGCCGACGACGTGGACATCGGGCACGAGGCGACGGTGTCGAAGATCGGCGAGGAGCAGCTCTTCTACCTCATGTCGCGCGGGCTCTCCGAGGCGGAGGCGAGCGCGATGATCGTGAGCGGCTTCGTCGAGCCGATCACGAAGGAGCTGCCGCTCGAGTACGCGGTCGAGATGAACCGGCTGATCCAGCTCCAGATGGAAGGGTCGGTCGGCTGAGTTGATCGTCGAGCGCACCGACTTCATCTCGGTGCCGGTCACGGACATGGAACGGGCGAAGCGCTTCTACGGCGAGACGCTCGGCCTGCCCGAGATCGAGCACCCGGAGCAGGGCTTCCCGGAGTACCAGCTCGGCGAGAACGTCAGCCTCTACCTGCTGCAGATGGAGAGCATCGGCGGGAAGTTCGAGGGGCCGCACACGGCGTCGATCGCGCTCCGCGTCCCGGACGTCGCGGCGGCGCAGAAGGAGCTCGAGGCGAAGGGGGTCGAGTTCGGCGGCGAGCCGTTCGACACCGGCGTCTGTCACATGGGCATCTTCAAGGATCCGGACGGGAACACGTTGATGCTGCACCGGAGGTACGCGCCGCATGAGTCGTAGCGACGCGCTCGCCGCCTGGGAGGCGCTGCCGATCCCGGACACGACCGAGGAGCACTGGCGCTTCACCGACCTGCGCGGCTTCGATCCGGAGGCGTTCGCGGGCGCCGCGTCGGCGGAGATCGAGACGCTGCTCGACCTCGACGTCGCCGGCTACGCCACCCTCACCGCCGGCGGGATCGAGATCGAGCGAACGCCGGAGGGGGTCACCTTCGCACCGCTTCCCGAGGACGACGAGCGGCTCTATTCGCTCGTCGGCTGGGACGAGAAGTTCGCCGCGCACAACGCCGCGCTCTGGAAGCACGGCCTCCTCGTCGTCGTCCCGAAGGGCCTCGAGCTCGAGAAGCCCCTCTACGTCCGCATCGCCGCGACCGGCCAGACTTTCTGGCGGCTCGTCGTCGTGGTCGAGGAGGGCGCGCGGGCCTCGCTGATCGAGGAGTACGCGTCGCCGTCGCCCGACACGGCGGCCTACTCGAACGCGGTGACGGAGCTCTTCGTCGAGCCGGCCGCGAAGCTCGAGTACGTCTCCCTCCAGAACCTGTCGCAGGAGACGTGGCACTTCGCGTCCCACCACGCGCGCGTCGAGCGCGACGCCGTGCTCGACTGGGTCGCCGCCGGCTTCGGCTCGAAGAAGGGCAAGACGCGGATCCAGAACGACCTCTCGGGCCGCGGCGCGACCTCGCGCGTGACCGGCGCGTACTTCGCCGACGGGAAGCAGCACCTCGACTACGACACGTTCCAGGAGCACATCGCGCCGGATTGCGAGAGCGACTTCGCCTTCAAGGGCGCGCTGCGCGACGAGGCGACGGCGGTGTGGCGCGGGATGATCCGCGTCGAGAAGGACGCGCAGAAGACGAACGCGTACCAGGAGTGCCGGAACCTGATGCTCAGCCCGACGACGCACGCGGTGCCGATCCCGGGGCTGGAGATCCTGGCGAACGACGTCCGCTGCACCCACGGTGCCACGGTCGGGCGGGTGAACCGCGAGGATCTCTTCTACCTGATGAGCCGCGGCCTGCCGCGCTACGAGGCGGAGCGGCTGATCGTCCGCGGCTTCTTCCAGGAAGTGCTCGACCGGATCGAGCTGGAGCCGGTGCGCGAGGCTGTCACGGCCGCGCTCGAGGCTCGCATTCCGCAGGCCTAGCCGGGTACGGCGACGCTTCAGACGGTCTCTGCGAAGCCTCAGGCGGGTCGGCTAAAGCGGAGCTCGCTTCGCGAGCACGGCGGCGGTCGTCTCCTCCACCCGGTCTTGGCGGTGCGCCCGGTACTGCGCCCTATGGCCCCGCTCCCAGTCGGCGCGCGGGAGCGTCGCGAGGTACTCGAAGACCGCATCCGTCCCCTCGAGCCGCTCGCCGTCCTCCGTCACGAGCAGCGGGATCTCGTGCTCGCCCTCCCGATCCTCCTGCCGCGGCGCCACCTGCTTGGCGACGAAGTCGATCCGGAGCTCCGTCAGCCGCTCGCGGGCGGCCGACGAGTACGGGCACCACTCCGCCTGGTACAGAGTGAGCATCTCGGGGCATCTTCCCAGCGGGCGCATGGCTGAGACGCAGGTCACCGACAACGCGAGCGAGAGCCGCTTCGAGCTCCGGCTCGACGGCGAGCTCGCCGGCTGGATCGACTACCGCCGCGCCGGCGACACGGTCGCGCTCACGCACGCCGAGGTGCGGCCCGAGCTGCGGAACCGGGGGCACGCGGAGACCATGACGCGCGAGACCCTCGCGGACCTGAAGCAGCGCGGCCTGCGGGCGCGGGCGGTCTGCCCGTTCGTCGTCGCGTACGTCCGGCGGCATCCGGACGCGATCTGACGACGCGCGCGAATTCCGGCGCCACTGTTCGAAACTCCCAGCTCGTGCGACACTTGGCGTTCCGCCGGGAAGATCGCGGATCCCACGACCGGGGAGGAGCTCGTGAGCGTCCAGGACCGCAGTCCGTCCCTCTCGCCCGCCGAGGTCAGCGACCGGCTCGAGCAGGCGCTCTTCGAGATCCGCCGCGTGATTGCGGGCCAGGATGCGATGCTGGAGCGGGTCCTCGTCTGCCTGCTCGCGCAGGGGCACCTGCTGATCGAAGGCGTACCCGGGCTCGCGAAGACGCTGACGATCAAGAGCACCGCCAGCGTGCTCGGCGGCTCGTTCGCGCGCATCCAGTTCACGCCCGACCTCGTTCCGGCCGACCTCGTCGGCACGCGGATCTACCGGGCCGACCGCGGCGAGTTCGACACCGAGCTCGGTCCGGTCTTCTGCAACTTCCTGCTCGCCGACGAGATCAACCGAGCGCCCGCGAAGGTGCAGTCGGCACTGCTCGAGGTGATGCAGGAGCGCCACGTGACGATCGCGCACAAGAGCTATCCGGTGCCGGATCCGTTCCTCGTGCTGGCGACACAGAATCCGATCGAGTCCGAAGGGACGTATCCGCTCCCGGAGGCTCAGGTCGACCGCTTCATGCTCAAGGTCCTGATCGACTACCCCGAGCACGACCAGGAGCTGACGGTCGTGCAGCGGCAACTCACCGCCCACCCGGAGCTGCGCGAGGTGCTGAGCCTCGAGGCGCTCCGCGCGTTGCAGGCCGAGGTCCAGCGGGTCTACGTCGACCCGGCCCTCGTCTCCTACGCCGTCGCGCTCGCGACGGCGACGCGTCGTCCCGCGGACGCGGGGCTTCCCGACCTCGACGGCTACATCGAGTACGGCGCCTCGCCGCGCGGCCCGATCGCCGTCACGCAGGCGGCGCGCGCGCTGGCCCTCCTGCACGCCCGCGACTACGCGACGGCCGAAGACGTGGGTGCGCTCGCGAAGGACGCGCTCCGTCACCGGCTCGTCCTCAGCTACCAGGCGCTGGCCGAGAGCGTGAGCGCGGACGAGATCCTCGACCGCGTGCTGGCGGCGGTCCCGCGTCCCGAGGTGAGCGCGGTGCGTCCACCGGTTGCGTGAGCGTATACGCGGGACCGGGAGAGCTTCCCGGCGCGCTCCTCCGCGCGCTGCAGCTCGACGTGGGCCGGCGCATCGAGGGGCTGCTCGCGGGGGAGTTCCGCTCCTCCCGGTACGGAGAGGGAACCGAGTTCGCACAGGTGCGGCCGTACGTGCCAGGCGACGACGACGTGCGCCTGCTCGAGTGGAACGTCACGGCGCGGACCAACGTCCCGCACGTGCGCGTGAACCTCGCCGAGCGGGTGCTCGTCACGTGGCTCGTGCTCGACGTCTCTCCCTCCATGCGCTTCGGCACGGCCGAGCGGCGCAAGTGCGATGTCGCTGCGGGCGCCGCGTTCGCCCTCGCGCACGTCGCGACCCGCCGCGGCAACCGGCTCGGCGTCCTCACCTTCGGCGGCCGCGAGGAGAAGACGCTGCCGCCGGCACAGGGGCGACAGGGGCTGCTCGGCCTCCTGGTCGCGCTGCAGGAGGAGCCGGAGCTCGAAGGCGGAGGCGCAACCGACCTCCGTTCCGCGCTCGCGCGTACGGGCGCGATCGCGCGCCAGCGCGGGCTCGTCGTCGTCGTCTCCGACTTCCGCGGCCCGCTCGACTGGCGCGCGCCGCTGCTCCAGCTCCTGCCCCGCCACGACGTGCTCGCCCTCGAGATCCGCGACCGGCGCGAGCAGGAGCTCCCTGACGTCGGCGAGGTGTCGCTCGTCGACCCCGAGACCGGTCGGCAGGTGCGGGTGGATACGCGGAGCGCGCGCCTGCGCGAGCGCTTCGCCGCCGCGGCCGCAGAGGAGCGGAGCGGCGTCGCGCGCGTGCTCTCCGCGCTCGGCGTTCCGCACGCCGTCCTCGCCACCCACGGCGACTGGCTGCGCGAGCTCGCCCTCTTCCTGCGGGGCAGGAGCCGCGCGCGGTGACCTTCGAACGTCCGTGGGCGCTGCTGGCGTTCGCCGCCGTGCCCCTGGCGCTGCTCGCCTGGCGAGTGCTCGAGCGCCGGCGCCGCGCCGAGGGAGAGCGCTTTGCCTCTGCGGCGCTCCTACCGGCGCTCGTGCAGCGGGAGCCCGGACGGCTGCGGCTCGTCCCCGGGGTGCTCATCCTGCTCGGGCTCTGCGCGCTCGTCGTCGGGACGGCGAAGCCGCACGCGACGCTGACCGTGCCGCGCCGGGACGGGACCGTCGTCCTCGCGATCGACGTCTCGCGCTCGATGGGGGCGACGGACGTCCGGCCGACGCGCCTGGCCGCAGCGGTCTCCGCGGCCGACCGCTTCCTGAAGGAGATCCCGTCCAGCTTCAGCGTCGGCCTGGTCGCCTTCGGGAGCAGCGCCTTCACGGGCGTGCCTCCGACACGAGACCGCGACCTGATCCGGCGGGAGCTCGGCCAGCTTCGGCCCGGCGAGGGCACCGCGATCGGCGACGCCATCCTGCTCGCGGCGCGGCTCGGGCGGACGCAGAAGGCCGTGGACGGCGTCGTGCCGCCGAGCACGGTCCTGGTGATCTCCGACGGAGCGCGCTACGGCGGCCGCGTCGCTCCCCCGGCGGCGGCGCAGGCGGCGAAGGCGCTCGGCGTCCCGGTCTCGACCGTGCTCGTCGGCACGCCGACCGGGATCGTCTCGGCGAAGCTCACCGGCGGCTACACCGAGCAGATCCGCGTGCCCGCGAGCCCGGACACGCTGCAGCAGATCGCACAGACGAGCGGCGGCACCTTCTACCGGGCTCCCGCGGCGCAGGCGCTCGAGGGCGTGTACCGGACGCTCGCCACGCGCCTCGGTCACACGGCAGAGGACAGGCAGATCGCGGACCTCTTCGCCGCGGGCGCCGCGGTCCTCGTCCTAGCCGGCGCGAGCCTCTCGTTCCTCTGGTTCCGGCGGGTCGTACCGTGAGGCGGCTGCTCGTACTCGCGACGCTCGGCGGCGCCGCCCTCCTCGCCGCCGGCACGGCGGGAGCGACGAGCGAGTGCAACGGACTGAAGGCTTGCGTGCGGGTGGCCGGGCCGTGGGTGCTCGCGCCCGGACGCGCCGAGACACGGTGGGAGCTCTCCTGTCCGAAGCACTTCGTCGTCGGCGGCCTCGACGCGGAGCTCACGGCGCCCGCGCTCGACGTCGAGTTCCTGGCCGCGCTCGGGAGCCCCGTCAACCCGGGGATCAGCACGTCGAGGGCGGTCGTCTTCGTCGGGAGACTCGTCGCCGGAGGCGAACCCGCGGCGACCTTCCGGCCGCACATCGGCTGCATCCCGACCCGCGCCGGCAAGCAGCGGGTGCCGACCTCGCGCCGCAGGGTCTATCCGCCGGGCGCGCCGGCGGTGGTGCGGGCAAGCGTCTTCGGGGTACGCGCGGGCGCGACCCGCCGCGTCACCCGCGCCTGCCCCGCGCGGGAGCGCCTCGTGACGTCGAGTGACGCGATCGGCTTCTACACCGCGGCCGATCCCTCGCCGGGGGTCGCCGGCGCGGTCCACGTCGCGCGCTCCACGGCGCGCGGCCGGGTTGCGGTCACGATCCGCGGCAGCGAGAGAGTGCGCGGGGTACGCGCCGCCGTCCAGCTCGATCTCCTCTGCGCACGTGTCGGATGAGCTTCGGGCATCCGCTCCTGCTCCTGACGCTGCTCGTGCTTCCGCTCGCGTGGCTCGGCCGGCTGCTCGCCGAGCGGCGGCGCACGCGCTACGCCGTCCGGTTCACGAACGTCGACGTGCTCGCGGGCGTCGTCGGCAGCCCTTCGCGCCTCCGGCTCGTCGCGCCGGCGCTGCTCGCGGTCACGCTTGCGACGCTCGCCGTCGCGGTCGCCCGCCCCTATGTCACGACCGTCGCCGCGAGCGACAAGGCCGCGGTGATCCTCGTGCTCGACGTCTCGGGCTCGATGCACGCGCAGGATGTGAAGCCGACGCGACTCGGCGCTGCAAGGCACGCGGTCCACACCTTCCTCGCCAAGGTGCCCGATCGCGTGCGGGTCGGCCTGATCCTCTTCGCGGGCGACGCCGTCGTCGCCACGCCGCCGACCGCCGACCACGCCCTCGTAGGCAGGGCGGTGGACTCGACGAGCGGCGTCGACCCCACCGGCACGGCGATCGGTGACGCGCTCGCGCTCGCCGTCCGGCTCGGCCAGCAGGTCTCGGAGACGGGCCTGTCGCCGCAGACGCTCGGGAGAAGGAGCCTCACCGCCCACGCCGCCGCCGCACGGCGCCCGCTCGTCTCGATCCTCTTCCTCTCGGACGGTCACCAGAACCGGGGCCGGCTCCGACCGTTGCGGGCGGCGCAGCGCGCCAAAGCGGCGGGCTTCCCGGTCTACACCGTCGCCCTCGGGACGACCAGCAAGACGAGGGCGCGGGGAACCGGCGGCGGCTTCCTCGACGGAGGCGTCAGCGGCCGCGGCGTGCTGGTCACGGTGAACGGTGTGGCGCCCGACCCGGTGACGCTGCGCCGGATCGCGATCAAGACCGGCGGAAGGTTCTTCCTGGCGCAGTCCGCCGGCGCCCTACAGGCCGCCTACTCCCGCCTGGGCTCCAGGCTCGGGCGCGTGCGCGCGCGCGAGGAGGTCACGGCCGACTTCGCAGCCGGCGCGGTGCTGCTGCTGCTGCTGGCGGGACTCGCCTCGGCGCTCTCGGCGCCCAGGCTGCCTTGACGATCTCGTCCACGATTCGAGCCTGCTCGGGCGGGAAGGAGCCGCGCGATGGCGACCGTGGCCGTGCTGGGGACCGGGACGATGGGCGAGCCGATCGCGCGCAACCTCGTGCGCGCCGGCTTCGACGTCCGCGTCTGGAACCGGACGCGCGAGAAGGCCGAGCCCCTCGCCGAAGACGGCGCGACGATCGGCGACACCGCTGCCGAGGCGGCGCAGGGAGCGGGGTTCGTCCTCACGCTCCTCGCCGACGCCGACTCGACCGCCGAGACGGTCGAGGAGGTCGCGTTCGCCGACGGCGCCGTCTGGGTCCAGATGGCGACGGTCGGCGTCGACGGCGCCGAGCGGCTGCTCGAGCTCGCGCGGGAGAAGGGCGTAGCGTTCGTCGACGCGCCCGTGCTCGGCACGCGCAAGCCGGCGGAGGAGGGGGAGCTCGTCGTCCTCGCCGCCGGGCCGGACGACGCGCTCGACCGCTGCGCGCCGCTCTTCGAAGCGATCGGCCAGAAGACTCGGCGGCTCGGGCCGGCGCCGAACGGGAGCAAGCTCAAGGTCGTCGTCAACCTCTGGCTGCTCGCGGTCACGGAGGGCGGCGCCGAGGCACTCGCGCTCGCGGAAGCGCTCGGCCTCGACCCGCGCGAGTTTCTAGCCACGATAGAGGGCTCGCAGATCGACACGCCGTACCTCCACCTCAAGGGCGAGGCGATGCTCGAGCGGCGGCTCGAGCCGAGCTTCAAGCTGAAGCTCGCGGCGAAGGACGCGGGTCTCGCGGTCGAGGCGGCCAGCCGCGCCGGCGTGGAGACGCGCGTCGCCCGAGCGGTGCAGGAGGCGTTCGAGGCCGCCGACGAGCAGGGTCACGGCGACGAGGACATGGCCGCCGTCTACTACGCCGCCAAGCGCTCCTAGATTCCCCGACGAACGCTGCGCCGATGCTGCGGCGTCACGAGCGCACGAGCGGCTTGTACTTGATCCGGTGCGGCTCGAGCGCTTCGGGGCCGCGCGTCTCCTTCATCCACTCGACGTACTCGCCCCACGAGCCCTCGAACCAGATCGTCTCGCTGTTCCCTTCGAAAGCGAGGATGTGCGTCGCCACACGGTCGAGGAACCAGCGGTCGTGCGTGATCACGACGGCGCAGCCTGCGAACTCGAGCAGCGCCTCCTCGAGCGCGCGCAGCGTGTCGACGTCGAGGTCGTTCGTGGGCTCGTCGAGCAGGAGGACGTTGCCGCCCGAGCGGAGCAGCTTCGCGAGGTGGACGCGGTTCCGCTCTCCGCCGGAGAGGTCGCGGACGCGCTTCTGCTGGTCGCCGCCCTTGAAGTTGAACCACGACACGTACTGGCGGGAGCTCACCTCGCGCTTGCCGAGCTCGATCGTGTCCAGGCCGCCGCTGATCTCCTTCCAGACGTTGCTCGCCGGGTCGAGGTCGGCCCGCGCCTGGTCGACGTACGCGAGCTGGACGCTGTCGCCGACGCGCAGCGCGCCGTCGTCCGGCTGCTCCTCGCCGGCGATCATGCGGAAGAGGGTGGTCTTGCCGGCGCCGTTCGGGCCGACGACCCCGACGATCCCCGCGGGCGGAAGCGAGAAGGTCAGGTCGTCGACGAGCAGCCGGTCGCCGAAGCCCTTGCGGACGTGCTCCGCCTCGATCACGACGTCGCCGAGGCGCGGGCCCGGCGGGATGTGGATCTCGACCTTGTCTAGCTTGACGTTCTGCTCTCCCGCGAGCAGCCTCTCGTACGCGCCGAGGCGGGCCTTCGCCTTCGCGTGGCGCGCGCGCGGCGACGCGCGCACCCACTCGAGCTCGCGCGCGAGCGTGCGCCGGCGGCCCGACTCCTGCTTCTCCTCGTGCGCCAGGCGCTCCTGCTTCTGCTCGAGCCACGACGAGTAGTTGCCCTGGAACGGGATGCCGCGGCCGCGGTCGAGCTCGAGGATCCAGCCGGCCACGTTGTCGAGGAAATAGCGGTCGTGCGTGACCGCGACGACCGTGGCCTTGTAGTCGGCGAGGAAGCGCTCCAGCCAGAGGACGGACTCCGCGTCGAGGTGGTTCGTCGGCTCGTCGAGCAGCAACAGGTCCGGCGCCGAGAGCAGCAGCCGGCAGAGCGCGACGCGGCGCCGCTCGCCGCCGGAGAGCGTCTCGACATCGCCGTCGCCGTCCGGGAGCCGGAGCGCGTCCATCGCGTGGTCCAGCTGGTCGTCGAGCTGCCAGGCGTCGGCGCGGTCGATCGCGTCCTGCACCTTCGCCTGCTCCGCGAGCAGCGCGTCGAAGTCGGCCTCCGGCTCCGCGAACCGCGTCGAGATCTCGTTGAAGCGGTCGAGCAGGTCGCGGAGCCCGCGGACGCCGTCCTCGACGTTCTCGCGAACGGTCTTGGCCGCGTCGAGCCACGGCTCCTGCTCGAGCAGCCCGACGCTCGCTCCGGGCGCGAGCTCGGCGACGCCCGAGGACGGCTCCTCCTTGCCGGCCATGATCCGCAGCAGCGTCGACTTCCCGGCGCCGTTCGGCCCGAGGACGCCGATCTTCGCGCCCGGCAGGAAGCTGAGCGAGATGCTCGCCAGAACCTGGCGCTCCGGGCCGTAGAACTTGTCGGCCCGGTACATCGTGAAGACGTAGTCGCTCCCCATCCCGCGCCGACGATAGCGAGGGCTAGCTGTTGCGGCGGATGTAGACCTGGCGCAGCCGCCACGCCGGGCTGCGCCGGACGAGCGCGAGCGACGTATCCCAGCTCGCGATCCGGGCGGCGAGCGCGGCCCGCTCCGCCGCGGCCCGCGCCAGCGCGCCGGCCGAAGGGCTCGGAAAGCGCCGCTCGTAGCGGTACGCGTCGAGGAGCGGCCCCGCCACCGCCTCGAAGCGCGCCTGCTGCGCCGCCTCGAGCTGCGCCCGCCAGTCGGAGCGCCCGGCGCCCGGCGGCTGGGAGAGCAGGGGGTGGTCGAGCAGCGACGACGCGTCGACGTCGCGGTGGTACTCGAGGAGGGCCGGCTCGAAGGCCAGCCCCAGGAAGTCGCAGACTGCGCGCAGCTCGCGCTCAGGATCGGCGACGAGATCCTCGTATCGGAGCTCGCGGTAGCGGCCGCTCCCGAGGCGTGCGCCGAAGCGCCGCGCCGCCTCCAGCTCCCGCCGCCACTGCGCGGCGAACGAGAGCAGCCCGCGCGGGCGCGCCCAGTTGAAGCGCGGCCGCCGCTTCATCGCGAGGAAGGAGAGCGCCGCGTCGCGCCCGTCGCGGACGAGGTGGACGTAGAGCGCGTCGGGAAACGCCCGCTCCAGCACGTCGAGCCGTTGCATGTACGCGGGGGTCTTGTCGCCGTAGCGCGGCTTGCCGCGCAGGTCGGCGTAGGTGCGGTAGACGGCGCCGATCGCGTCCGGGAACGCCGGCTCCGCCGGCAGCTGCTCCGCGACGGCGGCGGGCGTGACTCCCCATTCCCGGATCCGGGCGAGCCGCCCGACGTCCTCGAGGAACGCGTCGCGCGCGGGCCGTTCGCCGTGCCGGTCCCAGAGCTGCGGCACGAAGTACGACTCGCTCGGGATCGCGAGCGCGGGGTGCCGGTCGAGCATCTCCTTGAGGAGCGTCGTCCCGCTGCGCGAGACGCCGAGGACGATGACGGGCTCGCCGGCGATGCGGGATCGTAACCGCGTCCCTCGCGCTTACGGCTTGCGCCGGAGGGGAACGACGCCGACATGGAACCGAGACACAGGGAGAGCGAAGCCGACCAGCGCGCCGCCGAGCGCGCCGCCGACGCGACCGAGGAGCCGCGCGAGCGGCGTGGCCAGGAGGACGTTCGCATCGAGGACGACGACACGCGCCATACGGCTTCGATCGACGAGGAAACGCAGCTCTAGCGGCCGGGCCGCAACGCCCAGACGCCGTTCGTCCCCCCGCCCGCGACGACGATCTCGCCGCCGACGGTCGTCGCGGTCGGGTCGGCGAGCGAGGCGGGAAGGCGCGCGGCCGTCGTGACTTTGCCCGTGCGCGGGTCGAGCTCGAGCACGCGGCGGCCGCCGACGAGGAACAGCATGCCGCCCAGTGGCGCCAGCGCGGCGTGCGCCTCGGGCAGGGGCAGCGCCGCGATGCGGCGAACGCGTCCGCCGAGCGAGACGGCGTAGACGGCGCGCGAGTCGCCCGCCGCGGTGAGTCCGCCGGCGACGTAGATCGTCCGGTCGACGACCGCGACCCCGGCATAGCGCGTCCCCTGCGGCAGCCGGGCGACGACGCCGGTTCCCTGCGTCGGGTCGTAGCGGAGGATCGCGGTCGCGAACTGCGTCCCCGTGTAGCCGCCGACGAGGTACGCCCGCCCCCCGATCGTGACGGCGCCGAGGTCGGAGAGCGGCTCGTCGAGAGGCGGCACGCTCACGGCGGCTCCCGTGCCGGGCGCGACGCGGACCACGTACGGCCACGAGGCAGCCTCGCCGCCGCCGAACAGGTAGACGGAGCTTCCGACGAGCGCGGCCGCGGCGTCGTGCGTCGGCCGTGGCAGCCGCCCGAGCGGGCGGAGCTGATCCGGCGGCCCGGCGAGGATCGTGTCGAGGGAGGCGCCGCCCGCGTAGCCGCCGAGCACCATCAGCCTGCGGCCCGGCAGCGCGACGGCCGACGCCTTCGAGAGCGCCTGCGGCAGGGAGCCGACGCGCGTCACGCGGAGGCGCAGTACCGTTCGGGTGCGAGCCGTCGCCGGCGTTTTCGCGGTGGTCGCAGGCGTCGCCGCAACGCCGCCGCAGCCGGCGAGGACGAGCAAGGTGAGCAGTGCGGGCAGACGTCGCATCGAGCACGAGGATTACCATCAGATGGTGGCTGTGACGACGATGAAAGCGCTCGACGCGCGTACGCTCCGGAAGGACTTCCCGATCTTCGAGCAGGAGATCCACGGGAAGCCGCTCGCCTTCCTCGACTCCGCGGCAAGCTCGCAGAAGCCGCGCCAGATGCTCGAGGCGGTGGACCACTTCTACGAGACGTCGTACGCGAACGTCCACCGCGGCGTCTACGAGCTCGCCGAGCGTGCGACCGAGGCGCTCGAGCACGCGCGCGAGCGGATGCGCGCGTTCGTCAACGCGCCGCACCCACGCGAGATCATCTTCGTCCGCAACGCGACGGAGGCGATCAACCTCGTCGCCTATGCGTGGGGGCTGTGGAACCTCGAGCCGGGCGACCTCGTCGTCGTGACCGAGCTCGAGCATCACTCGAACTTCGTGCCCTGGCAGTTCGTCGCCTCGAAGCGCGGCGCGGAGCTGCGCCTGCTGCCGCTCGACGACAACGGCGAGCTCGACCTCTCCGGCCTCGACGAGCTCGCGCGCGGGGGGCGCGTGCGCGTCGTCGCCACGAACCTCGTCTCCAACTCGCTCGGGACGATCAACCCCGTCGACCGGCTCGTCGCCTGGGCGCACGAGCAGGAGGCGATCTTCGTCTGTGACGCGGCGCAGGCCGCGCCGCACATGAAGGTCGACGTCCAGGCCCTCGGCGTGGACTTCGCAGCCCTCTCCGGCCACAAGATGTGCGGGCCGAGCGGCATCGGCGTCCTCTGGGGCAAGACCGAGCTGCTGCAGGGCATGGAGCCGTTCCTCACCGGCGGGCACATGATCAGCTCCGTGCGCGCCGACAGGACGACGTGGGGCGAGCTGCCGCACAAGTTCGAGGCCGGGACCGCGCCGATGGCCGAGGCTGTCGGGCTCGCCGCGGCCGCGGACTACGTGGAGGCCGTGGGGCTCGACGCGATCGAGGCGCACGAGCACGAGCTCGCCGCGTACGCGCTGGGACGGCTGGCGGAGGTTCCGGGGATCACGCTCTACGGGCCTCCCGCCGACCGGCGCGCGGGCATCGTCTCGTTCAACCTCGACGACGTCCACCCGCACGACGTCGCCCAGATCCTCGACCTGCAGGGAGTCGCGATCCGCGCCGGGCACCACTGCTGCCAGCCGCTGATGCAGAAGCTCGGCGTCGCCGCGACGAACCGCGCGAGCTTCTACCTCTACACCGTGCCCGAGGAGATCGACCAGCTCGTCGAAGGGCTGCACGCGGTGCGTAAGGTCTTCGCGTAGATGACGGAGTTCGACCAGCTGTACCGCGAGGTCATCCTCGACCACTACAAGAACCCACGCGGGCACGGGGTGATCGAGGACGCCGACGCCGAGGCCGAGGGCCAGAACCCGCTCTGCGGCGACGAGGTCTCGATCTACGTCGGGTTCGGCGAGGACGGCGAGACGATCGACGACGTGAAGTTCTCCGGCCGCGGCTGCGCGATCTCGCAGGCGGCGACGTCGATGCTGATGGAGATGTCGAAGGGGCGCACCGCGAGCGAGGTGGCCGAGCTGGACAAGGACGAGCTCCTGGCCGAGATCGGCGTCCCGCTCACGCCCGTCCGCCTCAAGTGCGCGATGCTCGGGCTGACGACGCTGAAGGTCGCGCTGCACAGGGCGAAGGGGACGCCGCTCCCCGAGGGCCTCGCCGGGTTCGACGAGCTCGACCTGAGCTAGACGTGCCCGAGCTGGACGTCGCCGCGGCGGACGAGTTTCCGCCCGGCTCCTCCAAGATCGTCCGGCACGGCAGCCTCTTCGTCGGCGTCTACAACTGCGGGGGCGAGCTGTACGCGATCGAGGATCGCTGCTCCCACGACGACGGGCCGCTCTGCGAGGGCGACTGGGACGAGGACTTCTGCCGGGTGATCTGCCCGCGCCACGGCTCCGCCTTCGACCTCGCGTCGGGACGGCCGATGTCGCTTCCCGCCACCGAGCCGGTCGAGAGCTACCCGGTGCGGGTGGTCGACGGGTCGGTCGTGCTGGAGCTGCCGTAGCTGCGAGTCGCCCGCTCCGGCCGCGCCCGCAGGATCTCCGCCGCGCTCGAGCTCGAGCTCGTCGAGTTCGTCCCGCCGGAGCCGTGCGATGAGCTGATCCCGTCGGACTTCGCCGAGAGATGCCTACGCGATTGTCGCGGCTGCGCGCAAACCGCTGCCCCCGTCGCTGTCGTAATCCCTCCGCCAGCCACGAAGGAGGAGCAGTGCGAATTCCCGCAGTCGTCACTCTCGCCGCGGTTTCCGCGACCGCGACCGCGGCGGTCGCAGCCGCCGCCGGCGGCGGCCTGCCGAACATCGGTGCGCCGAAGACGACCCCGGAGCCGGTCTACCGGGGCTACTACGACCACCACGTCGACACCTACCTCATCACGGACGTCTCGAGCAGGGCGCAAGCGGCCGCGATGCATGCCAACTACTCGGCCGGGCTCAAGACGGCCAAGCGCCTTCCGCTCCAGTACTTCGTCAAGGGCCGTGCGGCGAAGGGCCAGCTCACGATTTTCGGGTCGGAGCCGGGCGAGTCGGATTACAACCCGCTCTGGGAGGAGGTCTGGGTGACCTGGAAGCCCGGCGTCAAGCCCGTCCTCCTCGGCCGGGACGATCAGATCAAGGCGCTCGCGAAGAAGGGGAAGCTGACGATCCAGGACGCGCGCGTCGTCCTCGACGCACCGATCCTGAGCGTCGGCAAGTAATCGGCTGCGGGCTCGTCCGGCGGCGCCGGCAGTAGTCTCGGCCGCATTCCGCCGGACGAGCCCATCCGCTGCTGGTCGACGAGCGACCCGCTCTACCTCGCCTATCACGACGAGGAGTGGGGGCGGCCGGTCCGCGGCGAGCGCGGCATCTACGAGCGGCTCTGCCTGGAGGGCTTCCAGTCGGGTCTCTCGTGGCTGACGATCCTGCGCAAGCGCCACGCGTTCCGGGCTGCCTTCGCCGGCTTCGACCCGGAGCGCGTCGCGCGCTTCGGCGGGCGCGACGTCGAGCGGCTGCTCGGCGACGCGGGCGTCGTGCGCCACCGGGGCAAGATCGAGGCGGCGATCGGGAACGCCCGCGCCACGCTCGCGCTGCGCGAGGCGGGGACGCCGCTGCACGAGCTCGTCTGGGGCTACCGCGACGTTCGCGAGGACGGGGCGAGGGAGCTTTCGCAGCGGCTGAAGGTCGCGGGCTTCCGCTTCGTCGGCCCGACGACGGTCTATTCCTCTCTGCAGGCCAGCGGGGTCGTGAACGGCCACCGCGCCGACTGCTGGGTGCGCGCCGCAGTCGAGCGGGAACGCGCGGCCGTCTAGTGACGTAACCGGCACCGTTCGCCGGCTCCCCGGCCCGCGAGCCCGCTACGCGCTGCGGCGTCCTCGGCCGTCCCGATAGCGCAACTATCGAGGCGGCCTGCGTCCTTGCATCGCTTGGTGCTCGCGACCCGGAAAGCCGACAACGTTACCGGCCACATCACTAGCTCTCGAGAATCTGCCTCAGCCGCTCGAAGTCCTTGCGGAACTGCTTCTCGGCCCGCCGCGCGAGCAGGCCCGCGGCGAAGCCGGGCACGTCTCCCTCGGCCGTCACCGTGAGCCGCGTGCTCTCGCCGGCCGGCTCGAGCTCGTGGCGGACGGTGAACGGGACCGGGCTGTTCAGCGCGCGCAGCGTGAACAGGCGGGGCTCCTCCTGTTCGGTGATCTCGAGCGTCGTGTGGAGCTGGCGGCCGAAGAGCGAGCGCGACTCCTCGATGCGACCGTCGCGTAGCGTGGCGGCCTTCACCCCCGACTGCCAGGCCGGGAGGTTCGACACGTCGGTGAGGTACGCGTACACCTCCTCCGGAGGACGCGCGATCTCGATCGTCAGCTCGGCCCGCATCGCCGAAGGATAGGCTCGAATGATGCTGGACGACCGGGTCAGAGGCGTGCTTGCACATCTCGAGCGGGAGGACGCCGAGGAGCGCGAGCGAGGCACGGCGCGGGCGGAACGCTCCCGGGCGGTGGCTCCCACGACCGGCCGCCTGCTCTTCTCGCTCGTCGCGCCGCAGACCGACTGCGAGGTGCTCGAGCTCGGCGGCTCGCGCGGCTACTCTACGATCTGGCTCGCCGCGGGAGCCCGCTATTTCGGCGGCCGCGTCCTCTCGCTCGAGCACGACCCCGCGAAGGCGGAGGCGTGGCGGCGGAACGTCGAGGAGGCCGGCCTGGCGGAGTGGGCCGAGCTCGCCGAGGGCGATGCGCTCGAGATCCTCCCGAGGCTCGAGGACGTCTTCGACGTCGTCTTCATCGACGCGGAGAAGGAGGACTACGAGAAGCTGTTCCGCCTCGCGCGCGAGCGCGTGGAGCCCGGGGCGCTGGTCGTCGCCGACAACGTCCTCTCGCACGCCGACCCGCTCGCGGCGTACTCCGCCGCGCGGCAGGACGACCCGACGCTCGAGAGCGTCACGCTCCCGCTCGACCGCGGGCTCGAGCTGAGCGTCGTCTTGCGCTGAGTGGCGCCAGGTGTCTGGTCGGCCGCGGTGCCGGCTGCGCCGCTCGCGACGCTCCTGATGGGCGAAGGGTTCCGCCGCGACGACGCGCGCGGCTGGACGAACGTGCTCGCGGAGGTGCCGCTCTTCGCGGCGATCGGCGCCCGGCAGCGCCGCAAGGTCGCGTCGCTCGCTCGGATCCGCCGCTTCGCGGACGGCGCGCCCCTCGTGCGCCGCGGCGAGCCGGGAGACGCCCTGCATGTGGTGCTCGACGGGACGGTTTCCGTGCGCCGTTCCGGCCGGCGCTCGAACAGCCTCGGCGTCGGCGCCATCATCGGCGAGCTCGCGCTGCTCGACGGCGGGCCGCGTACGGCCTCCGTCGTCCCACAGGGCGAGGTGGTGACACTGACGGTGCCGGCCTCCGGCTTCCGGACGCTCCTGCGGGCCGAGCCGGGCATCGCGATCGGCATCGCCGAGGAGCTCGCGCGACGGCTGCGGGCGGCCGACTCCGACTGACCGCCGCGTTCGATATCGTGGGACTACCGCGGAAAGGAGGTGGTCCGGCAGTGATTTCAGACAGTACGGGCAGTGGAGGTACCAGCCCGTAGAGGTGCTGTCCCCGGGACCTACGGGGAACCGCCTAGCCAGCGTGGGGGACGACGCGTTCCGCGCCGCCCGGCCGCATTGACGGAGCCGGAGCAGGAAGGCGCCTCTACGAATCCAGGCTGGTAACCGAGTCGAGGGCCCCCGCGAGGGGGCCCTC
>JAVKST010000031.1:0-23298 GCA_039583515.1 Gaiellaceae bacterium
GAATCCTCCTGCGGGGCGGCGGGTTCGGGGGTGGCCCGAAGCCCGGGGAACATCGACACGCCACCGCTCGGTCGTTTGGGCAGCGGCGCGAGGCTCTCCTCGCCGTCGACCGCCACGTCCGGTGTGGCGCCGGCCGGCGCCGGCCACGGGAGCAGGAACGCCGCCGCGCCGGCGGCGGCGAGCGCCGCGGCCCGCACGAGTGGCCGCACGAGGACGATTCCGTGCCGATGCGCCTTCACGCGGCTTGTTTCTGGATGCTGCAGGGAATCCCTCGACAAATGGGTGGAACCGCACGCCGGACGGCGACCGCAACCATCGTCGCGCTCGCGATCGTGATCGTGGCGCTGGCGCTCTGGAAGATCCGCATCATCATCGCGCTGCTCTTCCTCGGCTTCGTCATCGCTTCGGCCATGCGGCCGAGCGTCGAGTGGCTGTACCGCCGCGCGCACGTCCCGCGCAGCGTCGGCGTCGTCCTCCACTACCTCGGCGGGCTGGCGGCGATCGGGCTCTTCCTCTACCTCGCCGTCCCGGCCGCGCTGACGCAGCTCGACCAGGCCATCGGCCACGTCCCCACGTCGACGCAGGCGCTCCACCACGCGGTCAAGCACTCGACGGGCGTGCGGCACGAGATCCTCGTCGCGATCCAGAAGCGGCTGAAGCACCTGCCGTCGGGCACGAGCCTCCTCCACCCTGCGATCACCGTGACGAAGAAGGTCTTCGAGGTGCTCGTCGGGATCTTCTTCATGTTCGCCGTCGCGGCGTACTGGATCTTCGAGCGTGACGGCACGATCGCGCTCGTCCAGTCGATGGTGTCGCGGAAGCACCGGCGCGTCACGCGCGACACGTGGGTGCTGATCGACAAGAAGCTCGGTGCCTTCGTCCGCGGCCAGTTCCTGCTCGTCGTGTTCGTCGCGGTCCTGCTCTCGCTCGCGTTCTGGCTCGACGGCGAGCCGTACTGGATCCTCGTCGGCTCGTTCGCGGGCGTCCTCGAGCTGGTGCCGATCGTGGGGCCGCTCGTCGCGGGCGCGCTCGCCATCGGCGTCGGTCTGACCGTCGGGTGGCAGGTCGCGCTCGGGGCGGGCATCGCGGTGCTCGTCCTCCGCCAGCTCGAGGACTACATCATCGTGCCGCGCGTGATGGGGCACGCGGTCGGGCTGTCTCCCCTCGTGGTGCTCGTCTCGGTGACGGCCGTCGGGATCCTGCTCGGCGCCTTCTACGTGCTGATCGCGATCCCGATCGCGTCGGTGCTCGCGACCGTGGTCGACGTCGTCATCCACGACCGCGACCCGGCCGAGCAGGAAGCGCCCGCGGTGCTGTTCGCAGGGACGCGCGAGGGCTAGCTCGTCCGCGGCTTGCGCCAGCGGCCGAAGACCAGCCCGCCGAGCGTGAAGCCGAGGCCGAAGGTGCCGACCGCGAACGCGCCGATCGCGGCGACCTTGCGCGCGGTCGAGAGCCGCTGCCAGCGGCTGAGCGCCTCCTGCTCCTCGTGCGTCAGCTCCTCGCCGCGGCGCTGCTTGCGCAGCGCGCCGCCGGCCCTGATCCCGAGGTAGAGGTCGTCGAAGATCTCGGCGGTTTCTTCGGCCATGGGCGGAATCTATAGCCTCGTTCGGTGGTGACCGCCCGGCTCCTCCACGTTTCCGATCTGCACGCGGGCGCTCGGGAGGAAACCGACACCTTCACAGCACTGACGCGGCTCGTCGAGCGGACGGAGCCGCAGCTGGTGGTGGCCTCGGGCGACTTGACCAACCGGGGCAGGCGCGATCAGCACGAGCGGGCGGCGGAACTGCTGCGCGCGCTCGGCCCGCCGGTGCTCGCAGTGCCCGGCAACCACGACATCCCGTACACGTTCCCGGCGCGCCTGACCCGGCCGTGGGCGGAGTTCGAGCGGCTCTGGGGCACGACCGAGCCGGTGGCCGAGTTGCCCGGCCTGCACGTCGTCGGGCTCAACTCGGTACGGCCGCTGCGCCAGCAGGGCGGCGCCCTGGGCCATACGCAGCTGGCGGATGCCGCGGGGCGGCTCACGGAGGCCGAGCCGGGCGCCGTACGCGTCGCCGTCCTCCACCACCACCTCGTCGCCGCGCCGTGGCGTGCGCCGCGGAAGCGCCCGGTGTCGCACCGGAGCCGCGTCCTGCGCGTGCTCGTCCAAGCGGGAGCCGACCTGATCCTCGCGGGGCACATCCACCAGTCGGCGGTGAGCGAGCGGCACGAGTTCGAGGTCGTCGGGGACGAGGCCCGGACGGCGGTCGTGGCCGTCGCCCCCGGGCTCGGCCGCCCGCGTCCGCACCGGCTCGGCGAGGCGCAAGGTTTCCACGCCGTCGCGGCCGACGACGAGGCGATCGGCCTCGACACGTACGTCTGGTCGCGGGGCGACTGGAAGCTCGTCGCGCGGCGGAGCTTTCGTCGCTAGCGCCGCGGCAGCTGCCGCGCGCCCGGTCCAGTGAGCGGCCGGTGCTGGACGAAGCGGCGGTGCAGGTAGAGCAGGAGCGTCGCGCCGAGCACGGAGAAGACGATCCCGGCCGTATGCCCGAGGAAGAGCTCGGAGATCACGCCGCCGAGGAACGAGCCGGCCAGGCCGAGGCCGGTCGTGGCGAGGATCCCCATCGGATCCGGCCCCGGCAACGCGAGCCGTACGAGCGCGCCGACGATCAGGCCCCAGAAGGCGAGGAAGAGCAAGAACCAGAGCACCATCGCCCGGACCCTAGCCGCGCAGCCGCTCGAGCAGTCGCGTCCGGGCGGCGGTGAACTGCGCGTCGTCGAGCACGCCGGCGTCGTGGAGCTCCTCGAGCAGCCCGAGGTAGTGCGCCGGGTTCTCGGTCGCGTCGTCCGGCGCGGCCGCCGGTGCGGTGGCGGGCTGCATCCCCGGCAGCGGCTGGCCGACGCCGAGCGGCATCCCGACGCCGATCTGGTCGGGGTCGATGCCCGCCCGCTTCAGGCGCTCGCGCGCCTGGTCGACGCCGATCCCGCGATCCGGGAAGCGATACGCCTCCGGCCCCCAGAGAGCGCGCTTCTGGACGAAGCGCCGGTAGAGGACGACGAGCGCGATCGCGGCGAGGAAGCTCGCGATGCCGGCCCACCCTGCGGCGCTCGCCTTGCGGCCGTCGACGCCGATCACGATGCCGGTGCCGATCGCGGTCCCGAGGAGCCCGATGGCGACGGTCAGCCACGCCGGCATCGGGTCCGGCCCGGGGACCGCGAAGCGCGCGAGCGCGCCCGTGATGAACGCGGACGCCATGGCGACGATGATGGTCGCGACCATGCGCGGAGGGTAGCGCGGTCGTGTGAGCCGGCACGAACCCGGCGAGCTAGGCGCGCGCCTCCTCGAGCGCCTGCAGGTCGCGGCGCAGGTCCTTGATCTCGTCCCGGAGCTTCGCCGCGTACTCGAAGCGCAGCTCCTCGGCGGCGAGGTACATCTCCTCCTCGAGCGTGACGACCAGCTTCTCGAGCTCCTCGCGCGACATGCCCTCGACCTTCGCCGAGCCGCGCCGTCGCCGGGCCGGGACGTGCGGCGCCTCGAGCTGCAGCAGCTCGGCGATGTCGGAGACGCCCTTGGCGATCGTCTCCGGCACGATCCCGTGCTCCTCGTTATAGGCGAGCTGGACCGCGCGGCGGCGGTTCGTCTCGTCGACGGCCTCCTTGATCGCCTCGGTCTGCTTGTCCGCGTACATCAGCACCTTGCCGTTGACGTTGCGCGCCGCGCGGCCGATCGTCTGGATCAGGCTCGTCCGCCCGCGCAGGAAGCCCTCCTTGTCGGCGTCGAGGATCGCGACGAGCGACACCTCCGGCAGGTCGAGGCCCTCGCGCAGGAGGTTGACGCCGACGAGGACGTCGTACTCGCCGAGCCGCAGCTCCCGGACGATCTGGATCCGCTCGATCGTGTCGATCTCCGAGTGGAGGTACCGCGCCTTGACCCCCGACTCGAGCAGGTAATCCGTCAGGTCCTCGGCCATCTTCTTCGTCAACGTCGTGACGAGGACGCGCTCCCCCGCCTGCTCGCGTTGCCGGATCTCGCCGAGCAGGTCGTCGATCTGGTTCCGCGTCGGCCGCTGCTCGACATCGGGATCGACGATGCCGGTCGGCCGGATCAGCTGCTCGGCGACACGCTCGGAATGGCGCAGCTCGAACTGCCCGGGCGTGGCGGAGACGAACACGATCTGCGGCACCTTGCGCAGGAACTCGTCGAAGCGGAGCGGCCGGTTGTCGAGCGCCGACGGCAGCCGGAAGCCGAAGTCCACGAGCGTCTGCTTGCGCGACCGGTCGCCCTCGTACATCCCGCCGATCTGCGGCACCGTCTGGTGCGACTCGTCGATGAAGACGACGAAGTCGGGGGGGAAGTAGTCGAGCAGCGTGAACGGGTGCGTTCCCGGCGCCCGTCCCTCGAGCACGCGCGAGTAGTTCTCGATCCCGTTGCAGAAGCCGAGCTCGCGCATCATCTCGAGGTCGTACTCGGTGCGCTGGCGGATCCGGTGCGCCTCGAGGAGCTTCCCCTCCGCCTCGAACTGCGCCACCTGCTGCTCGAGCTCGTGCCGGATCTCGTCGACCGCGCGCTCGATCGTGGGCTGCGAGGTCACGTACTCGGTCGCCGGCCAGATGGAGAGGTTCTCGAGCTTCGCGAGCACCTCCCCCGTGAGCGGGTCGAAGTGCGTCATGCCCTCCACCTCGTCGCCGAAGAACGAGATCCGGTAGGCCGTCTCCTGGTTAGCCGGCTGCACCTCGACGACGTCGCCCTTCACCCGGAAGCGGCCGCGGCCGAGCATCGTGTCGTTGCGCACGTATTGCGAGTCGATCAGCTTGCGCAGGAGCAGGTCGCGGTCGTGCTCGGCGCCGGCCTCGAGGTAGATCATCCGCTCGCGCCACTCCTCCGGCGAGCCGAGGCCGTAGATGCACGAGACCGACGCGACGACGAGCACGTCCCGGCGGGTGAAGAGCGAGGACGTCGCCGCGAGCCGCAGCCGCGCGATGTCGTCGTTCCGGGACGAGTCCTTCTCGATGTAGAGGTCGGCCTGCGGGACGTACGCCTCGGGCTGGTAGTAGTCGTAGTAGGAGACGAAGTACTCGACGGCGTTGTGCGGGAAGAACTCCCGGAACTCGTTGCAGAGCTGCGCCGCGAGCGTCTTGTTGTGGGCGATCACGAGCGCCGGACGGCCGACCTTCTCGATCGTCCACGCCATCGTCGCCGTCTTGCCGGTGCCGGTCGCCCCGACGAGCGTCTGGTTGCGCTCGCCGGCGAGGATCCCGTCGGCGAGGACGTCGATCGCCTGCGGCTGGTCCCCGGTCGGACGGTAGGTCGAGGTTGTCCACAGCTCGGGCACGGGCACAGGGTATCCGTGGCCGAATCGCCTCCCTACGGCGCGTATGCGGCGATCATGGCGACCTTCGCGGGCGGCCTCGCAACCGCCGGCCTGCTCGGGCGCGCGCTCGGTCGCGACCCGCACGAGCGCAGCCCTCTCGACCTCGTCACGCTCGCGCTCGCGACGTTCAAGGCCGCGCGGACGATCGCCCGCGACCCTGTGGGGAGCTTCATCCGCGAGCCGCTCGTCGAGGAGGAGCAGCTCGGCGGGCTCCACCAGGCGCTCGGCGAGCTCGTCACCTGCACCCGCTGCGCCGGCACGTGGATCGCAGCCGGTCTGGCGGCGACGCAGATCGTCGCGCCGCGCTTCGGCCGGCTGCTGACGTGGACGCTCGGCGCGGCCGGGGTGAACGACTTCCTCCAGGCGGGCTTCGCGGCCCTCGCCCACAAGAACAACGAGCTCGAGCAGCGCGCGGCCGTCTAGTAGCCGAGCTGTTTCGCGTACGTGCGCCGGTAGATCGCCTTCAGCCGCTCGACCTTGTCCACGTAGTCCCGGGTCTCGGCGAACTGGATGCCCTGATGCGCGGCGCGCCAGGCGTCGACGTTCTGCTGTCCCGCGTTGTAGGCCGCGAGCGCGAGCCGTTCGTTGCCGTACCTGTTCAGGAGCCGGCGCAGGTACCACGCGCCGTAGCGGACGTTGATGTCCGGGTTCGTGAGGTCGGAGAGCCGGAAGCGGGTGCCGTGCGTGTACTCGGCGATCCCCCTCGCCGTGCTCGGCGTGAGCTGCATGAGGCCGACCGCGCCCGCTCCCGAGCGCGCGGTCGCGTCGAACTTGCTCTCCGTCTCGATCACCGCCGCGAGCAGCGCCGGATCGACGTCGTTCTCGTGGGCGTGCACGCGGACGATCGTCGCGTAGCGGAGCGGATACCAGAGCCGCGCGTACCACGGCGGCTCCGTCCGCTGGAGATAGACGAAGGCGCCGGCCAGGGCAACCACTGCGACCACGACCAGCACCAGTGAGCGCCTCAGGACGATCGCAGCTCCTCCAGCACACGCGCCACGAAGGCGTCGAGCTCCTCCAGCGTGCCGTCGTTCACGTAGGCGAAGTCGGCGCGGCGCGCCTTCTCCGCGTCGGGGACGAGCCGCCGCTCCCGCGCTGCGACGTCCCCGCGCCGCTCGGCGCGCAGCTCCGCCGGCGCCGTCACGACGACGACGCGGTCGAAGCGAGACTCGCCTCCGGTCTCGTACAGGAGCGGGATCTCCACCACCGCCACGTCGGAAGTCTGACGAGCGAGCCAGTCGGAGACGGCCTCGCGGACGCGCGGGTGAAGCTGGCCTTCGAGCCATGCGAGCTCGTCGCGGTCGGCGAACACGATCTCGCCGACGGCCGCGCGGTCGGGCTCGCCGTCGCGGAAGACCCGGTCTCCCCAGCGGGCGCGCACCGCGTCCCGGAGGCTCGCGTCCTCGCGGTAGAGCCGGTGCACGATGTCGTCGCTCGACGCGACCGCGGCCCCGTGGCGCGCGAATGCCCGCAGCGCCTCGCTCTTCCCCGCCGCGATGCCCCCGGTAAGCGCGACCGCGAGCGGCCGCATCGCGCTACCTAGGCCGCCGAGTCCTCGTCCTCGGCCGTGCCCTCGGCGGGCTCGTCCGAGCTGACGGCGGCGGCCTCGAGCTCTTCGTCCTCCGCCTCGGCCTCCTCGGCCTCGTCGGCCTCGGCCTCAGCCTCGTCTGCCTCGTCGACCGGCCCCTCGACGGGCTCGTCGCTCGCGACCGCAACCGGTTCCTCCGTCGCGGTGTCGACGGAGACGGCCGGCTCGTCCGCGAACACGTCCTCGGAGAGGTCGAGCGCGGGAGGCTCGGCGTCGTCGCCCGGCCGCGGCTGCACCGGCATCCCTTCCTCCACGCGCTTGAGCGAGAGCGAGAGCCGGCGCCGGTCGGCGTCGACCTCGAGGATGCGGACGTTGACCTTGTCGCCCTGGGAGACGACCTCGCGCGGGTTCTCGACATGGTGCTGGGCGAGCTCGGAGATGTGCACGAGCCCCTCGACGCCCGGGAGGATCTCGACGAACGCGCCGAACGTGACCACCTTCGTCACCGTTCCCTGCACGACGTCGCCCTCCTGGTAGCTCTCGAGCACCTGCTGCCACGGGTCGCTCTGCGTCTGCTTGAGCCCGAGGGAGATCCGCTGCCGCTCGCGGTCGATGTCGAGCACCTGCACCCTGACCGTCTTGCCGATCTCGAGCACCTCGGAGGGGTGGTTGACGTGGCTCCACGAGAGCTCCGAGATGTGGATCAGGCCGTCCATGCCGTCCAGGTCGACGAAGGCGCCGAAGTCGACGATGTTCGAGATCGTGCCCTCGACGACGTCGCCGGGGTTGAGCCGGTCGAGGATCCGCTGCCGCTGCTCCTTGCGCTCCTCCTCGAGCACGGCGCGGCGCGAGAGGACGACGTTGTTGCGCGAGCGGTTGAGCTCGATCACCTTGCACTCGAGTTCCTGGCCGAGGAACTCGTCGAGGTCCTGCACGCGGCGGATGTCGACGAGCGACGCGGGCAGGAAGCCGCGCACGCCGAGGTCGAGGATCAGGCCGCCCTTGACGACCTCGATCACGCGCCCGGTGACGGGATCGCCCTTCTCGTGCGCCTCCTCGATCGCCTTCCACGCGATCTCGAAGCGGGCGCGCTTCTTCGAGAGGATCAGCCGGCCCTCGGCGTCCTCCTTCGTCATCACGAGCGCCGCGACCTCGTCGCCCACCGAGACCTCGTCCGCGGGGTTGATCGAGCGCCGGATCGACAACTCGGCGACCGGGATCACGCCCTCCGACTTGTAGCCGATGTCGACGAGCACCTCGTCCTTGTCCACGCGCACGACGGTGCCGTGCACGACCTGGCCCTCCTCGATCGTCGGGAAGGTCGCCTCGTAGTCGGGAACGAGCTCCCCGGTCTCGGGGTCGGTCGTCCAGACGCCTTCCTCGAGCCGCGGGTCGTTGATCGTCTCGTTGGCCATGGGGCGGGTCAATATACCCCCTCTCCGGCCGAGACCGTCCGGCGGACGCGGTTACGCTGGCTGCGTGGAGGAGCGGTATCCGATCGGCAGCACGACGTCCTGCGCCGTCGCCGTTCTGCGGAGCGCCGAGGGCGGCGCCGGGTACGCAGCTTGGGCGGCGACGATCGGCCTGCGCAGCGGCGACGCGACGATCCGGCTGCCGGGTCACTATCCGGGCCTCCTCGCGCAACGGCTGCGCTCGGCGTCCGAGCGGTTCGCGCCCGGCCTGCGCGTGGCGCGCGACGAGTTCCTCGACGTGACCGCGCTCGCCGCCGGCGACGAGGAGACGCTCGCGCTCTCCTCGTCGGCCCGCTCGCCGGTGCGCGTGACGGTGGAGGTGCCTCGCGACGAGATCGAGGCGCTCGCGGCGCTGCTCGACAGCGCGCAGGCGCTGATCGAGACCCTGCGCCAGGGGGTCGGCCTCGTCCCGGACTCGCTGCCCGAGCCGCTGTGAGAGCGTTCGACTACGCGGTCGCGGCCGCGCGAGTCGCCGAGCGGGCCGTCTACCGGCCGCGGCTCGGTCGGGAGGAGCGGCTCGTCTTCGTCGTCGGCTGCCCGCGCTCGGGTACGACGTTCCTCGGTCGTTCGATCGGCGACCTCCCCGGCTTCGTCGACCTCGACGAGGTGAAGCCGTGGAAGGCAGCGCTGCCGTCGAGGCCTTCGGCGGCCGAGCTGCGGCGGATTCTCGAGCGGGTACGCGCGTTCGGGCTCGCGCGCGGGCTGCGCGGCGTCGAGCAGACCCCGGAGACGGCGTTCGTTCTCGGCGAGGCGCTCGCCGCGTATCCGCACTCGCTCGCGGTGCATTCGCTCCGCGACGGCCGCGACGTCGTCTGCTCACTGCTCGAGCGGGGCTGGCTGAGCGCGTCCCGCTCCGGCACGGACGACGCCGGCCACGCGTACGGCTCGCTGCCGCGTTTCTGGGTCGAGCCCGAGCGGCGGGAGGAATTCACACGTGTCTCGGATGCGCGCCGCTGCGCGTGGGCGTGGCGGCGCTACGTCGAGGCGGGACGGTCGCCCGAGCCGCGCGAGCGCGTGCTCGAGGTACGGTACGAATCGCTCGCCGGCGAGGCGGAGCGGCTCGCGGAGTTCCTCGGCGCCGGCAAGGCCGAGCTGCGCCGCGCGCTCGGCGGCTTCCGCGACACCTCGATTGGCCGCTGGCGCCGCGACCTCTCCGGCGAGCAGCTCGCGGACGTCGAGGCCGAGGCAGGCGAGCTGCTGGCCGAGCTCGGCTACTCCTAGGTAAGGAAGCGTCGGCCGCGAAGAACTGGCGGAGCTGCTCGAGGCGCGGGTCGAGCTCTTCCTCGCTCGCCCACTGGTCGAGCACCGCGCGCAACTCGGGCCACTCCTCGCGTCAGCTCTTCGCGTCCGCCCACGAGTCGCCGGCGCCGACGTCGACCGCGAGCGGCGGGTCGAGCGGATAGGCGCCGCACATCTCCTCGCGCACGACCTCCTTGACCGCAGGCACCTCGGCGTCCGGGGCTTCGAGCAGCAGCTCGTCGTGCACCTGGAGCACGAGGCGCGCGCTCCTCCCCTCCCCGCGCAGCCTGCGCTCGATCGCGACCATCGCCCTCTTGATGATGTCCGCGTTCGAGCCCTGCATCACGAAGTTGACCGCGACGCGCTCGCCGAAGCCGCGCGTCTGCCGGTTCCGCGCCCGCAGCTCCGGCACCGGGCGGCGGCGCCCGAGCAGGCTCGTCGCGTAGCCGTCCCGTTCCGCCTGCTCGATCGTCCGTTCGATGAAGTCCTGCACGAGCGGGAAGCGCGCGAGGTACGCGTCGATGTACTTCTGCGCCTCCTCGCGCGGTATCTCCAGGTTCTCGGAGAGCCCGAACGCCGAGATGCCGTAGACGATCCCGAAGTTGATCATCTTGGCGATCGAGCGCTGGGCAGGCGTCAGCTGCGCGGGGTCGACGCCGAGCACCTCGGCGGCGGTCGCGCGGTGGATGTCCTCCCCGCGCTCGAACGCCTCGCGCAGCTTCGGCTCCCCGGAGACGTGGGCGAGGATGCGCAGCTCGATCTGCGAGTAGTCGGCG
This sequence comes from Gaiellaceae bacterium, assembly GCA_039583515.1. Classification (GTDB taxonomy): domain Bacteria; phylum Actinomycetota; class Thermoleophilia; order Gaiellales; family Gaiellaceae; genus Palsa-739. The sequence continues at coordinate 10,364 of JAVKST010000031.1, forward strand.
GAGACGAGCCGGCAGCCCGGCTCGGCGACGAACGCCGAGCGGATCTCGCGGCCGAGGTCGGTGCGGATCGGGATCGACTGGAGGTTCGGGCTCGTCGTCGAGAGCCGCCCGGTCGCCGCGACCGTCTGGTTGAACGTCGTGTGGAGGCGGGCGTCGGGACCGAGCAGCGACGGCAGCGGCACGAGATACGTGTTGAGGAGCTTGGAGAGCTCGCGCCACTCCTCGATCACCGGCACGATCTCGTGCTCGTCGCGGATCGCGCGCAGCACCTTCGTGTCGGTCGAGTAGCCGGTCTTGCCCTTGCGCCCGGGGGTGAGGGCGAGCTTCTCGAACAGGATCCGCGCGAGCTGCTGCGGCGAGCCGAGGACGAACTCCTCGCCGGCCAGCTCGTACGCGCGCGCCTCGAGCTCCTCGACGCGGTCGGCGAGGCGCGCCGTGATCTCGCCCATCCGGTACGTGTCGATCTTGACTCCGGCCTCCTCCATCCCGCGGAGGACGCCCACGAGCGGCATCTCGACGTCGCGGTAGAGGCGCTCCGCGCCGCGCTCGCGGACGCGCTCGAGCAGAGGGTCGCGCAGGCGCAGCGTCACCGCCGCGTGGCGGACGAGCCGCGCCGTCTCCTCCTCGGCCTCCGGCTCGGCAACCGCCTCGACCGCGTACTCGGCGGCGAGGTCGTCGAGCAGATACTCGCTCCGCCCCGGCTCGATCAGGTACGCGAGGATCATGGTGTCGTCGGCGGCGTCGACCCGGATCGCCTTCGCATCGTGGGCGACGAACGAGCCTTCCAGCCGCTCCGGACGCGGTCCGATGACGACCTCCTCCCCGGTCGCGATGGCGAGACGGCCGTCGTCGGCCGCGACGCCGCCGGTGTCGGGGAGCTCGCCCTCGCGCCAGGTGGCGGCCGTGCCGGCCGTGATCCGCTCGCGCGCCGGCACCGCCTCGTCGAGCTCGTCCACCCGGCCGAGAAGCGCCCGGAACTCGAACTGCCGGAACATCTCCCGCAGTTGCGAGCGATCGGGCGGCGCGAGGACGAGCTCCGCCGGGTCACAGTCGACGTCCAGGTCGCGCCGCATCGTCGCGAGCTGCTTCGCCGCGCGCGCCTGCTCGGCGAACTCGGTCAGGTTCTTCCGCCGCGCCGGCGACTGCTCGTCGACGTGCGCGAGCACCTCTTCGAGCGAGGCGTACTGCGCGATCAGCTGCCCCCCGGTCTTGTCGCCGATGCCGGGGACGCCCGGGATGTTGTCGGACGCATCGCCCTTGAGGCCGATGAAGTCCGGGATCTGATCGGGACGTATCCCGTATCGCGCCTCGACACGCTCGGGCGTGTAGACGTTGACGTCGCTGACGCCGCGCGGCGTCATCATCAGGCAGACGTTGTCCGAGACGAGCTGGAAGGCGTCGCGGTCGGTGGAGACGACGCACGTCCTGATCCCCGCTTCGTCGGCGCGCGCGGCGAGCGTCGCGATCACGTCGTCCGCCTCCCAGCCCTCGAACTCGAGGTTGCGGTAGCCGAACGCCTCGACGATCGGCCGGAAGTGCGGGAACTGCTCCGCGAGCAGGTCCGGCATCGGCCGGCGGCCCTCCTTGTAGACGACCTCGGCCGCCGCCGCCTCGGCGTGGCGATGCACGGGACGGGTGTCCCATGCGACGGCGACGCCCTTCGGCCGGTAGTCCGACAGGAGCTTGAAGAGCATGTTCGTGAAGCCGAGCAGCGCGCCCGTCGGGAACCCCTCGGTCGTCGCGAGCTCCTCGGGCAGCGCGAAGAAGGCGCGGTACGCGAGGTTGTTGCCGTCGACCAGGAACAGCTCGGCGTCGCGGGCCGGCGCGTCGTCGAGGTCGAGCTCGGCGCCCGTGAGCGTCTTCGGGGACATATCCACCTCCACGCTATCGTCCGTCGCCGATGCCGGACGTCCTCGGGATCCAGCCCTTCGACGACCATCCGATCTGGGGCGCCTGCGTCTTCCTCGAGGCGCTGAGCGCGGACGCGGAGGCGGTGCGCGGCGCCTATGCCGAGCGGTCGCCCTCGTGGCCGCCCCTCCATTTCGCGGTCGCGGGACCGCGGCCCGAGGAGCTCGACCCCTGGTACCGGCTGGGCTTCGCGCAGATGCACGCATACGGCTGCCGGCCGAGCGGCGACGAGCCGTTCGACGTCCCCGGGGTCGTGCTGCGGGCGGGCGGCCCGGCCGACCTCGAGACGGCGTTGCGGATCGACCGGCTGATCGAGCAGGCGCAGGCGGCGTCTCCGTCCTATTCGTCGTTCACGCAGGACGCGGACGAGCACCGCAGGAGCTGGGTGGAGACGCTGGCGGACGACGCGGTCGACTACGTCGTCGCCGAGCGCGCCGGCGCCGCTGTCGGACACGCGACGCTGGTGCCCGACCCGTCGGATTCCGCCGCGCTTCATCTCGCGTCGACGGCGGTGCTTCCGACCGAACGCGGCAGCGGCGTCGGCCGCGCGCTCACGGCGTACGCGCTCGCACGCACAGCCGAGCGCGGATACCAGCGACTTCGCACGAACTGGCGCGTCACGAACCTGACCGCCTCGCGCTACTGGCCCTCGCGCGGCTTCGAGGTCACGCAGATCCGCCTGTTTCGCCGCCTGCCCGACCTGTGACCGCGCCTACTTCAGCGTCTTAACCTGGCTCCGAACGGCCGCCGCAGGCATCCGTAGGAACCCGCAGCGGTGCGGCGAGTCGCTTCAATCAGCGGATGCCGCGCGTGCCGCTCCTTTCCGGGACGAGCGTCGTCACCGCGGACGCCGACGGCGCGGTCGTGCTGCGGCCGCCTGCGCCCGGTCGCGGCACGGACGTCGAGGCCGCGACGCGTGAGGCGTTGCGCTTCCCGCTCGACGGCGAGCCGCTCGAGGGGCTCGCGCGCGGCGCCCGCCGCGTGACGATCGTCGTCGAGCCGCCGGCGCTGCCGATCCCGGAGCTGTCCGGCGACCCGCGCCAGCGTGCGCTCGCGACGGTCGTCGAGGCTCTCGAGGCGCTCGGAATCCCGTCCGACCGGCAGACGCTCCTCGTCGCGTGCGGGCTGATGCGGAGAACGGGCCTGCGCTGGCTGCCCGGACTCGTCACGCCGGAGCTCGCCCGCCGCTTTCGCGGCCGGGTCGTCGTCCACGACGCGGAGGATCCCGCGCTCCTCACGGTCGACGACGGCCCACCCCCACTGCGGGTGGCGCGAGAGCTGGTCGAGACGGATCTCGTCGTCGCCGTGACCTCGGCGGAGAGCGTGCTCGACGGCGGCCCTTCGGCGCTCCTGGCCGCCGGCGCCGCCGAGGCGCAGCGCCGGGCGACGGCGTATTCGCTGCTCGAGACAGCCGGCTCCGGCGGGTGGCGTCTCGCTACGCGGCTCGAGCTGCTCCTCGCCGCCCGGGTGCCGCTGCTCGGCGTCTCCCTCGCGCTCAACCACCCGCAGCTGACGGGCCTGCTGCGCGGCTATCCGTACGAGCCGGAGGCGGAGGAGCGGATCGTGCGCTCGCCGCTCCGTCACGTCTACGGCGCCGTGCCGGCGTTCGCACGACGCCGCATCCTGCGTTCGCTCGCGGCCGGGCGGACGGCGGCCGCCGTGCTCGCCGGGCCGCCGTCGGTCGCGCATGCCGAGGCGCTGCTGCGGGGGATCGAGCTACGCGGGACGTCGCTGGCCGAGCCGCTCGACGCGCTCGTCGTCGGCACGCCGGGAACCACTCCTTTCCTGCCGCGCGAGAGCCCGAACCCGCTCGTGGCGGCCCATCTCGGGCTCGTCCGCGCGCTCGGGCTCTGGCGGGACGGGTTCCCGCTCGTCGACGGCGGCGTCGCGATCGTCGTCAGCGGCTTCCGGCGCACCTTTGCCCGCCCCACGCAGCAGCCCTATCGCGTGTTCTTCCGGGCGGCGCCGGTCGCGCGAGACCCGGATCTGCTCGCCGCCGCCGAGGCCGCGGCGGCCGCCGACGCTCGCGCGATCGAGGAGTACCGGGCCGGCCGCACCGTCCACCCCCTGCTGCCGTTCCGCGACTGGGAGGCGTGCCGGCCGGCGCTCGAGCGCCTGGGCTCCGTCTACGTCGCGGGCGCGCGGGACGCAACCGCCGTCCGCCAGCTCGGCTTCGTGCCGATCGGAAGCCTCGGCGCTGCGCTGCAGATGGCGCGCGGCGAGGCCGGGGCGGATGCGCGCGTCGGCTTCCTCCTCGCGCCGCCGTATTTCCCGCTCAAGGTCGGCAGCTAGGCCGCGACGTACCATTCCGCCAGAGCCGAAGTGGCGGAACTGGCAGACGCGCCGGACTCAAAATCCGGTGGCCTTCGGGCCGTGTGGGTTCGATTCCCACCTTCGGCATGGGGAGCATCTAGGCTCGTCCGACGTGGCCAAGAGCGTCGGCATCCTCACCGGCGGGGGCGATTGCCCCGGGCTGAACGCGGTGATCCGGGCGGTCGTGCGACGGGCGGACGCAGCCGGCTGGCAGGCGGTCGCCGTGCGGGAGGGCTGGCGCGGCCTCGTCGAGCCGATCTTCGAGGAGCTGGGCCCGCAGCAGGTCTCGGGCATCCTGCCGCGCGGCGGCACGATCATCGGCACCAGCCGCACGAACCCCTTCAAGCTCGACGACGGCGTCGAGCGGGTGCTGCAGAACTTCCGCGACCGCGGGCTCGACGCGCTCGTCGCCATCGGCGGCGAGGACACGCTCGGCGTCGCCGCGCGCCTGCACGGCGAGCAGGGGCTGCCGGTCGTCGGCGTCCCGAAGACGATCGACAACGACCTCTCCGGCACCGACTACACCTTCGGCTTCGACACCGCCGTCTCGATCGCGACCGAGGCGATCGACCGGCTGCACACGACCGCGGAATCGCACAACCGGGTCATGGTCGTCGAGGTGATGGGCCGCCACGCCGGCTGGATCGCCGTCATGAGCGGCATCGCCGGCGGCGCCGACGTGATCCTCGTCCCGGAGATCCCCGTCGACTTCGACGAGGTGGCGGAGACGATCCGCAAGCGGCACGCGCGCGGCAAGAACTTCTCGATCGTCGTGATCAGCGAGGGCTGCGAGCTGCCGGGGATGGCGGACGCCGGCGAGCGCGACCAGTTCGGCCACGTGATCCTGTCGAAGCGCGGCGTCGGCGACGTCCTCGGGCGCGAGATCGAGCAGCGCACGGGCTTCGAGACGCGCGTCACCGTGCTCGGGCACGTCCAGCGCGGCGGCTCGCCGACTGCGCGCGACCGCGTCCTCGCCACCCGCTTCGGCCTGAAGGCGGCCGACCTCGCGGTCGGCGGGGAGTTCGGTCAGATGGCGGCGCTCCGAGGGGACGACGTCGTGGCCGTCCCGCTCGCAGAGGCCACTGCCCAGCTCAAGCTCGTGCCGCGCGAGTGGTACGACGTCGCGCGGGCGTTCTTCGGCTGAGCGATGTAACGCTCGGGCCGCCGCCGGACATGTGCGACCGTCATGCCGATGAGGCGCGATCTGGACGGTGCGGCTCGGCGGGAGCGCTTCGAGGCGCTCTACGGTCGCCAACTACCACCGCATCCTCGGTTACGCGCTACGGCGCGTGGATCCCGGCGACGCCGGAGACGTCGTCGCGGAGACGTTCCTCGCTGCGTGGCGTCGCCTGGCGGACGTGCCGACGGGCGACGAGGGGCGGCTCTGGCTCTACGGGACCGGGCGGAGGATCGTCGCCAATCAGGCGCACAGCCGTCGCCGCCGGCTCAGGCTCGCCGCGAGGCTCGTCGAGCATGCCGAGACCGAGCGGCCCACGCCGGAACCGTCTGGCGCAGCGGCGGCGGCTCTCGCCTCGCTCGGCCCGCTCGAGCGCGAGGCAATCACCCTCACCGCCTGGGAAGGGCTCTCGCCGCGTGAGGTCGCCCGCGTCCTCGGCTGCTCGCCGGGTGCAGTCCACGTTCGGCTGCACCGCGCTCGTCGGCGGCTGGCCGGCGAGCTCGAGGCCTGCCCCAGCCCCTTTCTGCCGCCCGCCTTGAGAACGGAGGAACTGCCGTGAGTGGAACGCCGAAGATCGACCGGTACGTCGCGTCCTATGCCACCTTGCGCGACGAGGAGCTCGTGGGCGCGGTCGATTCCGCCGAAGCGCAGGCGCTGCTCTCGAACATCCTGCGCACGCCCCCGAGGGCGCACCGTCCACGCCGGCGACCCGGGCTCGAACCGGCGACCTCCTGGGTGCGATTTGCTCTGAGCCTCTAGTGAGCGTTCGCAGGCGTTTACCACTTTGCGCAACGGTGCGGGGTAGGCCAGTACCGTTTTGCCGGCTGTCGTCGCCGTTTTTCGCCGCTACTTGACCACGCCTTGACCACGCTGCGGCCTGAGGCAATAGCGCCCGCTTAGGCCCTCGGAGGTTCCGAGCCAGCCCGTGATACGAAAGTGCTTAGGAAGAGAAGGACGAAGACGGCGAAGACGGCCAGCTGCGCAATCACCAAGTCTCGGCCTATCACGTCCGCCGGTCTGATGTCCCCGATCCCGAGTGTCGTTGCGGTCGCGGCGCTGAAGTAGATCGCTTGACCGGCGCTAGAGGTCTTCCAACTCAGAGAGTCCGTGAATAGATAGAAGATCGAGAAAGCGATGGTCAGCTCTCCATAGCTGAGGATCGAGAGCAGCAGAGTTCTCTGCGGACTGATCGGATGCTGGCCCACACAAATGCCGAGCCAGCGAGGTGAAGAAGAATCTCGAGGCAGAAGTACGCCGCCAGGCCGACGACGATGGCATGGTCCCAAAGTCGACCTTCGAACACGGCTACCCAGAAGGCGAGGCGCAGCAGAATGTAGAGGTTCCCGCGGGACCGCGACGAGCCTCCGGTCGCGCGACCGGAACAGCTGGTCGATGTAGATCGTCGGGAAGAACCACGGGGCCACGGTCAGGAGCAATCGCACGAGCCGAGTGAGCCCGTAAGACTCTCGATTCCACTCCTCGCGCAACAGCACACGTGAGCGACGTAACCCCTGCCTGGGGATATCGCTCGTGGACGGCGGCCCGAGAAGCAGCTTGCTGAAGAAATCACGCACGGGAGTTGCGACACCATCGCATGTGTCGTGGACGTCGCTTGGCCGACCGAGAGCGCTCACTAGAGACTAGGAGCGACAAGGGCGAGGTGACTTAGTTTTTGACCAGATGTCCCAGAGTGCGCGCTCGTGGGTGGTGGGCTGGGCGCCGAGGATGGTGGTGACGTCGGCGGCGAATTCTCGGGGGCCAGCGTTTCGGGCCAGCGGCGCGAGGTCGGGGAGTGCCTCTGCCCCGCTCCCCGGACCGGGGAGCGGGGCAACTACACCCACCTCTTCCACCAAGCCGCCCACGCCGACAACATCCGCCAACAAATGGCCGCCAGCCCCTTCGCCAACCTGCTCGGCACAACAGAAGAACGACCAGCGGCAGCCAAGCACTGACCCTCGCTGGTCTCTCTATCCTCGCCGAGCAATCGAGACGCTCAACTCAACCCGCTCCTTACCATCAAGTCCTGGGCCGTTGCGAGGGGCTGCTGATCGTTGTAAAATGGCTTGTTTGAGCGGTTTCCGGGGCGGGTCATTTTGCGACCCGTTGCCGGCGGTTGCGCCCGCTCTGCTCCATAAATGCTTCACGATCACGTGTACGGTCCGCCACTCTTGCTGGGCCGACACGGCGCGCCACGCGCGGTTGAGTGGAGCGATTAGCTCGGCAACTGCGTCGACGGTGTCCTGTTGGCGTCGTCGATCCCCTGGTTGGCCAGCTTGTCGGCGTGAGCGTTCAGCGCGCGGCACGCGAACGAGGAGGCCGAGGACGGATCGCGTCGGCGAAGCCGACCGGATTCGCCCCAACACCCAGCTAGGCGTTCGCCGCGCGGAGGAGCTCTTCGTAGCGCTCGGTGGCGATCAGCACCGCTCGTGGTGTGTTGCGGCGCGTGATCACGAGCTGCTCGACGTGGCCGCGGTCAAGCCGGTCGAGCGCGCGTGGCAGCGTGCGCGCCGCCTCCTTGATCGGGAGGATCTCGTCGAAGGCGACGCGGAGGCGGGTCGACCTTGATTCGGTCATCTCCGCGACCGTAGATGCCGCGTCGGCTGGCGCGGGCGCGGGCCTCCTCGAGACGGCCACCTTCAACGGGCGCCGTGAAGGGTGCCGTCCGGGACGCCTTCTACACTGCACTGCGCGCCGCTGTGGAAGGCGGGACTCCAGAGGGAGAAGACGGCAGCGAGAAGGGCGAGGAGCTGCACGCCGGGATGGTACGGCGTTTTTCGTTCAGGCTCGATGCTTCTCGGCGGAGGAGGCGTGCCGGCCCGGGTCATGGGTCGCGTTGGGCTCTACGCTGAGGCCGCTCCGGCGTATCAGCGTGAACATTGCGAGCGCGGCGGTGACCGCGATCAGCCAGACGCCGAACCCTCCCGCGATCACTTCTGTACCGACGGCGAGAACGAGCGCGGAGGCTCCTAGCGCGCCGAGCGCGAGCGCGCCGAGCGTGCGGAGGTGGGCGAGCGGCTGTTGTTCAGGGCCGTCGCGCAGCTCGAGCGACCACGCTCCCAGGTCGACGATCACGACTAGGCCGCTGGCGACGAAGGGCACGCTGCGCTCGAACGTAGCCGGCGAGGATGCGAGCGCGATCGTGTTGGCGACCAGGAGCAGCGCGGGGCCAAAGGCAAGCGCATCCTCCCATAGGCCGACCACGCCGGCGAGCACGAGCAGGACGGCGATGCCGGCGAGGAGCGCGACGAACGAGCCGAGGTGGCGGGCCGAGAGCGACGCGTACGCTGCCAGCCCTGCCGTCAGCAGCAGGGCAGCGCTCGCGGTTGCTAGGCGTGAACGACGCGGGCGCGGCGTCGGAACTCCTCCATTGCTCGGATGGCTGCCTCGAGCGGTGCGTCGTGCTCCCACTCGACGACCGGGATCCCACGGACGTGCAAGTGGTTGCGCAGGAGATCGCGCTCGAGCCGGATCAGACGGGCAGCGGGCTGCAGTCGCGTCCTCGCAAGGGTGAGGTACGGCAGCGGCGGGATCTCCACGACTGCGACGTCGAAGCCGCGGCCGCGTAGCTCGAGCACCGCCTCCACCACCGCATCCGCGAACAGCGGCGACAGCGCGAGCACGAGCGCGTGCGGGGGTATCAGCCGCGGTGGGATGTAGATCGGAGGAGCATCTTCGCGTGGCGCGACGGCGCGCGTGTTCAACACCGTGTCGATGATCCGATGCAGCTGGAGCGCGCCGCTTGCCGGCCGCAGCGAGCGGGTGCCGCCACCGAGCGTGAGCAATCCGACCCGGTCGCGGCGGATGAGGTACCGCTGTGCCAGCGCGATCACGGCCCGCACCGACTCGTCCAACGGGTTGACGTGAGTGCCCAGGTCGCAAAAGGTGTCGAGTACGAGAACGACCGTGGCGTTGCGTTCCGGATGGAGCTCGTTGACGACCAGCTGGCCGGTGCGCGCCGTCGCCGCCCAGTTGACCCGGCGCAGGTCGTCTCCCTCGCTGTAGGTGCGGAGCTGGGCGAGCTCGATTCCGTCGCCGCGGCGGCGCGCGACCTGGTCGCCGACCGATGCTTGCGTCGAGAGCGGACGCGTGAGCGCGCGCAGCGTCTCCTGTCGCGGATAGACCCGCAGCGACGGCCCGATGTCGAGCTCGTGCTCGTCGGCCAGAAGCCGCAGCCGGTCGTAGCGGCGCACTCGGAGTAGCCCGGCCGCATAGGCGCCCCAGCGCTCGCAGTTGATCGTGAGTTCGATCCTCTGCTCTTCGCCGGCGCGGAGTGAGAGAGCCCCTTCGCTTTCTTCCTCCAGCGCCAGGCCTGGTGGGAGCAGCAACTCGGCCTCGAGCCGGTCGGTCGCAGTCGGCGAGCGCAGCTCAAGCTCAGCGTGCACGCGCTCCCCCTCCTGGACGCGCTCGCGCTCGAGCGAGAGCGCCGCGCGGAGCTGCGGCGGACGGCGTTGCCACACGCCGATCAGCGCCAAGGTCGCGAACGGTGCTGCGAGCGCGGCGGCCTCCGGGCGGGAGGCGACTAGCGAGGCGACGATCCCCACCGCCGTCAGCCACAGCGCCGCGCGCAGCCTCGGAGTGGCGAGCTGCGTCACTGCCGCGGCGGTGTCAGATCGTCCGCGACAGGTGTCGGGACCTGTTCGAGACATTCGGCCACGATGTCGTCGCCGCGCAGCTGCTGCACCCAGAGCTCGGGCGCCAGCACCAGCCGGTGCGCCAGCGCTACCACGGCCACGGCTTTGACGTCCTCCGGCGTGACGTATGTTCGCCGATCGAGTACGGCGTGGCCGCGCGCGAGCTTCACCAACGCCAGACCGCCGCGCGGACTCGCCCCGACCTGCACACGCGGGTTCTCGCGCGTCGCACGTACCAGCCGCGCGATGTACTCGAGGATGCTCTCGGCGACGTACACCTGCTCGAGCGAGCGCTGCATCTCGACGAGCGTCGGCGCATCGACGACCGCGTCGATCTCCACCTCGTCGACGCCGCGCGCGAGCCGGCGCGCCAGCACTTGCATCTCGTCCTCCAGCGACGGATAGCCGACGCGCAGGCGGAGCAGGAAACGGTCGAGCTGCGCCTCCGGCAGCGGATACGTCCCCTCGTACTCGATCGGGTTCTGGGTCGCGATCACGACAAACGGACGCGCGAGCGGACGCGTGGTGCGACCGGTCGTCACCTGCCGCTCCTGCATCGCCTCCAACAGCGCAGCCTGCGTCTTCGGCGGCGCCCGGTTTACTTCGTCCGCCAGCAGCAGATTGGTGAAGATCGGGCCGGGGCGAAACTCGAACTCCCCCTCGCGCTGGTTGTAGATCGCCGTGCCCGTGATGTCCGCCGGCAAGAGGTCCGGCGTGAACTGCACGCGCGTGAACTCGACTGCTGCGGTGCGCGCGAGCGAGTGCGCGATAAGCGTTTTCGCGAGGCCAGGGAAGTCCTCCAGCAGGACGTGACCGTCGGCGAGAATGCCGAGAAGGACGAGCTCGAGCGCCTGACGCTTGCCGACGATCGCGCGCTCAACCTGGGCCAACATCCGCTCCGCATGCTCCGAGGTCTCGGCAAGCGACAGCATCACAATTGCTCCAGTCTCGCGAGCAACCGGGCCAACTCGTCTGGGCCTGGACCGGGAGCGGAACGGTTGTCACGGGCCGGTTCGAGCAAAAGCGACGATTCCTGCCCTAGGAGGTGCCGTGAGCGCTCGCTTCCGAGCCGGGAACCGTGTCGGGCGAGTCGCTGCTCTGCTACCGCCCGCAGCTGCCGCCGCAGCGGTTCAAACTGCGCCAGCGACCCGCTTGCGCTCTCGAGTCGCCACTCCGCGCGCTCCAAGAACCGCGGCAGAGATGCAGCCGTCCCCGGCGTCGCTCGCCACTGCCGCTCGATCCGCCCAAACCGCGCAGACGTCCGCGCAGCGACCCTAGCCGCAATAGCCGCCACAACGACGAGCAGGTACACACGCACGCCTTCGCCCGGACGAACCAGGTGCAGGAGAACGGCCAGGACTGTGACGATCGAAAGCAGCACGATGAGCCGCTTCATGCGCCCGCCGACTCCGCGACCGGCACGGCTGCCGCCGAACGCAGTTGGTCGAGTGCCGCGATCGCGTCCTCCTTCTCCGGCACACCCATCGGCTCCAGGCTGAACTTCGCGCGTTCGAACAGCTCTGTCAAGACCCGCCCCGGCTCGGAGGCGATCTGCTCGAGCACCCGCGCCAAGAACTCGAACGGCGCCTCGTGCGGCTCCCGCACCGCACCAGAGCGCGCCAACGCCCGCTCCATCCGCGCATAACACGCGATAACAGCGCGACGCACATCACCCTCCCGCCGCAAATCCTGGAGCGATCCCCCGACCGCCTCGGCCAGCGGCTCGAGCAGCGCCTCGTCAACACCGCGGAGCTGCGGCTCCGCTTCAACTGCCACTGACTGCCGCCGGGCCGCGAGGAGCAATCCAACCCCGCCGAGCAGCAAGGCGGCCAGCAACGAACCTCCCGCCAATGCGCCGGCGAACGAAAAGCCCGCGGCGCCACCCCCGGAGCCGTGGAACGCCTTGCCGCCCCCGGAGGGGTGGCCGCCGCCCTTGGTGCAATTCGGCGCGCAGGGGTAACCGGCAAAGTTTCGGTCGGGCCTAAACAGCGACGAGGTGAGCGAGGTCAGAAGCAATAGCGTGACGATCGCAGCAATCAGCTTCGCTCGGCGCCTTCGCCCCGCCAGGGTCGCGTACCCGTCGAGCCACAAACCGACCGCCGCCAAGGCGAGGACCACTGCTGCCGCGGCAAGGAGCACAAACCGGCTGTACGAGCTCGAGAGATCGCCTGCGCCGAGACCCGATCTACTGCCAAGAGCAACCAGCCCAGTCAGGAAGAGCGCCGCGGCTGCCGCAACCAGGCGCGACTCGCTCTGCCCGGACGTACGCAGAGGCGAGCGCGTCAGCTGCGTTCCCAGCACGTCCGTCGGTCCCTTGTCGCCACCCGCTTGCCTTTCGAGTAGGTCAGTAGTATCGTAGATCGCTCCGCTTGGCTGTGGCAGCTCGGAAGTTCAGTGCAAGGGGGAGCAGTGGACGAAGCGGCCTTAGCATTCCGCTTCGGGCTAGGAACGATCTTCTTTCTCTCCGGCCTCTCCAAGGTCCCTAACCTCGACGCATTCCAGGACGTCATCCGCTCGTATCGCGTTGGCCCTCGTCGCTACAGTCACGCGCTCGCTCTAACGATCCCGACATTCGAGACAATCGTCGGGCTGTGCCTGCTCGTTGGCATTGCCGTGCGCGCCGCCGGTGTTGCAGTCGCTCTGTTGCTGGCCGCCTTCTCGCTGGCAGTCGCGATCAACCTCGTCCGAGGCCGCCGTATTGCTTGCGGATGCTTCGGGACGGTCTCGCAGCGAGAGATCTCCGCGTTCGCTGTCGTTCGGAACGTCTTCTTCATCGCCCTTGCCGCGGCCGTTGTCCTGCAGTACCCGGCGACGCTCTCCGTTGAGGCGATCAGCGGCACAACAGACAGGCTCTCCCAGAGTGACGGTCTCGCAATGTTGCTGGTTGGAAGCATCGGCGCGCTAGC
>JAVKST010000032.1:0-23158 GCA_039583515.1 Gaiellaceae bacterium
GGGCTGCCACGGCCACCCCGCCGCCTCGGGTCGTCCTCCCGTGCTCGCGCGCGTACGCGCGAGCATGTAGCCGCGCCGTCCTGCAGGGATGTTGTCGTGGTTCGTGCGCCGGTACGGGCTTGCCGGTCACCGTCTTCGGGATGACGCGGACGCCGACCTGCTCGCCGACGGCCTCGCGCAGCGGCTCCTACTCCACGAGCGGCGGGAGGCCGAGCGAGACGAGCGCGCCTGGGTCCCACGCATACACCGCCTCGGTGGCGTCCGGCGGCATCGGGGCCTGCGCGGATCCGCGTTCCGTACTTCGCGCGTTAGGCTGCGAGCGTGGTCAGCGAGGGGCAGCCGGCGCCGGAGTTCACGCTCACGAGCGACGCGGGAGAGAGCGTCTCGCTCGCCGACTTCCGCGGCCGGCTGGTCGTCCTCTACTTCTACCCGAAGGACGACACGCCGGGCTGCACCACGCAGGCGTGCGGGATCCGCGACGCCTACGGCGAGTTCGAGCGCGCGGGAGCTGTCGTCCTCGGCGTCTCCCCCGACAGCGTCGCGCGGCACGTCCAGTTCCGGGAGAAGTACGGGCTTCCCTTCACGCTGCTCGCAGACACGGAGCACGAGGTCGCGGAGCGCTACGGCGTCTGGGGCGAGAAGAAGTACATGGGCCGCACGTACATGGGCATCGACCGCTCGACGTTCGTGATCGCTCCCGACGGCACCGTCGCGAAGGCGATGCGCGGGGTGAAGCCGGAGACGCACGCGGACGACGTGCTCGCCGCGCTCGGCGCGACCTAGCCGAGACCAAATCCCTCGTTCGGGGGATCCGTACTGCCCCTTTCGAGTGGTGCCCGCAAGTCTCGGCGAGAGCACGATCGGATTGCGGCCTCGATGAACCTCTATCTGCGGACCCCTGGCTACACGGAGCAGCTCGCTGCGTTCCTGACGAGCGTCGGGCAGCGCCCCGTCGTCCCCGCGCCCGGCCGCGTTCAGCTCGGCGACGGCAGCGACGAAGTCGCGAGGCTGGAGATCGAGATCTACCTGCGGGTGTGGCGCGTGCTGCATCCCGAGGCGGAGGTCGAGCTCACCGCCTGAGCCGCCGCGCTTGTGCCGCGGCTGTCGCCCGTGCTAGAGAACCCTTGTGCGTCTGCTCCGCCGACGCCGGCACCGCGAAGCCCCCATCCACGAGCGGGAGGCGTACGCGCGCTGCCACGGCGAGCGGAGCGGCGAGATCGTGAGCGTCGCCCGGCTGGAGCGGAAGCCGATCCCACGCCGCACCGGCAACCTGGGCGGCGAGCTGCTGCGCCGCGCCTTCGAAGCCCGGCTCGACGCTCGCGGCCAGAGCGCCGAGCAGTAGCGCTTCCTCTACGACCCGGTGCGTGCGGGCGTGACGCCCGCACGTCGAGGGCGGTTTGCGGGTGATGCGCGCGCGGTATTGGCGTCCGACATCAACTGGGAGGAGGGGTCAGTGGCCATGGACGAGAGGCAGGGCTTCGAGTCGGGCGGGGCGGTCGGCACGGCGCAGGACGTCGCTGTTCAGGCGAAGGAGCAGGCCCGGCAGACGGCCGGGGAGGTGAGGGCGAAGGCCGCCGACGAAGCACGCGGGCAGGTCGACAAGCGGTCGAGCCAGATCGCAGACCAGATCACGCCGTTCGCCCAGGCGCTGCACATCGCGGGTGACCATCTCGAGAGGCAAGGCAGCGCGCCGGGAGCCAACGCCGCGCGTCGCCTCGCCGGACAGATGGAGCAGCTGTCCGGATACCTGCGCGGCTCCGGCTCGGATCGGTTGCTCGGCGACGTGGAGAGCTTTGCACGCCGGCGCCCCTGGGCGGCCGGAAGCATCGGCGTCGCGGTCGGGTTCGTCGGCGCCCGGTTTCTGAAGGCCTCCTCGGAGAGCCGCTACGCCGGCCTGCAGCCGTACGGGGACATCCCCGCGAGCGAGATGCCGCTACAGCGGGAGAGCGAGACGCCGCTGCAGCGGGAGACCGCAACAACCTGGGTTCTCCCCGCCGGCGACGGCGAGGCCGGAGCCGCGTGATGGGGACGCTCACGACCAACGGCCGGCGGCTCGACCTGCGCGAGCGGGGCACCGGCGAGCTGGTCAAGCTGCTCTCCGACCAGGTTTCCACGCTCGTGCGGCAGGAAGTCGAGCTGGCGAAGGCGGAGGTCGCCGAGAAGGGAAAGAAGGCGGGTGTCAGCGCGGGCATGTTCGGCGGTGCCGGGATCGCGGGGCTGATGACCCTCGGCTCCCTCACCGCGTTTCTGATCCTGGTGCTCGCACTGGCAATCCCCGCCTGGGCCTCGGCACTCCTGGTCACCCTGCTCTGGGCGGGCATCGCCGGCGCCCTGGGGCTGCAGGGACGAAACAAGCTCCGCGCTGTGGGAACCCCGGTTCCCGAGAGGACGGTCGAGACGGTCAAGGAGGATCTGCAGTGGCTGAAAGATCGGAACTGATCCACAGCGACATCGAACAGACACGCTCGGAGATGGGCGACACGCTCGATGCCCTCGGGTACAAGGTGAACGTACCCGCCCGCACGAGGAGCTGGATGGGCCGGAGGAGGGAAGCGGTCACCGGCGCCTGCGGTACCGGCATCACGAAGGTCTCCGGTGCCGCCGACTCGCTCGTGTCGAGGGTCTCGGGGACGACGCCGAGCTCGGCCGAGGTTCGCGCCGACGCCGGACGGCTGAAGGACACCGGCGAACGGAACCCACTCGGGCTCGCGCTCGCCGGGGCCGCTGCCGGCTTCCTGGCCGGCCTCTTCGCACCCTCGACGCGGGTCGAGGACGAGAAGCTCGGCCCGGTGGCCGACCAGGTGAAGTCGAGTGCGGTCGAGGCGGGCAAGGAGGCGATCGAGCAGGGAAAGCAGGTCGCGCACGCCGCTGGAGAAAGCGCTGTCGAGACGGCCAGGACGGAGGGCCGCCAGTCGAGCGAGCAACTGGCCGCCTCGTTACAGGAGAAGGCGCGGGCCGTCAGCCCGACCTCCGAGTACTAGGGCGGCAGCACGGCGGCGAGGGGCGGAGGAGCCACAGGGCTCGTCCGCCCCGTGCGGCCACGTCCGCCGCGAGACCGAGCCGCGTCGGCGACGGGGTGCTCGCGCCGTCTCCTGCCGATGCGGATGAGAGGACTTGAACCTCCACGGGGTTGCCCCCACACGGACCTGAACCGTGCGCGTCTACCAATTCCGCCACATCCGCGCGGAGCGACAGTGTAG
Organism: Gaiellaceae bacterium; assembly: GCA_039583515.1. GTDB lineage: Bacteria > Actinomycetota > Thermoleophilia > Gaiellales > Gaiellaceae > Palsa-739. Next base: position 3,201 of record JAVKST010000032.1, read on the forward strand.
CCGCGGCCCGCCTGCGATTCGCCCGAAACGCACGTACCATGCGGCCTCTGCGCCGGTCGCTCCCCGTCCTCGTGCTCGGCCTCTCCGCCACGCTCACGCTGCTCGCGGGCGGCAGCGCAGCGGCGCGCGCACGTGAGGCGAAGCACACCAGGAAGGTCGTCGAGGTCGTCGTCACGCTCCCGCAGGCGCCGCTCGCGGTCGCTGCCGCGCACGACCGCAGGCTGGCGGCGGCGGTGACGCGCCGGCACGGCCTCGATCTGCGCGCACCGGCCGCCGTGTCCTACGTCCGCACGCTGGCCGCAGCGCAGCGGACGTTCGCCGCCCGGCTCGCGGCCGCCGTGCCGCCGGCGCGCGTTCGCTGGCACTACTCCGTCGCGCTCGACGCCGTCTCCGTCGTGCTGCCGGCGTCCCAGCTGGAGCGGCTCGCGGCGCTCCCCGGCGCGACCGTCTGGCCGAGCGTGACCTACCACGCCCTTCGCGCTGCGGCGTCGCCCGCCAGGATCGCCGCGACCGCGAACGAGACGGCTGCCCTCGTCGACGCGCCGGCTCTCTGGGGGCCCGACCTGTCGGGCGCGGGCCAGGGGCTGAAGATCGCGGTCGTCGACGACGGCATCGACCAGGCGCATCCGTTCTTCGACCCGAACGGCTACTCCTATCCCGCCGGGTTCCCGAAGGGAAACACCGCGTACACGACGCCGAAGGTGATCGTCGCGCGCTCGTTCCCCGCGCCGGGGCAGAGCTGGAAGTACGCCGCATCCCCGTTCGACCCGGTCCACTCCGATCATGCGACACACGTCGCGGGCATCGCCGCCGGGGACTACGACACGACCGCCGCGGTCGGCCGGAGCGGCGTCCTCGTCTCGGGCGTCGCGCCGCGCGCGTATCTCGGCAACTACAAGGCGCTCACCGTGCCGACGAAGGACTACGGGCTCGACGGGAACTCGCCCGAGATCGCGAAGGCGGTCGACCAGGCGGTCGCGGACGGCATGAACGTCGTCAACCTCTCGCTGGGCGAGCCCGAGGTGCAGCCGCAGCGCGACATCGTCGTCCAGGCCCTCGACAACGCGGCGGCGGCGGGCGTCGTCCCGGTGGTCGCCGCCGGCAACGACTTCACGAACGGCGGACGCGGCTCCGTCGGCTCGCCAGCGACTGCGCCCGCCGCGATCACCGTCGCCGCCTCGAGCGAGGGCGGAGACGGGACGGCGAGCGGCGAGATCGCCTGGTTCTCCTCGGCCGGGCCGACGCCCGTCTCGCTCGAGCTCAAGCCGGACGTGACGGCTCCCGGGGAGAACGTCCTCTCCTCGGTGCCGCGGCGCGGCTGGCAGGCGTGGGACGGGACGAGCATGGCGACGCCGGTCGTCGCCGCCGCGGCCGCCCTGCTCATGCAGCGGCATCCGGGCTGGACGGTCGGGCAGATCAAGTCCGCGCTCGCCTCGACGGGTGACCCCGTGCACGCGGCCGGCACGACGGGCGAGGTCTCCGTCCTGCGCGAGGGCGGCGGGCGCATCGATCTCGGGCGCGCGGACGAGCCGCTCGTCTTCACGCAGCCGACCTCGCTCGACTGGGGTCTCGTCCCTCGCGGCACCGTCACGACCCGCCAGCTCGAGCTGGGCGACGCCGGCGGCGGCGGAGCGCCGTGGAACGTCTCGATCGCGCTGCCGACCAGGCCGGCCGGCGCGACGCTGTCCGCCGGAGTCTCGACGGCCGCGGCGGGAACGTCCCTCCCCCTGACGCTGACGGTAGGTTCCAAGGCCGCGTCGGGAGACGGCACCGGCTTCGTCGTCCTGACCCGCGGCGGCGACGTCCGGCGGGTGCCGCTCTGGTTTCACGTCGAGGTGCCGCGGCTGCGGCGCGACCAGTACAGCCGGCTGTCCGCCCCCGGCGTCTATCGCGGCGACACGGCCGGAAAGCGTGCGAGCGTCTCCACCTACCGTTACCCGGACGGCGGCCTCGCGTCCGGTGTCCCGACGCGCCTGCCGGGGCCCGAGCAGGTCTTCCGCTTCACGCTGCGCCGACCGGTTGCCAACTTCGGCGCCGTCGTCCTCCACCAGGGGCGTGGGGTCCGGGTATCGCCGCGGCTCGTCACCGGAGACGACGAGAACCGCCTCGTCGGCTACACCGCGCTTCCGGTGACGCTGAACCCGTACCAGGGCGCCAGCAAGCCGCTCCCCGTCGTGGGCGCCGTCCTCCCCACGGTCGGCGCCTACGAGTTCGTGTTCGACACCCCGCCTCGGACGAAGCCGGGAGCGTTCTCGTTCCGCTTCTGGATCGACGACACGACGCCGCCGACGATCCGGCTCCTCGGCCGGAGCGTGACGCGCGGCCGGGCGATTCGCTTCAGGGTCGCCGACGCCGGCTCGGGGGTCGACCCCGGGTCGCTCGAGGTGACGCGCGGCGGGGCAGCCGTACCGTTCACCTACGCGCGCGGCGTCCTCTCCGTCCGCAGCTCGCGGCTACCGCGCCGAACGGTCCGCCTGACGGTCACGGCGGCGGACTACCAGGAAACGAAGAACATGGAGGACGTGGGGCCCGTGCTGCCGAACACGCGCGTCCTCACCGCGGCGGTCGACGTCCGGTAGCGCGCGTCAGCGGCGCTCGGACTCGTCGATCGTCGGCAGGTTGGCGAGGTCGCGCTCGACGCTCGCGGCGAAGTCGTCGGCCTCGTTCCGGACGACTCGAAGCTGAGCCTTCCGCCGCGCCCGTTGCCGTCGGCGGCGAGGCTCGAACCCGAAGCGTCGCTCGAGGCGCGGCCACTCCGCACCGGCGACCAACGCGACGGCGACCGCGAGCAGGGCGATGTACAGCCAGCTCACGCGTCGAGTCTATCGCAGCCCGGCCGGCCTCCGAGCGGTCAATCGCGGCCCGCGTACAGCTCGTGGACCTTCCCGCACAGATAGGTGAGATACGGCTCCGGGTCGAGCCCGCCACCGACCGCCCGCTCGAGCAGCTCGGCGGGCGGGAACATCCGGCCCCAGCGGTGCACGCGCTCGCGGAGCCAGTCGCGCAGCGGGGCGAAGTCGCCGCGCTCGAACTGAGCGTCGAGGTCGCCGAGCTCGCCCTCCGCGCGCTTCCAGAGCTGGACGGAGATCACGTTGCCGATCGCGTACGTGGGAAAGTAGCCGAAGCTGGTGTCCGACCAGTGGACGTCCTGCAGCACGCCCTCGGCGTCGTCGGCCGGCTCGACCCCCAGGTACTCGCGGAGCTTCGCGGCGAACGCCTCCGGCAGCTCGTCCGGCGTCACCTCGCCTGCCAACAGGGCGCGCTCCAGCTCGAAGCGCAGGACGACGTGGAGCGAGTAGGTCACCTCGTCGGCGTCGACTCGGCGCGTCCCGGGCTCGACGCGGTTGAGCGCGCGGTGGAAGGTCTCGAGCGGCACGCCGGCGAACTGCTCGGGGAAGGTGTCCTGCAGCCGCGGGTAGAAGTGGCGCCACGTCGAGAGGCGCCGCCCGACGAGGTTCTCCCACAGCCGGCTCTGCGACTCGTGGAAGGCGGCCGAGGCGCCGTCCGCGAGCGGCGTGCGGGCGAACGCGTCGTCGAGTTGCCGCTCGTAGAGCCCGTGGCCGAACTCGTGCAGGCAAGAGAGGATGCCGCTCAGGTCTTCGTCGTGGAAGCGTGTCGTCAGCCGCACGTCGCCCCACCCCGGCGACGTCGCGAAGGGATGCACGGTGTCGTCGAGCCGCCAGGACTCGTGGTCCATTCCCAGCGCGACGAGGACGTCGAGCGCGAAGCTCCGCTGCCGCTCCGGCGGGAACGAGCCGCGCAGACCGGAGTCGTCTGCCGCGTCGCGCACCTCGGCCACGAGCGGCACGAGCCCCTCCTTCAACCGCGTGAAGACCCGCGCCACCTCGTCGGTGGCCATGCCCGGCTCGAAGTCGTCGAGCAGGACGTCGTAGGGGTCGTGGTAGGGCGCGTGGCAGGCGATGTACTCGCGCGTCAGCTCGAGGCGCCTCTCGAGGTGCGGCCGGAGGACGGCGAAGTCGCCCTCCTCGCGCGCGCGCAGCCAGGCGCGGTAGCCGAGCGCGCCGGCGCGGGCCAGCTCCGCGCGCAACTCGGCCGGCACGCGGCGCTGCTTCTCGTAGTCGCGCCGGGCGACGCGGATCACGCCGGCCTCGAACGAGTCGGGCGCGTGCTCCGCCTCCAACCCGCGCAGCTCCTCGAGCAGCTCGCCGAGTGCCGGCTCGGTCGCCAGCTCGTGCGCCAGCCGGACGACCGTCGCCTGCTGCTCCGCGCGGGACCCCGCGCCGAGCGGCGGCATCTTCGTCTCCTGGTCCCACACGAGAAGCATCCCGACTCGCTCGAGGTCGGAGACGACGCCCAGGCGGCGCAGCAGCTCGTCGAAGCGCGTCACGTGGAGTGGAGCCGCCGCCGGCCGACCGCTCGGGGCCGCGGAAGCGCTGCGGTATCGCGATGGACGCGTGCAACTCCCCGGGTTGGACTCGAACCAACAACCCTCCGGTTAACAGCCGGATGCTCTGCCAATTGAGCTACCGGGGATTGGCGGCGGCCATTGTAGCGAGGTCAGACAAAGGCCCTGATCTCGTCGCGGACCTTCGCGAGGTGCTGCTGGAGCTCGACCAGCCGCGCATCGTCGGCGGCGGCGAGCTCGCGCTGGAGGCCACGTTCGCGGAGGCGGAGGACGAGCTGGCGCGCCGTCTCGAGCGTGATCTCCTCCTCGTCGCGCAGCGCGTAGAGCTCGGGGAGGAGCGCCGTCAGCTCGCCGTCGGCCGCTTCCTGCCCGAGCAGGTGCGCCCGCGCACGCCGGTGCAGCTCGGCGTCGAAGTGCTCCGGGCCGAGCAGCTCCAGGTCGGGCAGCAGCTCCGGATAGGCGGCCGCGCCGGCGAGCGCCCTCCGCTCCAGCCGCTGCCCCGCGTCGAGCAGCCGCGGCGAGACGACACCGGCGGTGCGGGCGCTGCCGCGGGCGGGAGCGAGCCCCGACTGCGTCTCCGGCGGCAGGTCGAGCAGGTCGGCGGCGACGCGGATCGCGTCCATGTGCTCCGGCGAGCCGGGCAGCGAGGTGAGGAACGCGCGGATCGCCGCGAACGCGCCCTCGCGGTCGGCCGCCCTGGCATGCTCGAGGCGCACCCGATGCACGGGGTAGCTGACCGGCGACCCGAGCCGCTCCTGGAACGCGGCCGGGTCGTCGGCCGGATCCGTCCCCGGCGGCAGCGGCACGACCCGCACCGTGAAGCCGTCGCGCACCGCGAGCTCCATCCCGCGCAGCGTCGCGTCCTGGCCGGCGGCGTCGGCGTCGAAGCAGAGGAAGAGGCGCCTCGTCAGCCGCGCGAGCTCTCGTAGCTGCGCCTCCGTGAGCGCCGTGCCCATCGACGCGACCACGGGGGCGAACTCCGCCTGCCGCAGCGCGATCACGTCGGTGTTCCCCTCGACGACGACCGCTCGGTCCTCCTTCGCGATGGCCTGCTTCGCCGTGTCGAGCCCATACAGGAGGTCGCCCTTGCGGAACAGCTCGCCCTCGGGCGAGTTGACGTATTTCGCCTGCAGCGGGTCGTCGTCGTGGAGCTTGCGGGCCTGGAAGCCGCGCACGCGTCCGCCGCGGTCGGCGAGCGGGAAGACGATACGGCGCTGGAAGTAGTCGTTCCCGCGGCGGTTCGCGAGACCCACCGCCCGCAGCTCCTCCTCGCCGTAGCCCTCCTCGCGCGCGCGCGACGAGAGCCGTGCCCCGCCGGGCGCGTAGCCGAGGCGGAACGTGCGGCAGATCTCCTCGGCGAGGCCCCGCGAGGCGAGGTACTCCCGTGCAGCCGCGCCGGCCGGCGACTCCCAGAGCACGCGCGCGTAGAACTCCGCCGCCCGCTCGAGCACGCTGCGCAGCCGCTCGTCGCGCTGCCGCTTCCGCTCCTGCTCCGGCGACGCCTCCTCGTATTCGAGCTCGACGCCGAAGCGGCGCGCGAGCACCTCGATGGCGCCGACGAAGTCGAGGCCCTGCGTCTGCTTCACGAACGTGATCGCGTCGCCGTACTCGCCGCAGCCGAAGCACTTGTACGTGCCGCGGGCCGGCGTGACGGTGAAGCTCGGCGTCCGCTCCTGGTGGAAGGGGCAAAGCCCCTTGTACGTACCGCCCGCCTTGCGCAGGCGGACGCTCTCCTCCACGAGCGGGAGGATCTCCATCGCCGCCTTGACGCGCTCGACCGACTCGTCCTTGATCCGCGGCACGCCTACTCCAGCTGCGACACGTATGCGAGGGCGAAGCGGTCGGTCATCCCGGCGAGGTAGTCGGTCGCGTCCTCCGGCCCCATCCCCCGCTGCTCGACGAGGTCGTCGAAGATCCGCTCGATCGCATGGCGGGCGGGACCGTGGTCCTGCTGCAGGTAGACGCGCTCGAACATGAAGGAGCGGAGGGCGAGCATGGCGCCGCCGATCTCCTCGCTCTGCGCGATGTCGCCCGCTCGCGCGGACTGCTCGACGAGATCGTGGACGAGCGCGTCGATGCGCCGCGACCCGTTGTCGCCGAGCGCGACGATCGGCTCGCGCGGCAGGTCGCCCGGCTCGAGCAGGCCGGCCCGGAGCGCGTCGTCGATGTCGTGGTTGATGTAGGCGAAGCGGTCGACGATCCGCACGATCCGGCCCTCGAGCGTCTCCGGCTCCTCCTCGCCGGTGTGCTTCAGGATCCCGTCCCGCACCTCCCACGTCAGGTTCAGCCCGCGGCCGTCGCGCTCGAGCCGCTCGACGACGCGCAGCGAGTGCTCGTTGTGGCGGAAGCCACGGCCTCCGCGCGCACGCAGGAGCTCGTCGAGCGCGTGCTCGCCCGCGTGGCCGAACGGCGGGTGCCCGAGGTCGTGGCCGAGGCCGATCGCCTCGACGAGGTCCTCGTTCAGGCGCAGCGCCCGCGCGGCGCCGCGTGCGATCCCGGCCGTCTCCAGCGTGTGCGTGAGCCGGGTGCGGAAATGGTCGCCCTCGGGGTCGACGAACACCTGCGTCTTGTGGCGGAGCCGGCGGAACGCCTTCGAGTGCACGATCCGGTCGCGGTCGCGCTGGAACGGCGTCCGCAGCCGGCACTCGTCCTCCGGCGAGTTGCGCCCGCGCGTCTCGTACGAGCGGACGGCGAACGGCGAGAGCCACGCCTCCTCGTGCTCGCGCACCGCAGCGGCGAAGCCGTCGGCGACCCTTCCGGCGATCTCGGGCATCGTCAGGCCAGCCTAGCCCGATTGCCGGAGGGCGGGAAGCGGCGAGATCACCGACCCCGGGCGCGCAACCAGGCGGCGGTAATCGACGGCCGTACGTTGCGAGAAGACGCGTGCCTCGGCGGATCCGACCCGGCCGCGCCGGACCGGGCAGCGTCGCTCGAACTCGACCCCCAGCTCCTCGAAGAGGTCGGATCGCAGCTCGACGTCGTCGAAGCTCGCCCAGACGCGGCGGCCTCCCGACATGACCGGCGCCCCGTTACGCGCGGCCCGCGCGTTGCCCGTCCGATACTCCGCGAGGTGGAAGGAGGTGCAGCTGCCGTAGCCGGCCCCGAGGAGCATCGACCCGTGACGATGTCGGCGTCCCGCCCCCGCGCCGCGAACGACACCTGCGGATGGTCGCTGCGGAGGACCTCCGGCCAGCTCCGGAACACCTCGGGCACTACGCCCACGCCACGCGTCGGTGGCCGGGACGGGTCGAACGCAGGCATCTCCTCCTGGATCGTCTCGACCCACGCCTCGGGCACCGGCGGATTCCGCCAACCGATCGGGTCCGAGAGGTCGCTGCTGTGAGCGGGCATGACCACGGTGCCGTCGTCTCCGACGACCTCGAGCAGCGCCTGGATCACCGCGACCGCGCCGCCGGCGACCCAGCCGAGGGTCGAGAGCGAGGAGCGGACGAGCACGGTCGTCCCCTCCGCCAGGCCCAGGGTGCGGAGATCGCCGGCGAGGGTGCCTACGGTGCGGGGTCGGTCGCTCCGCGCGATCGCGTCGGCCTCGCTCATCCGCTCAGAGGATGATCGGCACCGTGCCGCCGTCGGCGCTCCAGGCGGCGCCGGTGACGTAGCTCGCGCGCGGCGAGCAGAGGAAGGCGATCACGGCCGCGATCTCCTCCGGCTCGGCGAGCCGGCCGAGCGGCCGCCCGGAGGCGACCTTGGCGAGCACCGCCTCGCGTTCGCCCTGCTGGTCGGCGAGCCCTCCCTCCCCCAGCCACGCCTCCGTGGCGGTCGGCCCGGGCGTGACCGCGTTGCAACGGATGCCGTCCTTCGCGTACAGGTCGGCGACGAGCCGTGAGAAGGAGAGCATCGCCGCTTTCATGACCGAGTAGTCCGGCATCCCCGTCGAGGGCCGCTTCGCCGCCGTGGAGGAGACGTTGACGATCGTCCCCGAGCCGCGCTCGCGCATCCCGGGCAGCGCAGCTCGCGTTGCCCGGATCGCGCTCATCAGGTTGATCTCGAACGAGGCCTGCCAGTCGCCGTCGTCGAGCTCCTCGAGCTTGCGGATCTCGGTGCCGCCGACGTTGTTCACGAGCACGTCGAGGCGCCCGTGGCGCTCGACCGCCCCCCGCACGACCCGTTCGGGCTCGCCGCGCTGCGCGAGATCGGCGGGAATGTCGCCGCCGCTGCGGCCGGTCGTGACGACCGTCGCGCCCTCCGCGCGCAGGAGCCTCGCCGTCTCGAAGCCGATCCCGCCGGTGGAGCCGGTGACGAGGCAGACGCTGTCGGCAAGCCCGAGATCCACGGCTGGCTAGCGTAGTCGACCGTGACGCGGCTGCTGCTCGTTCGCCACGGCGAGACCGACTGGAACACGGAGGGGCGGCTGCAGGGTCACACCGACCGGCCGCTGAGCGAGTACGGGCGCGAGCAGGCGCGCCGCCTCGCGGAGGAGCTCGACGGCGAGGAGCTCCAGGCGGTGTACGCGAGCGACCTCGCGAGGGCGCGCGAGACGGCCGAGATCGTCGGCGAACGCCTCGGGCTTCCGGTCGTCCTCGACCCCGACCTGCGCGAGAAGAACTGGGGCTCCTGGGAAGGCCTCACGCCGGCCGAGCGCGACCGCGTCGACTTCGTCGGCGAGTCGACGGAGCAGCACGCGGGGCGCATGCTGCGCGCGCTGCGACGGATCGCCGAGCGCCATCCCGACGCCCGCGTCCTCGTGGTGACGCACGGAGGGTCGATGCGCCGGGTGCAGACGGCGGTGCTCGGGCTCGCGCTCCCCGTGGTCGAGAACTGCGGCCGCTGGAGCTGCGCCTGCGAGGGCGGCGCCTTCCGCGCACTAGACTGAGGCCGCACGTGGAGGACTACACGAGCAAGTACAAGGGAGAGCAGGTCGAGGTCGCCCTCTTCGGCGGCGAGTACCAGGAGGGCGTGCTCACCGCGTACTGCTACGTCGACGAGGTCGCGCACATCGAGCTGAACGGCCACATCCTCGTCCCGCTCCAGAACATCGCGTCGCTCCACTGCTCGAGCCGCTGCGACGCGCCGCAGAACGACGACTGGCCGCCGCGCGGGCTGCTCGACGACGAGGGCCCGGACGGCCCGGGCGACGACGAGACCTGACGGGCGTGCAGTCGCTCGTCGCCGCGCGGAACCTCGCCAAGACCTGGTTGCTCGTGCTCGTCCTGGCGGGCATCTTCGCCTTCGTCGGCTGGGCGCTCGACGGCCTGCGGCTGCTCTCGATCTTCGTCTTCTGCGCCCTCCTGCTCGCGGCCGGCGCGTACTGGACGTTCGACCGCGTCGTGCTCGGGATGCTCGGCGCGCGCGAGCTGCCGCTCGGCGAGGCGCCGCTCCTGCACTCGACGGTGGAGCGGCTCGCGGCGCGAGCGGGGATCGGGAAGCCGCGGCTCTACCTCATCCCGGACGGGCTGCCGCTCGCCGCTGCCACGGGACGCGGCATCCGCAGCTCGATGCTCGCAGTCAGCACCGGCTGCGTAGCCGCCTGTACGCCCGCGGAGCTGGAAGGCGTGCTCGCACACGAGGTGGCGCACGTCCGGCTGCACGACGTCCAGGTGCAGACCGCGGCCGCCGTCGCCGCGGCCGTGACGCTCGAGGCCAGCCGGCTTGGCGGGTTCCTCGAGCGGGCGCTGCTGTTCGTGCTCGGCCCGGTCGCGGCCGCTTGCGTCCACCTCCTGGTGTCGCCGAAGCGGGAGTTCGCCGCCGACCGGTTCGCGGCCGGCCTCTGCGACTCGCCCCATGGGCTGGCGGACGCGCTCGTGCGGCTCGACCAGGCGGCCGAGCTCGTCGCGTTCGCAGGAAGCCCGGCCACCGAGCCGCTGTTCACGATCAACCCGTTCGCCGAGCGCGGGCTCGGCGCGCTCTTCGCCACGCACCCGCCGGTGGGCGAACGGGTCCGGCGGCTGCGCGAGCTGGATGCCGGCCGGCGCGAGAAGATGGACAGCCGCGCGGCGTAGATCCACGAAAAAGAGCCGCTGTGAGCGGCTCTCTCTCGCGAAGATAAATCGGCGGCGACCTACTCTCCCGGGAGGTTGCCCTCCGAGTACCATCGGCCCTGGCAGGCTTAACTTCTCTGTTCGGAATGGGAAGAGGTGTCTCCCTGCCGGTATGACCGCCGAACTGTCGAGGACGCGCGCAGGACGCGGCGACCCTCAAAACTCCATAGCGACTCTGTCCGATGTTCAAATCAAGACCTCGGGCAATTAGTACGGGTCCGCTGAACGCATTGCTGCGATTACACGTCCCGCCTATCAAGGTCGTGGTCTCCGACCGCCCTTACTCCCTCGAGGGGATGGGAGCTCTCATCTCGAGGTGGGCTTCCCGCTTAGATGCTTTCAGCGGTTATCCCATCCAGACGTGGCTAATCAGCAGCGCCGTTGGCACGACGACTGATACACCAGAGGTCTGTTCGTCTCGGTCCTCTCGTACTAGAGACGACTCCTCTCAAAGCTCCAGCGCCCATGGTGGATAGGGACCGAACTGTCTCACGACGTTCTGAACCCAGCTCGCGTACCGCTTTAATGGGCGAACAGCCCAACCCTTGGGACCTGCTCCAGCCCCAGGATGCGACGAGCCGACATCGAGGTGCCAAACCCTTCCGTCGATGTGGACTCTTGGGAAGGATAAGCCTGTTATCCCCGGAGTACCTTTTATCCGTTGAGCGACGGCACGTCCACTAGTTACCGCCGGATCACTAAGGCCCGCTTTCGCGCCTGCTCGACATGTCTGTCTCGCAGTCAAGCTCCCTTATGCCTTTGCACTCTGCGCACGATTTCCAACCGTGCTGAGGGAACCGTTGCGCGCCTCCGTTACATTTTGGGAGGCGACCGCCCCAGTCAAACTACCCACCTGACGCTGTTCCCGCCCCGGATCACGGCAGCGGGTTAGAAGCCCAGAACACGAAGGGTGGTATCCCAAGATTGGCTCCACGAGGACTGGCGTCCCCGCTTCACAGCCTCCCACCTATCCTGGACAACGAATCCCAGACTCCAACGTCAAGCTGTAGTAAAGGTTCACGGGGTCTTTCCGTCCAACCACGGGTATTCGGCATCTTCACCGAAACTACAATTTCACCGGATCCCTCGTCGAGACAGCGCCCAAGTCGTTACTCCATTCGTGCAGGTCGGAACTTACCCGACAAGGAATTTCGCTACCTTAGGACGGTTATAGTTACCGCCGCCGTTTACCGGGGCTTGGATTCAAAGCTTCGCCCGAAGGCTAACCTCTCCTCGTGACCTTCCGGCACCGGGCAGGAGTCAGCCCCTATACGTCGTCTTACGACTTCGCAGAGACCTGTGTTTTTGGTAAACAGTCGCTTGGGCCGTTTCACTGCGGCCCCCTCGAGCTGAGCCCGTAAAGGGCTTCACTCTACCGGGGCGTCCCTTCTCCCGAAGTTACGGGACCATTTTGCCGAGTTCCTTAACGAGGGTTCTTCCGATCGCCTTGGTATTCTCTACCTGCCCACCTGTGTCGGTTTTGGTACGGGCACGTCCAACCTCCCTAGAGGCTTTTCTCGGAGGCATGGCTTCAAGCACTTCGGCCCCAAAGGGGCCTCGGCGTCCCGTCTCAGGCTTGATGGCCGGCGGATTTTCCTACCGACCGCCCTACGCGGTTGCCCCGGGGCGACCAACGCCCGGGTTGCCCTAGCCTACCCCGTCCCCCCATCGGTGATAGCGGTTGGGACGTGGTACAGGAATATCAACCTGTTGTCCATCGCCTACGCCTGTCGGCCTCGGCTTAGGTCCCGACTAACCCTGAGCAGATTAGCTTTACTCAGGAACCCTTGGGCATTCGGCGGGCGAGTTTCTCACTCGCCTTTCGTTACTCATGCCAGCATTCTCACTTCCCAGCGCTCCACGGCAGGCTTACGCCGTCGCTTCACCGCCCTGGGAACGCTCCCCTACCACTCCACGCAAGCGTGAAGTCCGTGGCTTCGGTTCCATGCTTGAGCCCCGTTACATTGTCCGCGCCCGACCACTTGACCAGTGAGCTGTTACGCACTCTTTGAATGGTGGCTGCTTCTAAGCCAACATCCTGGTTGTCTGTGCAATCGGACATCGTTTCCCACTTAGCACGGAATTAGGGACCTTAGCCGACGGTCCGGGCTGTTTCCCTTTTGAGCACGAAGCTTATCCCCCGCACTCTGACTGCCACGCTCTGGAATGACGGCATTCGGAGTTTGCCTGACTTCGGTAAGCTGGTAGGCCCCCTAGGCCAAACAGTGCTCTACAACCGTCATTGAACGCGTGACGCTATACCTAAATATATTTCGGGGAGAACCAGATATCTCTGAGTTTGATTAGCCTTTCACTCCGACCCACAGGTCATCACCGCCGTTTTCAACCGACGTGTGTTCGGTCCTCCACGGGGTCTTACCCCCGCTTCAACCTGCCCATGGGTAGATCACTCAGTTTCGGGTCTAGCTCCCACGACTGAATCGCCCTGTTCAGACTCGCTTTCGCTACGGCTCCGTTTCCTTAACCTTGCCGTGGAAGACTAACTCGCTGGCTCATTATGCAAAAGGCACGCCGTCACGGATTACCTCCGCTCCGACCGCTTGTAAGCACACGGTTTCAGGTACTATTTCACTCCCCTTCCGGGGTACTTTTCACCTTTCCCTCACGGTACTAGTTCGCTATCGGTCACCGAGGAGTACTTAGCCTTACGGGGTGGTCCCCGCGGATTCCGACCGGGTTTCCCGTGCCCGGCCGTACTCAGGTACTCGTCGAGGAAGGCCGTGCGCTTTCGCCTACAGGACTGTTACCTGCTGTGGTGCGGCTTTCCATCCGCTTCGGCTAGCGCACGACTTTGTAACTTCCCGACCCGCCGGCAGACGGATCACGACGAGCCCTACAACCCCCACGCAACAACGGCTGCCGCCTATCGCGTTGCGTGAGTTTGGGCTGATCCCCTTTCGCTCGCCACTACTCAGGGAGTCGAGGTTTCTTTCCTTTCCTCCGGCTACTTAGATGTTTCAGTTCGCCGGCTTGCCTCCTCGCACCCTATGTATTCAGGTGCGGGTACCGCCGCATTACCAGCGGTGAGTTTCCTCATTCGGAGATCCCGGGATCAAAGGATGGTCAGCTCCTCCCCCAGGCTTATCGCAGCCGCCCACGTCCTTCTTCGGCTCTCGGTGCCAAGGCATCCACCGTGTGCCCTTGTTCTCTTGATCAGAAGAACACCGGTATAGATGTCGCTATGGAGTTTTCAAGGTCCACGCGAGCCTGAGCGCCCGGTCCCTCAAAACTCAACAGCGTACGAAACGTCGGTCGACGTTGTTCCAGGCGAGCCGGCTGTCCGGACGACCGAGGTCATCGACAGGGCCGGCGCCTGCCGGAGTAAGAGCTCCGGCATCCCTAGAAAGGAGGTGATCCAGCCGCAGCTTCCGCTACGGCTACCTTGTTACGACTTCACCCCAATCATCGACCCTACCTTCGACGGCTCCCTCCCTTGCGGGTTAGGCCACCGGCTTCGGGTATTGCCAACTTTCGTGGTGTGACGGGCGGTGTGTACAAGGCCCGGGAACATATTCACCGCGGCATTGCTGATCCGCGATTACTAGCAACTCCGCCTTCATGAAGGCGAGTTTCAGCCTTCAATCCGAACCGGGACCGGCTTTTTGGGATTCGCTCCCTCTCGCGAGTTTGCCGCCCTTTGTACCGGCCAATGTAGCACGTGTGTAGCCCAGGACATAAGGGGCATGATGACTTGACATCATCCCTTCCTTCCTCCGATTTGTCACCGGCAGTCTCCCATGAGTCCCCGTCTTTCACGCTGGCAACATGGGACAGGGGTTGCGCTCGTTGCGGGACTTAACCCAACATCTCACGACACGAGCTGACGACAGCCATGCACCACCTGTGCACTGGCCCCGAAGGGAGGCCGTATTTCTACGGCTTTCCAGTGCATGTCAAGCCCTGGTAAGGTTCTTCGCGTTGCGTCGAATTAAACCACATGCTCCGCTGCTTGTGCGGGCCCCCGTCAATTCCTTTGAGTTTTAGCCTTGCGGCCGTACTCCCCAGGCGGGGCACTTAATGCGTTAGCTTCGGCACAGCGGGAGTCGACACCCGCCACACCTAGTGCCCATCGTTTACGGCGTGGACTACCAGGGTATCTAATCCTGTTCGCTCCCCACGCTTTCGCGTCTCAGCGTCAGTACCGTCCCAGAGAGCCGCCTTCGCCACGGGTGTTCTTCCCGATATCTGCGCATTTCACCGCTACACCGGGAATTCCACTCTCCTCTTCCGGACTCTAGCCATGCGGTTTCAACCGACCTCTCGAGGTTGAGCCTCGAGTTTTCACAGCTGACCTGCATGGCCGCCTACACGCTCTTTACGCCCAATAAATCCGGACAACGCTTGCCCCCTACGTATTACCGCGGCTGCTGGCACGTAGTTAGCCGGGGCTTCTTCTGGAGGTACCGTCACCCTCTGGGCTATTAACCCGAGTAGCTTCGTCCCTCCTGAAAGAGGTTTACAACCCGAAGGCCTTCTTCCCTCACGCGGCGTCGCTGCGTCAGGCTTTCGCCCATTGCGCAAGATTCCCCACTGCTGCCTCCCGTAGGAGTCTGGGCCGTGTCTCAGTCCCAGTGTGGCTGATCGTCCTCTCAGACCAGCTACGGATCGTCGCCTTGGTGGGCCGTTACCCCACCAACAAGCTAATCCGCCGCGGGCTCGTCCCCGACCGGAGGCCGAAGCTACCTTTTCCGGCCGGCCCGAGGGCCAGACGGGACATCCGGTATTAATCCGAGTTTCCCCGGGCTATCCCGGTGTCGAGGGTTGATTACCCACGTGTTACTCACCCGTTCGCCGCTGTCCCCAGGGCCGAAGCCCTGGTTCTCGCTCGACTTGCATGTGTAAAGCGCGCCGCCAGCGTTCGTCCTGAGCCAGGATCAAACTCTCCGTGAAGAAGTGTCGCCGGCCGAAGCCGGCAATTTCGTCACCTTGAGCTTGAGCTCAAAGTCGGTGCCCGAAGGCACCAGACAGGGTTGTTTCGACCAGACCGCAAGCGATCTGGCCTCGACGTAAACGCACGCTGTTGAGTTTTCAAGGACCGGGCCGTCGGAACGGCGTAAAAAAGGCCCCGACTCACGCCAGAGGCCTCAGAAACTGCGGGACTTCCTCTTCCGGGGAATCCTACCGAGGCTCTCCGTTGTGGTCGCTTGCAGGGACTTTTCCACGCCGCCCTCTCGGGCAGCCGGAGAAGTGTAGCAACGCTCGGAAGGCTGTCAAGCGGCTTCGTTGAGCCGAACGAAGCGCCGCTTGCCCGCCTGGAGGACGGCGCCGGCGAGGCGCCGCCGCGGCAGGTCGAGCTCCAGCACCGCATCCCCGTCGACCTTGACCCCACCCTGCGCGATCAGGCGGCGCGCCTCGCTCGTCGAGGTGCCGAAGGCGTCGGCGAGCAATGCGGGCAGGTGGACCGGGTCGCCCGCCGGCAGAGGATGCTCCGGCACCTGCTCCGGAGGTTTGCGGCGGCGCACCACGCGCGTGAAGTGCTCCTCCGCCGCGCGCGCCGCCTCCTCCCCGTGCGAGCGCGCCACGACGAACCGCGCCAGCTCGAGCTTCGCCTGCAGCGGATCGCCCTCGGGCACCGGCCGCTCCGCGACGAGCGTCCACCACTCCTCGAGCTGCGAATCCGGGATCCGCATCGTGCGGCCGAACATGTCCTCCGGAGTCGCCGTGAGCGGGATGTTGTTGCCGACCGAAGAGCTCATCTTTTCGCCGTCCCAGGAGAGCAGGAGCGGCGTTGTCAGCACGACCTGCGGCTCGACCCCGAACGCGGCCATCACGTCGCGGCCGGCGAGGAGGTTGTAGAGCTGGTCGGTGCCGCCGAGCTCGACGTCCGCCTCGACGGCGACCGAGTCGTAGGCCTGCATCAGCGGGTAGAGCAGCTCCGAGATCGAGATCGGCTCGCCGGCGCGATACCGCTTCTCGAAGTCGTCGCGCTCGAGCATCCGCGCGACCGTGACGATCCTCCCCAGCCGCACGACGTCGGCGTACGAGAGCTTCGACAGCCATTCGCCGTTGTGGCGGACCTCGAGCAGCTCCTCGTCCTCGCGCAGGATCACCTTCGCCTGCTCGAGGTATCGCTGCGCGTTGGAGTCGATCTCCTCGTCGGAGAGGATCGGCCGCTCGCTCGAGCGCCCCGACGGGTCGCCGATGCGCGTCGTGTAGTCCCCGATGATGAGGACGGCCTTGTGCCCCTCGTCCTGAAAGGCGCGCAGACGCTGCAGCGGCACGCCGCGCCCGACGTGGATGTCAGGCGACGTGACGTCGATCCCGAACTTGACGCGCAGCGGCCGCCCGCGTGCGAGCTTGCGCTCGAGCTCGCCGGCGGGGAGGACGTCGACGGCGTTCCGCGTCAGCTCTGCGACTCCCACGAGCCGAGTCTAGACTGGCCCGCGTCCGTGCCCCACTCCACTCCTAGGCGCCGGATCCGCAAGCTTCGCCTGGTCTCGCTCGCCGCGGTCCTGTTCGCAGTTGCGCTCTCGGCCTTTTCGTTCGGGCTCGTGCTCGCGGTCGGGCAGCAGCTCACGGGCCTCGACCCGGCGCGGCAGAAGCCGCTGCAGGTCGACGGCTACGTCTACGCGAGCGACGGCCATAGCATCCTCGCCATCCTGCGCGGCTCGGAGAGCCGCCTGCTCGACACGAGCGACCAGATCTCGCCGTGGCTCAAGCAGGCGGTCGTCTCGGTCGAGGACAAGCGCTTCTGGCAGCGGCGCGGGCTCGACCTCCGCTCGCTGCTGCGCGCGATGTGGATCGACCTCCGCCACGGCGGCGGCGTCCAGGGCGGTTCGACGATCACGCAGCAGTTCGTCAAGAACGCTCTCACCGGCAGCCAGCACTCGATCGCCCGCAAGCTGAAGGAGGCTGCGCTCGCCTGGCAGCTCGACCAGCGCTGGTCGAAGGACCGGATCCTCACCGCCTACCTGAACACGATCTACTTCGGCAACGGCGCGTACGGCGCCGAGCGCGCGGCGCGGACGTACTTCGGCGTTCCGGCTGCGCGCCTGACCTTGCCGCAGGCCGCGCTGCTCGCTGGGATCCCCGAGGACCCGACGCTCTACGACCCGGTCCGCCATCCGGCGGCGGCGGCGGCGCGGCGGAAGCTCGTGCTGCAGCTGATGCTCCAGCAGCACGTGATCCTGCCCAGGCAGTACCGGGAGGCGGTGCGAACGCCGCTGCCGAAGCCGGAGGACGTCCACCTGCCGGGCGTGACGGGCGCCGCACCCTACTTCGGCGAATACGTGAAACAGCAGCTCGTCTCGCGCTACGGCGCCCGCCGCGTCTACGGCGGCGGCCTCCACGTCGTGACGACGATCGACCTCCACCTGCAGCGGCTCGCAGTGCAGGCGGTGCAGAAGTGGCTTCCCGGCCCGACGGGGCCGCAGGCGGCACTCGTCGCGATCGACCCGCACACCGGCGCCGTCCTCGCCATGGTCGGCGGCCGGAACTTCCACCACAGCCAGTTCAACCTCGCCGTCCAGGGCGAGCGGCAGCCGGGCTCGTCGTTCAAGCCCTTCGTGCTGGCGACGGCGCTGAAGGAGGGAATCGCGCCGGAGAGCACCTTCAAGTCGGGGCCCGTCTCGATCTTCATCGGCAACAAGTACTGGCACGTCCACAACTTCGAGGGCGAGGACCTGGGCGTGATCGACCTGGCGAAGGCGATCTCGGTCTCCGACAACACCGTGTTCGCACAGCTGACGCGCGACGTCGGCCCCGCGAACGTCGTGCGCACCGCGCACGAGATGGGCATCACGCACCCGCTGCACGGCGTGTTCTCGATCGGCCTCGGCACGCAGGCCGTCAGCCCGCTCGACATGGCTCGGGCATACGGGACGTTCGCGAACGGCGGCTACCGCGTCGACGCCTCCGCCTTCGGCGACGCACCGCGAGTGATCTCGAAGATCACGGACGACGCGACGGGCAAGGTTGTCGCCGTCAACCGGCCCGTGCAGCGGGAGGAGCTCTCCCCCACGCTCGACGAGATCCTGACGCAGCTGCTCGAGGGCGTGGTCACGAGCGGCACCGGCACCGCGGCGGCGATCCCGGGCCGCGTCGTCGCCGGCAAGACGGGCACGACCGAGAACTACGGAGACGCATGGTTCGTCGGCTACACGCCGCAGCTCGTGACCGCGGTCTGGGTCGGCTATCCGCAGGGGCTCGTGCCGATGCTGCACGACTTCCACGGCAGCCCCGTCGTCGGCGGGACGTATCCCGCGCTGATCTGGAAGGCGTTCACCCAGGCGGCGCTGAACGAGATGCAGGCACCGGCGGAGTCGTTCCCCGCGGCGCCCTACCTCCCGCTCGCATACCGGTCGGTCACGTACCGGAACGGGCAGCTCGAGCTCGCCGAAGGGGCGTGCCCGGACACGACCACGCTCGTCTACTTCGCCGACCGCGCCCCGGCGCACGTCGACGGCTGCGTCAGCGGAAGCTCCGGCTGAGGAAGGGAGAGCGGGCGAGGCCGTAGCGCCACTGCCGCTCGACCGCGCGCGTGATGCCGATGCGCGGCCCGACCGCGAGCGGCGGCCGGCCCTCGCGCGCACGGAGCTCGAACGGGGGCGCGTCGAGCGGGAGCCCGTCGTGCTCGCCTGCGATCCCGAGAGCCTGGCAGAGCTTGCCCGGACCGGAGCAGAGGGCCCGGGGCGATTCGACGCCGCGGCGGGCGCGCATCTCGCGGAGTCCGTGCGTCGGCTCGAGTGCGCGGAGGAGCGCCGCCTCGGCGCGGCCGTCGTCGGCGCACACGAGGTTGAGGCACCAGTGGACGCCGTACGAGCGGTAGACGTACGCGTGTCCCGGCGGGCCGAACATCGAAGCGGTGCGTGTCGTGCGACCGAGGAAGGAATGGCTTGCGGGATCGTCCTGGTCGTACGCCTCGACCTCGACGATCGTCCCGCCGACGCCCTCGACGAGGAGCGTCGCGCCGATCAGCTCCGGCGCGACCTCGTGGACGGAGCGCGCGAAGAAGTCACGAGCCAGCGGCACGGCGTCCCGCCTCGTAGCGGATCAGCGCGGGAAACGCGGCCGCGCTCGCGATCGTCCCGGCCACGCAGAGCAAGCCGCCGGAGGCGACCGAGACGCGGATCCTCGTGAGCGATACGACGACGCCCGCCTCGAGGTTCCCGAGCGAGGGCGCGCTCGCCACCTGCATGAACTCGATCCCGCGGACGCGGCCGAGCAGCCGGTCGGGCGTGAGCGCGAGAAGCATCGCGTTGCCGAAGATCGCGCTGGCCTGGTCGGCGAGACCGCCGACGCCCCGACGGCGGACGTGCGCGATCCAGGCCGAGGCGAGGCCCGCAACGAGCGCCCCCGCCGCCGGCGCGGAGTAGAGGTAGCCGACGAGAGGCGGGTTCCCGAAGCGGGCGGCGAGCGCGGGGAAGAGCGCGAGCGGCATCCCGAACACCATCGCGGCTGTGTCGACCAGGAAGAAGCCGAGGATCACCTTCTCGCGCGCGACGAAGCGGAAGCCCTCCGCGATTGGGCTGATTCCGGGCCGCGGTCGCCAGCGGCTCCACTAGTGGCCCTTGAGTAATCGTTGGACGCGAAACCGGCAGGGTCCGGCTGTGGTGGTGTCGAATTGGGAGGCATCT
>JAVKST010000033.1:0-22771 GCA_039583515.1 Gaiellaceae bacterium
CACCTAGCGGGATCGCCGTGAGCGCGTCGCCGAAGTTGTGGATCAGGTCGGCGAGCAGCGCGACCGAGTTCGAGAAGACGAACACCGCCAACTGCGCCCCCGCGTCAGACCGACGATAAACAGGCTGAGGGCCACCGCCTTTACCCCGGCGCGTGAGCGCGCGATCGACCGGTCGACCAGCCAGTGCGCGTGGTCGTGCTCGGGACGCTCTTCCGGCGGCACTCGAATCCGGGCGAAGCTGACGTCTCAGAATCGCTGTCGCGCGCGGCTCACGGGCAGGGGTTCATCGTGGCGACGAGCCGAGCTACAAGAAGCCGAGCAGTTCCTCGCGCGTCAGCTCGGCTTGCCGCAGCACGGATCGGAGCGTGCCGACCGGCAGATCACGGTTTCCGTGCACCGGCACGATGACTGAGGCGTGAGCCGGCGGGGCGGTGCAGGTAGTGGTGGCTGCTGCCCCGAACGTGCACGAGCTCGAATCCCGCCTTCTCGAGCGCGTTGACCAGCCGGCGGGCGCTCAGGCTCGGCAGCGAGCTCAGGGCGTGGCGACCTTGAGCTCGACGACCTCCGCTTCGATCTCGACGGGGACATCGAGCCCCTCTAGCTCCGCCGCTTCGAGATAGCCGAGGATCGCCTCGCGCGTCTGCTCCAGCGCCTCCTCGCGCGTCTCACCGTAGGTGGAGAGCGAGTCGAGACCGGGCACGAACGTCACCCAGAGCCGGGCGGCCGGATCCCATTCAAGCAACACGCGAAAACGGCGAGTCATCGTCCCCTGAGAATAGCCGCAGCTGTCTCAAAAACCCCGGTTTCGGACCTTATCTCTCATGAGGGGTTAGTTCCTCGACGCCGCAGCTCGCTCAGAATCGAACGCGCCGGTGGCGGGTAAAACGGCTACGCAGTCGGGCTGGCATCCGCTGCCGCACCGCTGCGGTACTGCTCGGCAACCATGCCGTCCGGTCGTGCATCCGCGCTCCCGCTCAACGATGCGGTCCCAGTTGTGCTCCCGCTTTCTCCGGCTGCGCCTCCGAATCCGTGACCACTCCCCCTCACCTTCCAAAAATGCTGTGAGAGGAAGTGGTCACGTACCACGGGAGCACAAGAAGACAAAAAGGAGCGGGAGCGCGGATGCACGGGAGACGGAACACAAGACCAAGTCCAAGTCCAAGAAGAAGAAGAAGAAGAAGAAGAAGAAGAACAGATCAGATCAGATCAAGACACTCAAATCGAGGAGACAACGCGAGGCCAGGGAGGAGGCGAGGTTCAACGAAGCAGGATCAGATAAGGACAACGGCGGCCGGAGGCAAAGCACGGCGGCGGCGGCAGGAGGGCGAACGACAAGAACGACGGCGCAGAAGCGACTACGGCAGCGTCAGGGTCTCCGAACGCGACAGCGAGCTGCTGTATCTGATCGGCGAGCAGTACGCCGTCACGCTGCCGCAGCTCGCCCGCCTGATCGGACGCAGACTCGATACCGCCCGAGCGTTGCGTGACCGCTGGAAGCGAGCCGGCTGGGTCGACTCGCGCCCGCTCGCCGTCGATGCGCCCTCGTTCGTCTGGCTGACGACTCGTGGCAGGAACCTCGTCGACTCCCCGTATCGCGTCTGGGAGCCGAACCCGGCCTCGTCCTCCACATCGAGGCCGTCACCAACGTGCGCCTGTTGCTCGAGCGCGAGCTGCGGCTCGGCGAATGGGAGTGCGAGCGGTCGATCGCGCAGCGGTTTGCCTTCGACCGCGGCCGGCGTGGCCACCTCCCCGACGCGGTGCTCCTGACCGCCGACAGGGAGCGGGTCGCGATCGAGGTCGAGCTGCACTTGAAGAGCCGCGTCCGATTGCAGGCGATCGTCGACGAACTCTGCCTCGCCTACGACCACGTCGGGTACTTCGCACCCAACCGGCTGACGACGACGCTGCGCGAGATCGCAGCCGCCGCACCCGTCGGCAACGTGACGGTGCACCAGTACCCGCCGCTGGCGGCGGAGATCACCCGCACAGCCTGGCGATCCTGAAAACAGCCTGAACCGAGCCTGAGCGACCGCAGCCTCGTGCGCCGGGTGCTGCGCTCGAAGTCTGCGCTCCGCGCGCCGTCCGTCAAGCCGCCCTCGGGGCGGCTTTCCTCGCTTCGCTCGTGACGGCCGGCTCTCCGCGGAGCGCCGAGCGCAGCCAATGACCCGGCGCACGAGCCCATCGTCCGAGAGAAGAGGAGGCATGTGCCCCACCCTCACCCGCGGCGCCATAACGGCGTCGGCCTCGACCACGACCTCCACGAGCGGCTGCGCGAGCTCGGCCGCCCGCAAGTCGAGATGGTCGTCCGGATCGCTGATCCCGCCGAGGCCGACGAGTTGCGTGCCCGGCAGCGGGCGGCGATCGCCCGGCTGTTGCGGCAGCTGTCGACTTGCGCCGGGTCGCCTGAACCGTGACCCTAGCCAGGAGGAGCAGATGAGATTCGCCTTCTACGGTCGCGTCTCCACCGAAGACGCACAGGACCCATCCCTCTCGTTGCCGCGCCAGCTCGCCGCCTGCGAGCGCGTCCTCCAGGCGGGCGGCGGCGAGATCGTCGCCTTCTACTGGGACATCGAGAGCGGCCGCAAAAAACTCAGCGACCGCGGCCGGGGAGCAGACGCCGACCGCTTCGGCGTCACGCTGCGACGCGACGGCGGCCTTCCCCAGCTGCTCGCCGCGACCACGAACGGGCGCGGCTTCGACGCGGTGATCGTCGAGAGCATCGACCGGCTCTCGCGCATGACCGCCGACGCCACCCGGATCGAGCGCGACCTCGAACAGCGCGACATCGGCCTGTTTGCCGCCGACGAGCCGATGACCGCCAACGCGACCTCGATCCTCACGCGCCGCGTCAAGCAGGGCGTCGCCGAGTGGTACGTGCGCGACTTGATCGAGAAGAGCCGCCGCGGCATGGAAGAGAGTGTCCGCCAGGGCTGGCACACCGGCGGACCTGTCCCCTATGGCTATCTCCTCGAGCCGCATCCTCACCCGAACCCGCAGAAGGCGAAGGAGGGACGGAAGAAGCACCGGCTCGTCCTCGACCCGGTCAAGGCGCCGATCGTGCGGATGATCTTCGAGGACTACTGCCTCAACGGGCTCGGCCTCGGCCAGCTTTGCGAGAAGCTGAACGCAGACCTCGACCGCTACCCGCCGCCGACCCGCAACAAGAAGGACGAGAACGACCTACCCCAGACCTGGAGCCGCTCCCAGCTGCACGCGATGCTGCGCAACCCCAAGTACACCGGCTTCAACGTCTGGGGCCGCCACGACAAGCGCGCCGGACGCCCGTTCATCCGGCCGCGCGACCAGTGGATCTGGAGCCCGACCCCCTCCCACGAAGCGATCGTCAGCCGCGACCTCTTCCAGCAGGTCGAAGCGCGCGCGGAGCGCAACAGCAACCCCGCCAAGAGCGTCGGTCCGCTCGACTACCCGCCGCGGCGGCTCCGCCGCGCCGGACGCGTCTATCCACTCCGCGGCCGCGTCCGCTGCGGCATCTGCGGCCGCCGGATGGAAGGCAGCCATCAGAAGGGCTCGAACTGGTATCGCTGCCGCTTCGTCACCCTCCGCGGGCCGGCCGCCGCCGACGCCGCCGGACACCCGCGCGCGCTCGGGATCAAGGAAGAGATCGTCCTCGACGCCGCCTTCGACTTCCTCGGCCGGCGCATCTTCGGCCCCGACCGGCTCCGCCTCCTCCGCGACGAACTCGCGCAGTCGGCAAGCTCACACGACGGCGAGCGCCAGCACGAGCTCGCACAGCTCGAGCGCGAACGGCAGGAGATCGAGCGCGCCCTCTACCGGCAGGCGCTCCGCCTCGAAGAACATGACGACCCGGCGCATCCGGTGATCGCGCTCGCGACGCAGCGGATCGAAGAGCTCAGTGCCCGCCGCGCAGCCGTCGACGAGCGCGTCACGCAACTGCAAGCCGCGCGACCCACCGCGCCGACCGCGAAGGAGATCGAGGCCCTCCTCGACTCCGTTCCCGACCTCCGACCGGTCATGGAACAGGCGCCGCCGGACGAGCTCAGCGAGCTCTTCGCCGCGTTTCGACCTCAGCGCCACCTACGACAAGGACGAACGGGCACTTCGGCTCGCCGCCACGCTCACACCCGAGCTCGTTCCCCCCGCAGAAAGACCGCGACCGCCCAAGAAGGCGGTCGGGGAAATCTTTCATAGCGGGGGCAGGATTTGGACGGATATCTACGACCGGGGTCGAGTACCGATTCGTCGAGGTACGGGAGCTGTGACGACAACTCCGCGAGGTAAGCAGCCGCTCTCGTCCCGAGGGCATTCCTGCGTCGGGCGGGCGGCGACGATGAGCAGGAAGAGCGGACGGCGTTCTCGGGCCGGACGGAAACGGCGTAACCGGAGGCCCGGTTCGAACAGGAGCGCGACGCAAGGTCAGCTCTTCGCGTTCTTCTCTCTGTCGAGCACGAACCGTTGGGTCTCGTCGTCCCAATAGAACGGAGGCCGGTCGCCGCGGTTCGATCGCTTCCCTTTCTTCGCGAAGTCCGGGTCTGCCTCCTTCGCCGCTTTCACCAAACGACGCCCGCGTCGCAGCCACCAATCCGCGAACCAGTTCACAAAGGCCTCCACCTCAGGATCGAGCTTGATCTCCTCGACGTGATTCGCGTTCTCGGGTCCCTTGGTTCCCCTCGTCTTCTTCTTGGCCATGACAACGATCTGCCGCAGGCAGCGGAGGTCTAAGCGCGAATCGCTGCCTTCTTGGCGGTATCGTTCTGCCCCGAGGGGCGGCCGCCGCAGCTAGCGCTGCAAGAGGCGCTGGTAATCGATATGACCGCGTGCGACCAGCCGGTTGACGATGTCACGCGCACGCTCGGCGGGCTCGCCGTCCGCGGCGAGGCCGCTGACGAGGATGCTCTCAATCTCATTGCGAGCACCGAGCGCGAACCACGGGCGCGTGCCAGCCTCGATCAGCAGTTCGAGCGCGCGCAAGACCGCCGGCAGATGCTCGCTGCGAAGCGCGGCTAGCCGCTCAGCGACAAGGTGGTCGGGATGGATGCGGCCGCCCGCCTCGACGGTCGCGATGAGTTGGTCGAGCGACCACGCGGCGTCGAGCTTCCCGGACGCGAACCACCACGCGAACCCGCGTAGCTCCACGGCGGCATCGTCTGCGTCGGAGGCCTGTACCGCGGCGAGCCGCCGTTCCCACAGGTCGCGGACGCGCGCGGCCATTTCGTCGCTCACTTCCTCCCGATCGAGGCCATGCCCGATCGACTCGATCGCCTCCGCCCGACGCTCAGGTGACGCCCGTTCATAGAAGAGCTCGAGCAGGCCGCTCTCGTCGGCGAAACTCACCATCCCGTGGCGTAGCGCCGTCATCAGATGGTTTACCAGCGCGGTGCCGATATCGCCGAGGACGGCCTGATCTTCCACCTCGCCGGCCAACAGCTCGATCGCACGCCGGTACTGGTCGATCAGTAGCCGGAAGACGTTCTCCCAGACGCCGTTGAAGTACAGGTACGACTCGAACGCGGCCCGCCACAGACGCTCGGCGTCCGCGGCGAAGATGCGCGTCACATTGGCGGCGGCCCAGGCCGGGTCAGCGGTCGCCAGATGGGGGAACCACTTGCCGTAGAGCGAGCGGATCGCCGCTGTCGGCTCGATCTGGGAATCAAGGTGGCGATCGAGGAGTTCGCGCGCCTCGTCCGCCATGTGCCGCTCTTCGGCCAGCGCCTCGTCGCGCAGCCACCAGATATACCCGACTACGGCTTCGAAGGCGGCACCGCGGACGCTGTTGATGGCCAGGAGCGGCGGGCCGCTCCGCTGCACATCCTCGTCGTCTTCGTCCTCGCGCGTCGGGTGCGGGTCTTCGGCGAGCCGCGCAAGTACCCGCCAGATCCGCTCCCGCTCTTCGTGGGGCAGCCCGCCCTCGCCCTCAAAGCCGACGCCGATGAGATACGCGAGCTCTTGCCATGTCCAATTCCAGCCAGGATCGTTGCCGTCGAAGCCGGTCGGATCGCGACCCTCGATCCGGCGCGGCTTGTCGAGCGCGGCCAAGGTGAACTCGAGCACGGGCGGCCAGTCGAACGTCCGCCCGTTTGTCTTCGCTTCGCGGAGGCCGGAAACGAGCGCGTGAGCGTATGTCGGGTCAAGTTCGGAGAAGGCGGGTGCGCCTACGGCGAAGCGCTCAGGATCTTCGGCGACCAACTGGCGCAGCACGCGCGCCGCACCTTCGCGACTCGGTGCTCGCCAGTCGTCCTCGGGTGGCTGCCAATCGCGTAGGAAGACAACGATCTCGTCGACGCTCATGGCGGCGAGGGTGCCGCGCTCGAGCGGCGCAGTAGGACCGACGAATCCGACGTCGGGTAGCCGCTCGGGGGGCGGGCCAAATCGCTGGCGCAGTTCCTCGCGCCGCTGCTGCCACTCGTCGGGCAGCTCGGGAAGCCGCTCGAGCATCTGCAGCCGCCAGCGCTCGGCGTATTCGGCGTCGTCGCCCCCGCGTGTCGGACCGGCGGCGATGAAGCCGAGGATCTCCTCCTTGGCCGCCTGCTCGAGCTGCCCATAGTGGGCCGCGGCTAGAGCGTCGTACTCGCGCTCGGCGTTGAGATCGTCGAAGAGCGCCCGGCTCGTCAGCCGCGGCGCGATCAACGTGGAGTCCGGGTGCCGAGTCAGTAGGTCGACGGCGAGGCGGTCGAAGATCGATGGCTCGCGCCTTTCAAGGAGCTGCATCACCTCACGCAGGCGGCCGGGTTCCGCGGTGACGAGGGCATCGGCTCCGTCGCGGAGCGCCGAGACGAGCGCGTCGCGTAGATCTCGCCCTCGCTCGCCGGCAAGGGACGGGCGCCAGATGTACGAGTAGTCGTGACGGCCGTCGCGGTCTTCGGCTAGGGCGGCGTCGAGCAAGTCGGCCACCGTCTCAAGGCCGGCGATTCCCGCGGTCGGAAAGATGTTGGCTGTGACACTGCGAACGAGCTCGGCGCCCAGGTAGCGGTCGCGTTCAATGCGAGCGGCGCCGATCAGGCTGCGGAGGAGCTGGAGTCCGGCGTCGACCTCGCCGCCCGTCACGAGGTAAGCGACGAGCTCTTGCGTCTTGAACGGCAGCTGCCACTGCACTGGTGTCGTCAGCCACTCCCCGACCTTCGGCACCAGCCGCGCCGCCTGCATCGGCGCGAGCGTCAGCGCAGCATCCAGCAGAGTCTCGTGCGCTTCCGGGTTATCCGTCGTGAGGGCGAGCGCGATCTCTACGACCGCATCAGGCGCTTCGGGCGCAATGCGAGCAAGGAAACGTCCCTGCGGCCAGCGGGCGTAGCTAACGGAGCCGTCCTCCTCATAGACAAGCTCCGGGGCGCGGGCGAAGACCCCCTCCTCGCGCAGCGGTTCGAGCCAGTCGACTCCGGCGCGCTCGTAGAAGCGGTCGAGAACGACTGTCGAATGGACTACCTCCTGGCGGAACCGAGCGACGTCGGGCGGGCCGGCGGCGAGTTCGTCGACGAGCGGGAGCGCACGGGTGTAGTTGGCCTCGATCCGCCGCGCGAGCTGGTGAACGACGACCTGGCCCTTTGTCCACAACTCCCGAAAGTCATCGTCGACCGGCCGCGGCGCGGCGCGGGAGTACCGGTGAGCCCACTCATGCAGTGGTTCGGCGTATTCACGCCACAACGTGCGGAACGGGTCTTCGGCGTCGATGCCGAGCGCGTCGGAGATCAGCTCGATCTGTCTCGTGTTGGCATTCGGTGTCCCGCGCGGCGGCCATTGGTCGGCCGACACCATCGGCCGGAGCACGTCCCGGAGGACGAGGTTCAGCTCGCGCAGCAAATGACCGACCACGTGGGTCGTCGCCTGCAGGGGGTAGTCGCCGTCCATGAGTCGGGCGGCGTCGAGGAAGAACGCCGCTGGCTCCCCGCCAACGAGCAGGAGTAGGCGATGAATCTCCCGCTGGCGCGGGTCAGTCGGCAGCCACCGGTCAGGCATCGTCGTCGTCCCTGGGCTCGGCTCCTCGGCTACTCGGCAGCAGCCTCTCCGGCGAGACGGGCCTCGTCGAGGCGACGCATCAGCATGCTCGCAAGCCCGAGCTGCTCGAGCGCCTCGTCCTCTCCCATCTGCTCGAACAGCTCGTGCGCGTTGGGGTTACGTATCGCTGCCATCACGCCCATGAAGATCCGGTGGTAGCCGGCCTGGACATTCCGGCCCGTCTCCGTAGACAGATCGGCGAGCACCAGGACGGGTGCCTCTGGCCTGAATATCTGCGCCATCAGGTCGACGCCGTCGAGGTCGCTGCGGCCTGACAGATCCTTCACCCGATCCTTCACTGCGATGAACGCCTGCAGTATCGCCGCGGAGCGATGCTCGTCCTCGAATAGGGCACGCGATACCTCGACGACCTGCGGGTGGAGCGCATCGAGACGGGCGGGCCGCGCGACTGCCGCTGCCGCTTGCGGCGTCGGAAAAACCGGATCACCAGAGACGAGCCGACCTTCGCGAACGAACCAACCCTGGCGAGCGAAGTCACGGGCCAGCCGGTCGCGCGTCTCAGCGTCCGGGCCGCTGTGCAGCCGGTTGTCGAGCCAGGCACCAAGGAACCGCCTAACCACACGGCGCTGCGCAGTGCCGCCCTCCGCGAGCGCCACAAGCAGCTCACGCACATAAACCCACTTGGTGCCGTCGCCGAACGGCGGAATCCACTCGTGCGGGACGCCGGACTCCTCGAAGAAGCGCCCGAGCTGCGTGCCGGTGTAGGCGTCACCGATCACCCGCGCCACGTCCTCGAGCGTCGATGACCGGATCATGCGGCCGTCGTCCTCGGCCGGATCAGGCGGCGGGCGGCGGAACTCACGGCCCTCGGCTCGATCGCGGCCCGCGATCGTGATGTCGAGATCCTGAATGCGCTGCAGGTACATGTTCGGGTCATGCGGGTCAGGAGCCATGTCGCCCCACCAGATCTCCCTGTAGGTAATGAGGCCGGCGTCGCGCGCCAGCAGTAGCTCCCTCACGAAGCTGCCGTAGTCAACTCGGTGATCAAGCTGGTACGCGTTCCGCCGGGCGATCTCCTCCATGAGCGACATGCCGCTTCCAGCTACGCCGGTGTTGTTGCGCCGCGATTCATCGATCACGCGCAGGACCTCAGTGTCGTCCCAAACGACCGCCATCAGCTGGACGTGCTCGTTACGACGCCTGCGGCATCGAGGCGACCTTGGCCACGAGCTCGTCCTCGATGGTCGCCTGCCCTGACTCCTCGTTCACGTCGCCTTTGCCGTCCTTGATCTTCTTCGGCTTCGTCAGGTCGCAGATTTCCTCGAACTCGATGAGCATCGACTCGAGCTCGTCCGGCGTGTAGGCGCGCGGGTACAGCTCGGGCGCCTCGTGGTGCGACTTCGGCGACGCCTGCTTCATCGCCGCCTCGACCCGCTCCGCGATCTCCAGCGTCCACGTGATCATGAACAGGTGCCGGACGCGGACGTGGGGGTTGTATCTGCGCACCGTGCCTGCCAACACGTAGTCCTCGATCAGCTGGTCGTATCCCTTGCGGAGGTCGGCGACCCACAGGTCGGCCTCGCGCTCGTAATCGGGCTTCTTGCCCTTGAACAGAGTCTTCAGCTCGTGCTTGAGCCGGCGGCGGAGCTCCTTGCGCCGGTCGGCGGGCGACATCAGCTTTGTCGGCAGCCCCTCGCGGACGATGCCGGCCTCGTCGAGCGAGGACTCGAGCGTGTGTCCATGCAGCTCCACGTCCGCCTGGACGGCGGCGTCCTGCAGGTAGATGAGGAACGTGAGGTCGTGCGTGTAGATCACAACCTGGCGCTTCTTCGCCTCTTCGACGAGGCGGCGGGCCAGGTAGTCGCGGTGGTCATGATCCAACGAGGACACGGGGTCCTCGAGCACGATCGCGCTCTCGCTCGCACTGACGGCGAGCTCGGCGAGGAAGAACGCGGTGCCGAGCGCCGCCTGCTGCCCACTGCTGAGCACACTCTCGACCTTCTCCTTGCAGCCCTTCGCGAGCTTGAGCTGGATCTTCGTCTCCCCCTTGCTCGCATGGCCGACGACCTCGACCTTTGCGGCGAGCGTCGTGTGCTTCAGCTCCTCCTGGATCGCCGTGCGCAGCCGCTCCGTGATCTCTGCCTCCTGCAGCTTCCGCAGCTGCACGCTGATCGGCTGCGTTCCGAGCTTCCCGGCCGCGGCGCCGAGCACCCCGATCTGCTTCAGAGTCTCGACCCGCTGCTTCAGCACGGGCAGGTGCTCGTGCAGCGTACGTCGGGCCTGCAGCTCGGCGAGCTTGCGCAGCACCTCCTGCTGCTTGTCGGTGTCGCGGAGCGCTGCCTGCGCGTCCGCGGCGTCCTTCTGCGAGGTGGCGTACGCCTCGATCGGCGCGACGTTCAGGACCGGCGCGAGATCCTCGTCCACCTGCCCCATCGCCGCGAGGGCACGCGCGCGATCTGCGCGAAATGCGATCGCCGAGACTGCCGCTGCGCCGACCGCGATGATCTCCTCGGAGGCGTCGCGGAGCTCGCTCGTCACGCGCGTCTTCAGTGCATCCGTGTCGGGGATCGGCGCGAGCAGCTTCCGCAGCTCCTCGTCGAGCGCGACGGCGCGCTGCCGAAGTTCGCTGCTCACGAACTGCTGTGCGTTCGCGAGTCGCGTCGCCGCTTCCGGGCTGAGTTCCTGCTCGCAGGTGGGGCAGACGGCGCCCGGCTCGGCGCTCGGGAAGGTTTCACCGCCGGCCTCGACATAGCGCACGATCGCCGTCCACATCTCGCGCCACGGCTCGGTGCCGGCAGCGGGAAAGCGGCTACCCGCGAACGCCTTCTCGACGAGCTTGCCCTCCGCGGTTGCGACAGCATCGAGCTGCTGCCGGATCTCCGTGATCCGCGTGAGAACGGAGTCGTCGACGTGGCCGGCGGCCTCGCGGATCGCGGTGACCGCCGCGTTCGCTCCGGTGGCACGGGAGCGGGCCGCCTTCTCGAGCTCGCCGCTCTTGTCGGCGCGGATCGCGGCGGCGGCCGTCTCGAGCTGCTCGAACTCCTTCGCCTCGGCTTCGCTCAGCTCTGCGAGCTGCTCGAGCACAGCGAAATCGGTCTTCGGACCGACGCTGGCGAGCGCGGGACGTAGTCGACGACGTTCGGGCGGCTCACGAAGATCCGCGCGCAGGAGGCGTCGAACACCGAGATTGCCGACAAGACGCGGTTCGGCTGTTGCGCGAGGTCGACGCCGACCGTCTGCTCGACGCCATCGATGGCGATGCCGATCGTCGCCGTCTGCGCCTGCCCTGCCTTCGTCGGCTCGAACACGTTCGGCAGCACCTGCTCCCGTTCGGCGGCGCGGCAGACCCCGCGCAGCAGCCGACCGTGACCGGTCTTGCCGGACGCGTTCGGACCGAACACCACGTTCAACCCCGCCTGCAGGCGCAAGGTCTGGCTCTCGGCGAGGCAGTTGATGTTGCGGAGGTCGCCGATGCTGCGCAGCTCGACCCGGCCGTGCTCGCCCTCGTCGACCGGCAGATCCTGGAGCTGGAGCGGCACCGGCGCCGGCGCGCCGGGAGCTCCCGTGAGGATCGCCCGCACCTCACCACGATCTGCGTCGGTCAGCGGACCGGCGGCGAGGCGCCGAAGCAGGTCGCTCTGCCAGGCGGGGAGCGCCTTCGACCAGTCGTGAATCCGCTTCTGAAGCAGCATCGGAACCCCTAATTGTCGCACGCGGTGCAGACGGTCATCCCACGCGGCTCGAAGATTGCGAGGATCCGCGCCGAGATGTCCCATCGAATGATCGAGGAGTGGCGAGGCGCCGAGATTGAGACGCTCGCGGACCTCCTCCGCCCTGGCCTGCGGGCTGTAGTCGTCGGGATCAATCCGGCGCCGGTCAGCGTCGCCGCCGGCCACTATTACCAGGGTCGACTCGGGCAGGCGTTCTTCGGCCGCCTGCGGCGCGCCGGTCTTGTACCTGACATCCACGGCGCCTGGGAGGACGACATCGCATTCGACGCCGGGATCGGCTTCACCGACATCGTGAAGCGCCCGACGGCCAACGCGTCCGAGATCCCGATGAACGAACTCGACTACGGCAAGTCGATGCTGATCTCGAAGCTCGACGCGGTGCGGCCACAAGTCGTGTTGTTTACGTTCAAGAAGACCGCGACCGTCATCTTCGGACCGTTCGCCGGCTGCGGCTTCGTCGGCAAGACCGTTGCCCAGGGCCAGGTGTTCGTGATGCCGGGGCCCTACGAGCGCTCAGATCGAGTGGAGCCGGTGCTTGACGAGCTAGCGACGTGGTGGCACGAGCGGGTCAGGCGGCGGCGTTAGCGTCGGCCAGGAACGCTTCGAGGGATTGGCGGCACTCCGGCGCGGTCACCGGGAGCGTGATGAAGGCGTAGGCGCGCTCGTCATCGCGCCAGGGGCTCAGGTCTACGGCAGTGCTCGGTCTTGACTCGTCGGTCCTTGCTTCTGGGTATGCGAGCGCGGAGATCGTTGACGGCTTGAAACGCGTCGCGTAGGCGACAAGCTGGTAGAGGTCGGCCTGATCAACGCCAGCGGGCCGTTCGCGCGAGTTATGTACGCGTTTGTACTTCGCGTCGATGACCGCGAGGGGCAGGTCGCGATCGAGCACGAGGACGTCCGGCTTGAGGCGACCCATCCCGCGCGATTCGTCCGAGCTCCGAAGCAGGTAGTCGCGTCTCCGACTGGCTGAACCATGCTCGATCCGTAGGGCGGGAACAGCCTGGCGGGTGCAGTTCAGGACGAATAGTTCCCAAAGCTCAGCTACATCGACGAGGAGGCCCTCGGCTGTGCCTTCCTCGTCGGTCACGCTGTATCCGAGATGCGATGCAATTCGATGTGAGAGAAGGGCGGCGCGCTTGAACGGCAGGGTGATCGGCGTGTAGCGCATCCGTCGCAGCTCGATCATCGGCGGAAGCCTCGGGCGTGACCCAACACTGGCTCGCATCGGTGGGAGGACCTGCTTCACGCGCCCCGTCCGCCATTCAGCGCCTGAGGCCAAACGGTCAGCGAGAGCACGCTCCGCGCAGACGATCGCCCGGGTTATGGGATGCGCGAGCGATCGATCGTAGGTCGTCGAGGCAATCGTCTCGCGGCCTTGACCGACGAGAGCGATCGTTCGGCGAACGTCGAGCTGCCCACGGACGAAAAGTCCCTCGTGAGGCTGAGGAAGTCGCAGGAGGGGAAGGCCGTGTCTGGTTGCCGTGTCGAGGCTGCGGCACCAGAGCCGCGCAAGGAGGCGCACCATGAAGGCTTCGCTCTCGGTATGCCGTGCAGTTGTCGGCGGCGCGACGAGGCCGAAGGCTTGGTCGAGCCACGCCTCAACAACTCCGATGCCAAGGCGTGGCCGGATGAGGAGTGTGCGACCGTCGATAGTGATCGAGCCGATGTAGCGGCCCGCCCACCAGCGTCCATCTCTGCCGCGCTCGACGATCGCGGGGAGTTCGTCTTCGATCCGCTCGTCCTCGACGCCGATGCGATAGGCGGTCGGATCAAAGGCGGCCACTCGCTCGAGAAGCTCCTGGTCCTCCCCGGTGAGCTCTCCCTCGATTGGCCACAGATCGAGGGCCTCGAGTGGCATCAGCTCTCTCCGCGGAGAAAGACGGTGCCGAGGCGTTGGAGTTCCGCTTGGCGCGACTCAGCGTCGACTCCTTGGAGATATTGGTCCAGCAACGGTTCGAGTGACATCTGCCAGAGATCCGTGAGCGCAGGCCGCGGCTCGCCTCGGGCTGTCCAGAAGAACCTGCTCGCGCGGTTGCGGCGGTTCATGTATTCCGCACGTGCAAGGAGCGGCACGATGTCGAAGAAGTACGTGTGGCCGATCTCGTAGTCGCGCCCGAGCAGCGCGGAAGCCGCAATCTGTTCATTCAAAGTCTGAGCACGCTCTACGAAGCGCTCGGCTTCGGGGCTGATCCGGTCCCAGTCGTATCTGGCGGCGAGCAGAGTCTTCTGCCACAGCTCGGGCAGTACATCGCCGAGCCGCTGGGGATCGAAGCTGAGCCGTCGCCAGAGGAAGCGTCGGCGAAGCGCGAAGTCAATTTGCTCGAGGGATTGGTCAATGAGGTTCATCGTCCCGATCAGGTAAAGCCGTTCGGGTAGCCGTATGAGCGCTGGAGCCTCACCCGGCTCGACGCCAGCAAGTTCGACGTCGCTGTTTCGGTCCTCGAGCACAGAGAACGCCTCGCCGAAAACGCGACTTAGATCAGCACGATTCAGCTCGTCAAGGATCAAGACCCAGGGAAGCGGAGGCTCATCCTCGCGCAGCTCCTCACCATCGATCTCACCGATCAAGCGAAGGAGATATCCGTTCTCGTAAGAGACCGAGCCGTCGCGTAGCCGCAGGCCGCGGATGAACTCCTCGTACGAGTAGGCGGGATGAAGCTGAAGCCGGTGAACGTGCGCTGTGAGCAGCTGCTCAACGCGCTCGAGGTTGCGGAAATACATCACCGGTCCCCAGCTCTTGAGCGCTTGCCGGCGGATGATCTGGCCAGCGAGTTGCTTTGCTTCGTAGGTCTTGCTCGTCCCGGGCGGGCCGAAGAGCACGAGCTGTTTCTTCAGCTCCAAGGCGTCTACAGGATCTGTCGCCTCACTCCTTCCACTTCCCCACGTTCCAGCAAGGGGCGCTTCGTAGAAGTCAACGTCGTTCGCATCGCGGTCGAGGAGTTCCGCCAGCCGCCGCCGAATTTCGAGCAGCTGCTCGTCGACATCTTCGCTCACGTCGTCAGGCAGCAAGCCGGCGTACGTCCGAGCGATGCTCTGCTTGTGTTCGCCGCTCGCGATCCGCTCGAAGAAGTCCGACTGAAGCAGGTGCACCACGATGTGGCGCATTGCCGTGGCGGTGTCGTCTCCTCCGGCATCGAGAGAGTCGCGGAGGCGCCATGGATCGTCCAGAGTCGCTGCGCGCTCCGACTCTGGCTCAGCCTTCAACCGTCGCGCGAAATCGAGCAGGAAGCCGAACTGCACGTCCGGCCGTAGCAGAAAGTTCTGCCCGGGATGGCCGATGCCATCATCTCCGAGCGCGCGCCAAACATCGCTGTCTTGCGGAAGCTCACGACCGGCCCAGCCGAGCACTTTGTTGACGTTCTCGCGTTTGCGACGAGGGCTGACCGCGCCCTTCCAGGCGAAGAGGTAATAGACGGCGTAGAGCTCCGCAGCGAGCGAGATCAGTGCGGCATTTCCTTGCGTTTGTTCTTCGAGCTTCTCGATGAAGGTGCGGTTGTCGGTGAGCGGCGCCTCGACGATGTTGTGGTAAAGCGCCGCCAAGTTCTCCGCGGTCCAGATGTGTTGTCCCTCCTCGAACAACGATCCGTCGTCGATAAGGCACGAGTCGCGCCATCGCACGACAACGGCATCGATGTTCGTCCGGCGCCGAGGGTCCGTTGGTGCCACGCGCCGAGTGTGACGCATCGGGCGGAACGAGCGATGCCGGAGACATCGCTATCCCCCTCGACAAGAGATTCACGAGCGCGTCTGCCAAGCGCCGAGGGGCCGTCCTAGGGCGAGCCTAGACTCGCTGCCGTGGAGGCACTAGCGAAGCGCAGCGCGGTCCGCGAAGAGCCGGCGGCCATCACGGACGTGGTCGGAGCTGTTCCCGACTGGTGGGCCGAAAGAGCCGCTGCCGTCGGCCTTCCGCCCGGGTGGCGTGATTGGAAACGAGCGCTTCCCGACCCGCCGATCTCTATAGCCGGCCCCACGACCCAAGCGCTCGAGCACGCGTCTCCGACGCGGCTAGGCGAAGCCTACGTCTCTGTTCTAGACCCAGCGACGCGACTCCGCGAGGGACGGCACTACACGCCTGATCTGCTCGCAAGCGTGCTTTGGGATGAGGTCAGGAAGTGCAATCACGAACCAGGCCTCGTGGTGGATCCGGCTTGTGGGGCCGGCGCTCTTCTGCTCCCGCCGCTCCTGGGTCTCGTTCGGGAGTCCGCAAACCCGGCCCTGACTTTGACCACGGTCGGCGAGGAGATCAGCGGCACGGACACCGACGAGGTCGGAGTCTGGCTTGGCAACGCAATCCTCGCAGCAGAGCTACTTCCGCTCTGGGCGCGCCTGCCCGAGGAACGGCGAGGACATCTTCCGCAGTTGCTGCGTGTCGATGACGGCCTCGCCGCCACCAACGATCACCCGCGCGTCATCGTGATGAACCCGCCCTACGGGCGCGTCCGCCTCACACCGAGAGACCGCGCCCGCTGGCAGGAAAGCCTTTACGGCCACGCGAACCGGTACGGGCTATTCCTCCACGCAGCTATTGCACGCGTCGCACCCGGCGGCCTCGTCGCCGCGATCATTCCCACGAGCTTTCTGGGCGGCGCGTACTACCAGCGGCTTCGAGATTTCATCGCGCGCGAAGCTCCTCTCGAGCGCCTGACGTTCGTTGACGAACGGGCTGGAGTTTTCGTCGGAGGCGTACTTCAAGAGACATGCCTCGCGATCTTCCGCAAGAACGGCCGTCCCGCAGCGGTCGCTTGCTCGCACCTTTCGGTGAACGGCTCCGTCAAGTTGACGAAACTTCCACGAGCGCCGCGCCCCCCGACGGGAACTCTCCCGTGGCTCCTCCCCCGGCACCCAGACGACCGCCGTCTCGTCAGAGTCGCCCGAGGCCTGAGGGCACGGCTCAGCGACTACGGCTGGAAGGCGAGCACCGGCCCGTTGGTGTGGAACCGACACAAGCCTCAGATACACGCATCGTTCCGTAAGGGACGGCTTCCGATCCTATGGGCGGCGGACATCGACGCCGGTGTTGTGGCCCGTGATTCGGCGCGCGATCACCAGCGCTGGATCGCGCTCCGCCCGCAGGACGAGTTCATGAAGCTGAGCGCGCCGGCGATCCTCGTTCAGCGAACGACCGCGCCCGAGCAGCCTCGTCGTTTGATTGCTGCGCGGCTCGAGACCGAGACGCTCGTCGACGACTGGAGTGGTGCAGTGGTCGTCGAGAATCACGTGAACGTTCTGCGCTGTTCCGATCCCGAGAGCGCGCTCACAGCGGAACTTCTCGAACAGCTACTCCACACGCCGACGCTCGATCGCCTCTACCGCTGCTTGACAGGCACGGTGGCAGTCTCCGCATACGAACTCGAGGCGCTGCCGCTTCCGCCGCCTCAAGTCCTCCGCGAATGGGCACGCCTCGCGCGCGATGAGCTGACGACGGCCGTCGCCTCGTACTACGCCGATGCCGCCTCCTAACCGAGCCCTCTGCCAAGAGCGGCTCGGCCTCATCTTCCCGGAGGCACTGCCGCAGCGCGGACGTCTCACGAACCAGCTAGCCGCGTCAGCGGTATTCGTCTGTCTCTACGTCGACGCCGTCGCAGGCGAGTCTCAACTTCGACCGAGCATGGTGCTGTGGATGTGCGACGAGGCCGCGAAGCGGACAAGCACAAAGGAGCGGCGCCAGTGGTACGAGGCGGCGCTTCGCGGAAAGCGCCAGCTCGCAGAGCTCCTGAGCGGATGGGGAATCACGCACCGCCCCTGGTACGCAGACAACACACGCGAGCCTCTACGCGACGAAACGTTCCGTTCGTGGCACCAGCTCGGAGCGATCCTCCGCGATGACACCGTGCCGACAACGTCTGCGAAGCCTCAGTGGTCGCTCGCATCGGACTTCGCGGCGCTCTTCGATCCCGACCTTCGCAGCGACGAACTCAACGAGCGGATCGACGACTGGCAAGACGACCACCTCGGCACCATCGGACGCGCACGGATAGCCCTCGCACGGCAACTCGCCGGACCGGGCGAACAGGTCACCGTCACGTTGCCCGGTGGCCTCGTTCGAACGCTCGCACCAGGAGGCAGCTCCCTCATCCTCAAGGGCGTCGTGGAAGAGTTAGCGCCGCGCCTGCTCAAACAGCCAGCCATCCTGTTCATCAGCGAGAGCCGGCAACACCTCGACGTCATCGACGCAAAGCTGCTGCGCGACCTCGGAATCGAACCCGATCTATCCCGCCTCCTGCCGGACGCGCTCCTCTTCGACGCCGGCCCCGGACTGTTCTGGTTCATCGAAGCGGTCTTCACAGACGGCGCGATCGACGAGGGACGGAAGGCCGCACTGAACGGCTGGGCGCAAGAGCAGGGCATCCCGCCAGATCGGTGTCGTTACGTCACCGCCTTCGTCGGAAGGACAGCGCAACCGTTTCGTCGCCTCGTCTCGTCGCTCGCGTGGGGCACGCACGTCTGGTTCCTCGACGAACCCAACAAGATCGTTCGGCTCGAGGACCTCCCAGAGCGCCTCTCGTAGTGGACGAGCAGCGATGCCGCAAGCGCGAGCGGACGCATGACCTCGCGCTGAGGTTGAACTGCGGGAGCTACGCCCGCGGTAACTCGCGGACCGCACGCGTAACCGCCGCGCGCTTCTCCGGGGACGGTAGGTCCACCGGGCGTGATCGCAACCAGTCAACGAGCTTGTCGCCTCGAACGATCGAGACGTCGCCGACATATTGCTGCTCGGCCTCGAACTGCCCCCAGATGACGACCACCGGATACACGTGGACGGGGAAATCGAGCCGGCGCTCAAGCTCACGCTTCAGTGAGCGGGCTTCTCCCTCGATCGTCGGAAGCCAGCGATCGGCGAGGTAGCCGTCGTCGCCATCGAGGTGGGTTACGCGCAGCGCGTCTCCCTCGACGCTGACGCGGCTGTCCTTGACGTTCTTCGAGTTGAGGACGAAGGCTGCGCCGGCCGAGACCACGTGGTCATGGTTTCCGCGCTCGCCCCAGCAGACGTCGTGCCGGATCGTCCAGCCCTCGCGCTTCAGACGCTTCAGCTCGCTCTGCGTCATCTGCTCGCCCCACGAGCCGCGCTGCCAACTCGAGATATGCGCAGGCATGAGCGCATCAGGCATGAGCACCCACGAGGCCAGCACAGCCCCGAAGGCGAAGCCGGCAAAGAGAGACGCCCGCGCACCGGGATGCTGGGTGGTGACCAGGATGAGCGCGAGGCAGTAGATCGTCCAGAAGTAGAAGGCGAACCGACGACCAAACATCCGCTGCCGCCATGAGCGGGCCAGACGCTTGTACTGCCGTTCGGCAGAGCGACCGGCACGCTCACGACGGATTGCCTCGATCACACCCGCGACATCGGCTTCTCGATGCGATCGCTTGAAGTGCGCCTGCCACGCGGCCCGCTTCGACCCTCCGCCAACGGGAAGAACCTCCGCATGGACGACGTGCCGCTCGTCGCGCTGGAGCGTGAGTGGCGTACGCTCGTCCGCGGGTCGCTCGCGGTCGCGTATCGGCGATGGAAGGAGACAGAGCCGGCGCTCGCGGCGTTCGATGGGCCGGAGCGGTTGCTCGCGTTCCTCTGGAGCGAGGACGCTCCGGCCGAGGTCCAGGATCAGGCGCTTGGAGCGCTGCTCCGTCTTGCGCGCGCCGAACCGCTCGCGTCGCGATTCATCCTGCAGGCGCTGCTGCCGGGGCTGAAGGCGAGGGCCGGACAGCTCCTGCGTCCTCGTCGCGGCCGGGAGCACGAGCAACCGTCGCTCGAGCGTGGTGAGCTCTGGCAGGTGCTGTTCGTCGAGTTGCTGGAGCGGATTCAGACCTACCCGTTGGAACGCCGCCCGCGGAAGATCGCCATCAACCTGCTCCTCGACACGGTGCATGTTGCTTACGGCGAGCTGGGGCGGGCGCGACGGTTCCTGAAGGACATCCCCATGGACGAGCCGCTCGAGCCGCCCGCGCCCGGCGACGTGCCCACCGACGTCGACGAGGTGCTCGCACGGGCCGTGGGGGCCGGCGCGATCACTGCCGGCGAGGCCGCCCTGATCGCTGAGACTGAGATCGAGGACGTCTCGCTCCACGAGATCGCGAACCGGCTCGGCGTCACCTACAACGCGATCAAGGTCCGGCGCCAGAAGGCCGAGCGGCGCCTCCTAATTTTCCTCAATGAGCAGGCAGAAATTCCTTACCTGCGGGTGGACCCCGATTCGCGCAGAAAGCGACCTACCTCAGGTGCGTATGCAACTGAGGCGCAGAAACCCACTCCCGAACACGACCGGGGCCGGCCGCCGGAGAGGTGCGGCCACTGCCGGTTCCGCCTCAGCTTCAACCACTCGATCAAGGAGGTACAGCATTAGAAGGCATCTGATCGCACACCATGCGCTCGCGGGGGCAGCGCACCATCACCACTCAAGCCCCCGCCACGGATCGCAGTCACCCTGGTGGCTGCGGCTCATCGAACGGCTCAACCACAGCACGCGGCATCTGAGCCAGCTCCGTCCCGGCCAGCTCCTCTCATCACTCGTCCACTACCTCGAGCTCGGTGTGCTCGCGCTCGCGGTCCTGCTCGTGTTCGTCGCGGCGATCCGCGGGCTGCGGGCCGTGCTTCGTCACCGCGCCGCGATGCGTGCGATTCGTCTGCGGATCCTGCTCCCGGAACAGTTCGAGCGGGAGGGACTGAACGGGTTCTTCCGCACGCTGTCGTCGCTGCTGCGGCCGCGACTCGGCGTTCCCTCCTCGTGACGTTCACGATTACCTCCGTCGGTAACCGGTTCGAGGCTGAACTTTGCTGCGCAAGCGTCTTCGCTCCGCAGGTGGTCGGCGCGCTGAAGGCGGCGATCCACGGGGTCGGTTTCGAGCCGCTGCCCGCAGCCGGCGGCGATGCGGGAACTCGCCGCTGGGCTCGCTGTTCGTTGCGGCCGACCGGTTCGCGCTGGCTGCCGTTGCAGGCTCAGCACCGCATCGACCCCGCGGCACAGGTGCTCGCGGCGTTGCAGAGTCACGAGGCCGGCGAGGCCGCAGCCGTGCAGCTCAGCTTCTCGCCGCTTCCGCGGCGAGCGCGTACGCGGGCGCGCAAGGAGGCATGGACGCTGCGTACCGGGCGGCGCAGCGGGTTCGGCGCTTCGCTCGCTGGAGTCGTTCGAGGCGTCGCGAGCGACCTGCTCGACATCGTCACGCCCGGTCCGGTCGTCCCGACTGCGACGGCGACGCGGCCGAGTCCGCCGATGTACCAGCCGAATCAGTGGGACATCGAGCAGGCGAATGCGATCGGCCAGAAGGCGAGCGAGCCCGCCCTCGCGCTCACGCTGCGGCTGCAGACTGCAGCGGTGAAGCGACGGTGGGCACGCGAACGGCTCTCAGGTTTGTCGGCGAGCTTCGCGCAGTTCCGCGCGCTCGGCGAATTGCGGCCCGGTCGCGAGTTCTCTCTCGCGCGACGCTTCCAGCTCCGGATGCCTTCGCCGCGTCCGCCGCTGATCGTGACCGCTTCGGAGGCGGCGGCGATGCTGCCGCTCCCGGAGCAGGCGGCCGAGGCACCGCTTGCGTTGCCGGAGGCGCCGGCTCGTTCGGTCGCGCCGGTCGCCGATGCACCGAGCGGCGGCGTGCTGCTCGGGCTGGCCGAAGACGGCTGGTCGAGTCGCGAGCTACGGATCGAGCCCGAGGCTCTGCTGCAGCACGTTCACGTGCTCGGCCCGACCGGGCGCGGCAAGACGACGGAGCTCTGCAACCTCTATCTCGAGGCGGCGCGGCTCGGCCTCGGCGGCGCATACCTCGAGCCGAAAGGCGACGCCGTCGGTGAGATCCTTAAGCGAATCCCGGCGAAGCGAGCAGACGACGTCGTGCTGCTCGACTTCGGGGACGAGCTGCACCCGCCCGCGCTCAACCTGCTCGCCTGTGCACCCGGCGATGAGGACCTGCACGCTCACGCCCTCGTCGCGATCTTCGCACGGCTGTTCGGCCGTTTCTGGGGAC
The DNA here is from genome assembly GCA_039583515.1 of Gaiellaceae bacterium. Classification (GTDB taxonomy): domain Bacteria; phylum Actinomycetota; class Thermoleophilia; order Gaiellales; family Gaiellaceae; genus Palsa-739. Next base: position 21,612 of record JAVKST010000033.1, read on the forward strand.
CGCGCTCCGAGGACATCCTCCGTTCCGCGCTCGCGACCTTGCTCGCGAACCGCGATCCGCAGCTGCCGATGCCGACGCTGGCGGATGTGCTCTCACTGCTGACCGACCCGGCCGAGAAGGCACGCCGCCCGGTTTCCGATCCGGTGGCGCTGGCGCATTTCTGGCGGCAGTGGCGGGCCTCATCGGACAGCCAGCGCGAGCAGGCGCTCGCACCCCTGGCGAACAAGCTGCGGGCGTTTCTCGGGCGGCGGGCGCTGCGCAACGTTCTCTGCCAGGAGGGGGCGCCCGACTTCGAGCGGATCGTCGCCGAGGGGAAGCTGCTTCTCGTCGCGCTGCCCGAGCGGACGCTCGGCGACGCCGCCGATCTCGTTGGCTCGGTGATCGTTCACCGGCTCTGGCAGGCGGCCCAGCGGCTCGGCCCCGACCCGGCTCGGCCGCCGTTCCTCTGTCTGGTCGACGAGGCGCATCGCTTCTGCCGTCTTCCGCAAGGGCTCGCGCAGGCGCTGGCGGAGGCGCGCGGGTACCGGCTCGGCTTCGTGCTCGCGCACCAGCATCTGGGCCAGCTCGCCGATTCCGACCTCGCCGAGGCGGTGCACGCGAACACGCAGACGAAGCTCTGCTTTTCCCTGCCTCCGCAGGACGCGCATCGGATGGAGGCCCACTTCCTGCCTCGGCTCGACGAGGACGATCTGCGCCGGCTCGGCCGCTATCGGCTCGCCTGCAGGGTCTCGCACGACGGCCGCCAGCTCCCTGCCGCCACCGCGGTCGCGTTCCCGCTGTCGCTCGTCAGAAAGGCGAATCCGGCAGCGCGGATCCGGGCCGCCGTGCACGCCCGCGCTCTCACGGTGGCGGAGGTCGAGGTCGCGATCAGAGCACGGTACGGGCGGCCCGATCCGGGCGACGGCGGCGGTAGCGCCGCTCCGGACGCCGGTCCTCCGTCCGGTCCTCCCTCCGCTCCTCCACCGGAAGGAGGACCCCACAGCCGCCCGGGTCGGCATGACAGCGCGGAATCCGGCGGGTCGGAGAAGTCCGACAAGGATGAGGTGAATCAGGACGAGGATGAGCCGCGTGCGGCGGCCTGAACGGCCGCCGCTCCCGGCGCTGACCGAGCGCGACCGGGCGCTGCTCGCCCAGCTCGCCGAGCACGAGCCGCTCGCCAC
>JAVKST010000034.1:0-22563 GCA_039583515.1 Gaiellaceae bacterium
TCCGCCGGCCACGCTTCCAGCCCTTGAGCGCGGCTTGAAGACGGTGGCCTGGCCCTCGAAGCGATAGATCGAGCCGTGCACGAGCGGGATGTCGTGCCAGACAGCGGCGTCGTTCACGAGGTAGCGCGTGGGGAAGTTGTCGGCGCCGTCGACGATCACGTCCCAGCCGTCGCCGAGGATCCGCTCCACGTTCTCGGCGGTGAGGCGCTCGAGGTAGGGGACGACCTCGACGTCGGGGTTCAGCTCCTCGATCGTCCGCTTCGCCGACTCCGCCTTCCATTCGCCCAGCCGCGCCGTCGAGTGCGCCACCTGGCGCTGGAGGTTCGACTCGTCGACGCGGTCGTCGTCGACGATCCCGATCCGGCCGACGCCGGCTGCGGCGAGGTAGAGCGCGGCCGGCGAGCCGAGGCCGCCCGCGCCGATCAGGAGCACACGCGAGTCGAGCAGCCTGAGCTGGCCTTCCTCGCCGACCTCGGGGATGAGCAGGTGCCGGCTGTAGCGGGCGCGCTTCGCGGCGTCGAGCGAGCGCGGCAGCTCCGTCGCGAAGCCGCTGCGCTTCCAGTCGGTGTAACCGCCGGCGAGCGAGACGACGTTCTCGTAGCCGAGCTCCTCGAGCGACTTCGCTGCGAAGGCCGAGCGGTTGCCGCCCGCGCAGTAGAGGATGATCGGCCGGACGCGGTCGGGCGCGGCCTGCTCGATGCGCGACTCGAGGTAGCCGCGGGGGATGTGGATCGCGCCGGGGATCCGGCCCTCGCTCCACTCGTCGAGCTCCCGGACGTCGACGACGAGCGGACGCTCGCCGTCGGCGAGGAGATCGTGGGCGCGCACGACGTCGACCTCCTCGATCTCGGAGCGGACCTGCTGGAGCAGCTCGCGGTAGCTCGGCATCGCTATCCAGAATATAGCGGCGGGCTTCCCGGCTACGCTCGTGGCGTGGCGAGCGAGGCATCGACCCTTGCGGAGCGCCGCAGCCGCCGGATCGCGGTGGTGGTCGCCGTCTGCGCGGCTGCGGCGGCTGCGGCGGTGGTCGGCGTGACGCGCCTCGAGATGCGCGGCCAGACGACGAGCATTCCCGGCGCGCTGACCACGCCGCGCCCGGGGACGCCGCTGCTCCAGCTCGAGTTCGGCCTGCGGCCGAGCGCCGAGGCTCGCGCGGTCGCCCGGGGGGAGACGCTGCTCGACCACGGCGAGCCCGCTCGGGCGGCGGCGATCTTCCGCCGCTACCGGTCGTTCGACGCGCAGCTCGGGACGCTCTTCGCGAGCTGGCGCGGGCCGTCGAGCCTGCCGGTGGTGAAGAGGCTCGTCGCGACCCGCCCGAACGACCCGGCCGCGCTTCTCAACCTCGGCCTGGCCGACTACCAGGCCGGCCGCGACGCGGACGCCGTCGCCGCGTGGCAGAAGGTCGCGGCCAGGTTCCCGAACTCGCCGTACGGCGTGGACGCCGAAACGGCGCTCCACCCCGGCGATGCTCCCGGGCTGCCCTACCTCGTGCTCGACTTCCAGCCGCCGCCGGCGATTCGAAAGCTTCCCGCCGCGGCAGAGCTCGCAGCGCTCGCGCGGGCCGCCGCCAGGCCCGACGCGCGCGCGAAGCTCCTCTACGGCTCGTTCCTCTGGAACAACCTCAAGCGCAGGCTGTCGGCGGAGCGGCAGTTCGAGGCGGCTGCGAAGCTGGCGCCGAACGCCCCGCTCGCTCGCACCGCCGCCGCCGTCGGCGCGTTCACCAAGGCGAATCCGGTGAAGGCGTTCGGCCGCCTCGGCCCGCTCACCGGCACCTTCCCGACGTCGGCGGTCGTCCGCTTCCATCTCGGCCTCCTCCTCCTCTGGACGGACGACGTGAAGAAGGCGGCGGTGCAGCTACGGCTCGCGGTCGCGGACGCGCCGCACTCGGTCTACGCGGCGACGGCGAAGAAGCTGCTCGCCGAGCTCCCGTCGAAGTAGGCCTTCGTAAAGAAAATATGAGCCGAACGGCCTATGGCGCCCCCCCGGCAGCGCGTGGCATCGTGCGGCATCTTCTGGGGAGGGGTATGAGATTGGCAGATGAGCGGGAGGACGGGCCGCAGCCGGCCGACGTCCTCGAGACGGACGAGGCGCGCAGGCTGCTCGAGTCGGCGCAGGCCGCCGGAAGCGTCAGCGCCGACGAGATCGCCCTCGCGCTCGACGCGCTCGACCTCGGGCCGGCGCAGATGGACGATGTCTACCGGGCGCTCGAGGAACTGCACGTCGAGGTGATCGGCGGCGGGGAGGCCGCAGCCGAGAAGGACGACGAGCGGATCGCCGAGGAGGCGCGCGAGGTCTCGACCGACTCCCTCCAGCTCTTCCTCAAGGACATCGGCAAGGTCGACCTGCTCACCGCCGCGCAGGAGGTCGAGCTCGCGAAGCGGATCGAGCGCGGCGACCAGCGGGCGAAGCAGGAGATGGTGGAGGCCAACCTGCGCCTCGTCGTCTCGATCGCGAAGCGCTACCGCAACCAGGGGCTGCCCTTCCTCGACCTGATCCAGGAAGGGACGATCGGGCTGGTGCGCGCGGCGGAGAAGTTCGACCACCGCAAGGGCTTCAAGTTCTCCACGTATGCGACCTGGTGGATCCGGCAGGCGGTCGCACGGGCGCTCGCCGACAAGGCGCGCACGATTCGCATGCCCGTCCACGTGGTCGAGAAGCTGAACAAGATCGTCCGCTCGGAGCGGAAGCTGCGCGCGGAGCTCCGCCGCGAGCCGGTGCCCGAGGAGATCGCTCTCGACCTCGACCTGCCCGTGCAGGAGGTCGAGCAGATCATGCGCAGCTCCCAGTCCCCGGTCTCGCTCGAGAAGCCGGTCGGGGACGAGGACGACTCGGAGCTCGGGCACTTCCTCACGGACGAGAACGCGCCGCTGCCCGACGAGGCGGCCGACACGATGCTGCGCAAGGAGCTGCTGCGGAAGATCCTCGGCACGCTCTCGCATCGCGAGCGGCGCGTGCTGGAGCTGCGCTACGGCCTCGACGGCGAGCAGCCGCGAACGCTCGACGAGGTCGGGCGCGCGTTCAACGTCACGCGCGAGCGGATCCGGCAGATCGAGAACCAGAGCCTGAAGAAGCTCCGGGCGCTCGCCGACTCGGACTCGCTCAGGGACGTCGCGTAGCCTCGATCCGGCTCGGGCCGACCTCCAGCCTCGCCGGCGGCCCGTCGAGCACGGCCTCGACCGGGTGAGGCTCTGCCGGTCTGCCCGTCGGTAGCCATCCTCGCCCGCGCGGCGCGAGGATGAAAGTGCGGCCGCGCTCGCCGAAGAATGCGAGGCGGCCGCGTCCTTGGAGCGTCCCGTCCCAGAGCGACAGCCCGAGCGAGCTGAACGCCTGGAGGAGGTTCCCGGGGCCGACGACGCCGAGCTCCGACAAGCCGACGAGCTCCGCGGCGTCGAAGGCGCCCGTGCGGCCGTTCTCCTCGAGCCCGTGGTGCGCGATCAGCTCGACGATGCTGCCGGCCGGATCCTCGAAGTAGATCGCCCTCGCGTCCCAGCTCTCGAAGTCGAACACGCCGCCCACGAGCTCGACCCGCTCCCGTGCCCACGCGACCGCGGCGTCGAAACGGTCGCCGGGGACGAGCAGCGCGAAGTGGTAGAACGGCTCGCCCTCGTCGGCTGCGAAGCGGAGCGCCGTCTCGCCGACCTGGACCGTTTCGGCCTCGACCGCCAGCCCGAGCGTCCCGCCGTAGAAGCCGGCGAGTTCGGAAGGGCCGCCGAGGGTGACCTCCACGAACCGCACGAAGCACAGCATAGGATCGTGTCCGTGGAAGAAGGCTGGCGCGCGGAGCTGGCTGAGCTCATCGCGATCCCGAGCGTGAGCGCCGATCCGGCGCACCGCGAGGACGTGAAGCGTGCCGGCGAGTGGGTCTGCGAGTTCATCCGCCGCATCGGCGGCAGCGCGGAGCTGACGCTGTTCGGCGAGCGCGAGCTCGCGCTGGGGGAGATCCCGGCCTCTTCGGGGGCGGGCGGCGCGCCGACCGTCCTGGTCTACAACCACTTCGACGTCCAGCCGCCGGCGCCGCTCGAGCTCTGGGAGTCCGATCCGTTCATCCTCGACGTTCGGGGCGAGTGGGCCTACGGACGCGGCGTCGCCGACGACAAGGGCCAGCTCTGGCTCGTGCTTCGCGCGGCGCACCGGCTCGTCGAGGCGGGCGCACTGCCGGTCAACCTCCGCTTCGCGTGCGACGGCGAGGAGGAGATCGGCGGCCGCACGATCGTCGACTTCCTCGCCCAGGACGAGCGCGGCGCCGACGCGGCGGTGATCTTCGACGGCGGGATGCTCCGCCGCGACGTGCCGGTGATCGAGCTCGCCACGCGCGGTCTCGCCGGCTTCGAGCTGAAGCTGCGGACCGGCGACCGGGATCTTCATTCCGGCATGTACGGCGGGGCGGCGCTCAACGCGATCCACGCGCTCATGCGCTGTCTCGACGCCGTTCTCGCCGGTCCGGATGGGCGCCTGCCCGAGGCGCTCCGGCAGGGGATCGCGGCCCCGACCCACGAGGAGCTCGAGGCCTGGTCGCGGCTTCCGGGCGGCGCCGACGCGATGCGGGAGGCGGGGGCGCGGCCGATGGACTCCGCGGCGGAACGCGACTTCTACCTGCGCACCTGGGCCGAGCCGTCGGCGGACGTGAACGGGATTCTCGGCGGCAAGCCCGGCGTGCGGAACACGACGCTCAGCGTCGCGGCGTCGGCCGAGTTCACGATCCGCCTCGCACCCGGGCAGGACGGCGAGACCATCGGCGCCGCGGCGGGGCGGCTGCTGCGCGAGGCGGCGCCGGACGGCGCGGAGCTCGAGGTCGAGTGGCACTACTCCAATCCCGGCCTCGTCAGCGCGGACGCGCCGGCCGTGCGGCTCGCGCTCGAGGCGTTCGAGCAGGCGCTCGGCGTCAGGCCGCTCCTGACGCGCACCGGCGGCTCGATCCCGCTGATGCCGGCGCTCACCGAGCGGGGGATCGACACGATCCTGACCGGTTTCGCCCTGCCGGAGTCGGCGATCCATTCGCCGAACGAGCGCTTCCTCGTCGAGTACTTCGCCAAGGGGATCGACACGGCCGCGGCGCTCTTCAGCGCGCTCGGCCGGCTGCGCGCTTAGCCGTCTAGCCGAGCGGCGCGTCGGGGGCGTGGCCGCACGGCAGCCACGCGTGCCCGAACTCGCGCATCGCGTCGATGATCGGCAGCAGCGACTCGCCCTTCTCCGTCAGCCGGTACTCGACCCGCGGCGGCGTCTCCGCGTAGCTCTGGCGCTCCACGATCTCCTCCGTCTCGAGCGCGCGCAGGCGCTCGGCGAGCGTGCGCGGGCTGATCCCGTGGCACGAGCGCTCGAGCTCCGAGAAGCGCCGCGGCCCCTCGGAGAGGTCGTGGACGAGGAGCGCCGTCCACTTCGCGCCGATGATCTCGGCCGTCGCGGCGACGGCGCACGTGCCGGCCTCGTGAACCGGGTTCATGGTGCGCATTGCCATCTCGCCGATTGTACGCCGCGGGTTCAGGCCCGGAACGGCGCGGGGCAGGCGTCGATCTTCGGGATCGAGAACCGCGCGATCGTCCCGAACCCCTCCGCCGGCTTGCACGCCTGCGCCACGCCCGCGTCGCACGCGACGGAGAGGAAGATGAACGCGTCCTCGATCGTGAACCCGTGCTCGTCGACGAGGAGCCTCGCCGCCTCCTCCGACACGAGCTTCAGCGCCTCGTCGTACTCATAGGCGGTCGCGTGCGGCACCCACCGGTCGGCGAGCTCGGTCACCGGCCAGGTCGCCTGCTTGCCCTTCACAACGTCGAACCGGACGTCGACCTCACCGGCGATCTCGACGCCGGTGAAGCAGATCTCGCCGTCGCCCATCGCCGCGTGCATGTCGCCGACGGCGAACATGCCCCCCGGCTGGCGCACGGGGAAGAAGATCCGCGCGCCCTCGCCGTGCCAGTGGTCGTCGAGGTTGCCGCCGTGGCGCCCCGCGAGGCCGTTCGAGAGCTCCTCGCCGTCGGTCGCGACGCCCACGACGCCGACCATCGGCAGCGCCGGGAAGGAGACGCGGTCGTTCATCTTCACGACTCCGTCGTGAACCTCGAACAGGCGCGTCAGCGGCGCCTGCACGTGCTCGATCAGCTGGCCGAAGCCGGGGATGAGCGTCGCGACTCCCCATCCGATCGGCCGGACGTCGAGGATCTCGACGACGAGCGAGTCGCCCGGCTCGGCGCCGCGCACCGCGACAGGGCCGGTCGCTCCGTTGATCCGCTCGAGATCGATCTCGGTCACGAGGTCGTCCTCGCTGCGGATCTGCCCGGTGAAGCAGTCGTTCGTCTCGAAGGTGACGACGTCGCCGGGCTCGACCTCAAGCACGGGCTGGAGGCCGGGCCCGAACGACCAGATCACCTGGTCACGCGACAGTCGGTGCTGCGCCACCCGAAGGCTCCACGGTCTCGTCCTCGACGTAAACCCGCTCCATGTCCGCCAGCTTGTCGGGTCGTCTCGCGACCAGGAGGATCGTCAGCACGATCCCGAGCACGACCCACGCGACGTCGACCCAGTTGCCGTACTTCTCCGGATATGCGGGCGGGAACTTCACGAACTGGTAGTAGAGCGGAAAGAAGAAGAGCACGATCCCGCCCACCGGCAAGAGGGCGTGGAGGAAGACGTTGAACTCCCGCCTCAGCGGGCCGAGGTAGTAGACCATCGAGCCGGCCGAGACGAGCATGTAGACGACGATCACCGGCGGCACGGCCATCGTCGCGATCGTGAAGAAGCCGTTGAGCGGGCCCCACTTCCACCCGAACAGGAGGGAGATGACGAGGGCGAACAGCGACATCCCGATGATCGCGATGTCGGGCGTGCGGAAGCGCGAGTGCACGTGCCCGAGCCGCTTCGGCGCGAGGCCGTTGCGCGCCAGCGCGTAGAACACGCGCGTCGCCGCGTTCACGGCAGCGTTCGAATTCGCGGCGATGGAGTTGCAGATCGCGAGGAAGACGAGCACCCAGCCGCCGCCCCAGAAGACCTTCGCGAGGCTCCGCCAGGGGTCGGGGTTCGTCGTCGCCTGCTTGACGAAGCCGTCGAAACCGGCCCCGAAGACCCAGGCGTAGGAGCAGAGGACGTAGAAGAGGCCGATCGCCACCGCCGAGCCGACGACCGCGCGCGGCACCGTCCGCCGCGGGTTCTTCGCCTCCTCGCCGAGCGGCGCCGACGCCTCGAAGCCGATGAAGGCGAGGATCGCGAACACCATCCCCTCGAACACGCCGCTCCAGTGGCCGGCCGCGTGGTTCGGGTTGAACGGCTGGAGGTTCAGGTCGCTGGTGTTCGAGAAGATCATCCAGAGCGCGAGCGCCCCGAAGATCAGGATCTCGAAGCCGCCGAGGATGACGCCGGCCGCCGTGGAGAGCCGGATGTCGCGGTAGGTGAGCAGGAAGACGACGACCGCCATCAGCACCACCCAGACCCACCACTGCCCGGAGTAGTGCCAGCCGATCGAGTTCTGGAAGACGTCGCTCATCGCCCAGCCGAACTCGAGGTACAGGAACGGGGCCACGAGCGGCTCGAAGAGGATGAACAGCCAGGCGACGAGAAAGCCGGCCCAGGGGCCCAGCGTGCGTGCGGTGTACGTGTACATCCCGCCCGCCGACGGGAAGCGCTTCGCCAGTTGCCCGATCGCCGTCGCAGCGCAGATGCAGGCGATCAGCGCGAGGCCGACCGAGAGCGGCAGCGCCTGCCGCGAGTACGGCACGGAGATGAAGATCGAGTAGGCGACCGCCGCGGCCGGCGCCATGTGCGTGATCGACTGGAACAGGACCTGCGGCAGCCCGATCGAGTGCTCGCGCAGATGCTCGAAGCGTCCGCCGCTCCCAGATGCAGCCTCCATCGACTCCTCCCCTGTGGTTGGACGGTCGGTGGATATTCGCCGAAGCGGCCCGGTCGGATCAATCCCACGGCGGCGGATCGTGCGTCCAGCGGCCGCCGACCATCGTCGCGACCACCTGCACCTCGCGCAGCTCCTCCGGCTCGCACGCGAACGGGTCGCGGTCGAGCACGACGAGGTCGGCCACCCGGCCCGGGACGAGCGTCCCGCGAACGCGCTCGTCGTGCGAGAGCCAGGCGGGCGCGACGCAGACGGCGTGCAGCGCCTGCCCGAGCGTGAGCCTCTGGTCTTCGCGCCAGTGGTCGAGCACTGCCGCGACGACGCCCGCCCACGGATCGAGCTCCTCCACCGGCGCGTCGGAGCCGTTCGCGAGCCGCGCGCCCGACTCGAGCAGCGAGCGGAAGGAGTACGTCCCGTCCAGGCGGTCGGCCCAGAAGCGCTTCGCGAGCTGCTCGTCGGAGGGCGCGTGCGAGAACTGGACGGAGGCCGCGATCCCCAGCTCGGCGAAGCGCGGGACGTCTTCCGGAGCGAGGCACTGCGCGTGCTCGATCCGCTGGCGCAGGCCGAGCGGCTCCCACACGTCGCGAGAGCGCTCGAAGGCGTCGAGCGCCTCGCGGTTGGCTGCGTCGCCGATCGCGTGGACGCCGACCGGCCAGCCCGCCGCCGCCGCCTCGCGCACGATCGCCTCGAGCTCCTCGCCGCTCGTGATCGTGACGCCGCTGCCGCCCCGCGCGCCGGAGGCGCTTCCGGCATCAGACATCCACGCCGTCTGCGACCCGAGCGTCCCGTCCATGAACGTCTTCAGGTAGCCGAGGCGCAGGAGCGGCGACCCGGCGCCGCTGCGCAGCCCGAGCTCTCGCAGCTCGGGAAGCCGCTCGGCCGGCGTCGACTGCCAGACGCGGAGCGGGAGCGACCGCTGCTGCTCGAGCCGCTGCCAGAGCCCGATCGCCCCGAGCCAGCCGTCCTTGTCGTGGAGGCACGTGACGCCGCGCGAGGCGGCGAGCTTGACGCCCCGGCGCATCGCCTCGACGTACTCGTCGGCCGGGATGCGCGCGAAGCGCTCCTTGAAGCGCCACGCCGCCTCCTCGTAGAGGACTCCCGTCGGGTCGCCGCGCTCGTCGCGGACGACGACGCCGCCCTCGACCTCGAGGTCGCCCTCGGCGAGCGCGAGCGCGGTCGAGTTGAGCCACAGCGCGTGGTAGTCCTTCGAGATCAGCATCGCCGGCCGCTCCGGCTCGATCGCGTCGAGCGCCTGCCGCGTCGGCGGGCCGTCGCGCCAGTCGGCGTCGCGCCAGCCGTGGCCGCGCAGCCAGCTGCCGTGCCGTTCGGCGGCGCGCACGCGGTCGAGCGCCTCGGCGAGGGACGCGCAGCCGTCGAGCCGGGCGTCCTGCTGTGCGAGCGCCCACGTCGGGAAGTGGACGTGGGAGTCGGTGAAGCCGGGCAGGACGCAGCGCCCGCCGAGATCGACGGTCTCCGGCGTCGGCAGCGACCACTCGTGCACGCCCACCCCGCCGGCCACGAGGTCGCCCGCGATCGCCAGCTCCGCGGCCGACGGCAGCGACGGGTCGAGCGTGCGGATCGTCCCGTTGCGCAGGAGCACCGGCCGAGACTAGTCGTTTTGGAAGTCGGCACAGACCCGTCACCGTCGGGTGTCTAGCGTGGCTCGTATGGCCGCCTCGGAGCCGTCCGCCGACTCGACTACTGTGTCCACCGAGAGGAGGAGGCAGGAGCTGGACGAGCAGCACTTCGAGCAGATCGACGTCGCGATGCTCTACATCGAAGAGGCACGCGCTCGCACCGAGCGCGCTGCCGAAGCGCTGCGCAAGTCCGGAGCGGAGCCGCATCTCGTCGAGGCCATGGAGCGCGCGGAGCGCGAGGTCAGCGACGTCGCACGCAGGCTGCGGCAGGGCACCCTCTTCGCGGTCCCGAAGGAACAGCTGACGCTCTAGGTGCCGATGCCCGAGAGCGACCAAGGCTGCCAGCCTCGCATCGGGGCTTTCCGGCCGGATGCCGTCGTTGAAGGTGATTGTGCGGAGCTGATTCCGGCTTTACCTGATGCCTCGATCGATGTCGTAGTGACGAGCCCGCCCTATTGGGGGCAGCGCACGTCCGCCGGCGTGGGAGTGGAGGAGGACCCGCGGAAGTACGTCGAGTCCCTCGCGTCGGTATTCGTGGCGCTGCTGCCCAAGCTCAAGAACGAGGGGATCATGTGGATCAACCTCGGCGATGCGTACAACACACCGGTCAACTGGCGAGCCGAAGACCATTCGTACAGCAGTCTCGGCCCAGACGAAACAGGGCTGTCTCCATCAAACTCCGCATATGTCAAGCCGCGAGCACGGCGGCGCGCGTTCATCGATCAGGAAGCGCGCTGGCTGAGCTATGGGAACCTGCTCGCGCTGCCTTACCGTCTCATAGTCGCTTTGTGCGACGAGGGGTACCTGTTCAGAGGCGAGGTGATCTGGCAGAAGCGGAACCCGATGCCGGAAGGACGCTGCCGCCGTCCCCATCGCGGCCACGAGCCTGTTTACCTGTTCGCGAAGAACGAGAGGCACTCGTTCCGAAGCAGCCCGCCGGTGAGGAGCGTTTGGGAGTTTCCGAACGAGAAGATCGACGGCCTCCCGCACTATTCACGCTTTCCGACCGAGTTGCCGCGACGATGCGTCGACGCCTATGGACGCTGCGGCAGCGACGTCGTAGTACTCGACCCATTTGCGGGCTCGGGCACTACGGGCCTCGCGGCGCTCGAGGCGGGCTGTCGCTTCCTCGGGTTCGAGATCGAAGCCGCTCACGTCGAAGCTGCGAATTCCCGGCTTCAGCGTCCGAGCGCTAAGCCTCGCCCGCTCTTCGCTGCTTGAATCGCGACCACTCAGCCGCGACGAACTCCGTAAACGGGTCATCCGGGTCGGCGAAGCTCGCTACGAAGACGCGAGCAACTGCCTCCTGATTTGGCGGAGTGGGGTCCGTCCGGTCGTTGTAGGAGAAGCAGGCCGAAAACGAGCCCTCGACTTCGAAGTCTCGGCGTTTCGCGCTTCGCTGATCGCGGTCCGTTGCTCGCGCCTTCCCCAACTCGCCGCGGTTGATCGGACGTGCGGACGGGACACTCTTGCAATCCATCGTCCAGAAGATGGATGTGTACCCAGCACCCATCAGAGCCTCGCTCAGCGGAACGTCGTCGGTTCGTCTCTCCGCGAAGCTCGCTTTGACGTTCACTACCCCGAAGAAGGTCTCGCTCCCGCCGTGGTCCGCCGTGAGCAACACATCGACCTTCGCTTGCTCGAGCCGACGAGCAAGGTTGTTGGGAAGGAGTCTCCTCTTCTCGGAAAGCGTGCCGATGAAGATCCGGATTCCTCGAGCTGCCAGCGCGTCCTTGTAGTGAGCGACCACGATGCGTTCCAGTGCCCACCCGCTCGTCCGCTTCCAGCTCTGGTCCAGATTGCGGCGAGCCTCAACAGCGGGGTGATTGAACGGGTCGATGTACGCGCGGTAGACAAGGAACCACCAGAGATCCGACGGGTTCGCCTTCGGTAGCCGACGAATGGCTGTCAGGAATGTCTGTTTGACGACGTCGGCCTTCCCCGAGCCGCTAGCAAGACCATTGCGAAGCTCCTTGAGGATCGCCTCGATGTCGGCCATGCGCGCGCCGGGAATTTCGTACGCGGCGTCGAAGTCGCCGTAGGGGAAGTGAAGAGCTACTGCGCGCGGCACCTTCTCTGCCGAAAGGACGCGCCCCACTGGAGCGCCCGGGTCGACGCGAATACCGGCTACAAGGTCGGAGAGGTCGACGCCCGTTGCCTCCGCCATCGCAATGAGCAAATCGATGTGTGGGACCGAATCTCCGGACTCAAGGACCTGTACCCATCCGGGGCCGAGGATGAGTTTCTCCTCCATCGACTCTGGAGTGATCAGAGCTTGCTCCCGGGCAGCCTGGAGCCGTTGAAGTATCGCCAGAGTCGCCTTCGACGCGGCCACATCGGCGACGTTACCCGGATAAGCGGAGCGCCCGCTCTTGAGCGAACTCCAAGGGCTCCGCGTGAGGTCGCACTGGCCGCCTCCCGTACGATCCGTTCCGCTGGATGGCCTGGGACGTCCTGAACGACGAGTAGCGGGAGCTGCGCGACCTCGTTCGGCAGCTCGCGCGGGAGCGGATCGCGTCGCGTCATCGCCCGCCGCTCCGAGATCTGCCTCCAGCGACAGATCGGCCTGACGCAGCTCTACAACGAGGTGGACGACGGCGCGTACCGCGACCTCCGCGAGCTCCACGTCGCGCTCGACGAGGCGGTCGCCGCCGCGTACGGCTGGCCGGCCTCCGCGGCGCACGACCCGAACGAGTCGAATCGCCTCCTGCTCGAGCTGAACCGGGAGATCGTGGCCGGCGGCGTCCCGTACGATCCATTCGGCTAGACTAGACTTAGTCGGAATACGAGGAAAACGGTGCAACCGATAGTCGTCGGCATCCATGAGGCAAAGACCAACTTTTCGAAGCTGGTGAAGAGAGCCGAGGCCGGGCAAGAGGTGATCGTGAAGAACTTCGAACGGCCGGTCGCGAAGCTCGTGCCGTACGCCCCGGCGGCCCACGACCGCAAGCCCGGATTGCTCGCGGGCAAGATCGCGATCGAGCCTCGGTTCGACGAGCTCCCTGCCGGCTTCGAGGACTTCGCCGCGTAGTGGAGCTTCTGCTCGACACGCATGCGTTCCTGTGGTGGAACGCGGATGACCCGGCTCTCGGCTCGTCGGCTCGCGCCGCCATCGGGAACGGCGAGAACATCGTCTTCGTCAGCGCGGCAACTGCGTGGGAGATCGCCGTCAAGCGCGCGGCGGGCAAGTTGCGAGCGCCCGGCCGCATCGCCGAGTGGGTGCGGCGGAACGGGTTCACACCGCTCCCAATCGAGATCGAGCATGCGGAAGCGAGCGCGGCGCTGCCTTTGCATCATCGAGATCCCTTCGATCGGCTGCTCGTTGCGCAGGCTCGCGGCGAGAGACTCCTGCTCGTCACGTCCGATCCCGAGATCGCGAACTACCGGGTGAGGACGCTCGATGCCAGCGCCTAGACTCCGCGCGTGTCCTGGGACGCCCTGAGCGAGGAGCAGCGGGAGCTGCGCGACCTCGTCCGGCAGCTCGCGCGGGAGCGGATCGCGCCGCGCGCCGCCGAGATCGACGCGTCGCACGAGTTCCCGTGGGACGTCGTCGAGCTGTTCCGCGAGAACGACATCTTCGCCCTCTTCTTCGCCGAGGAGCACGGCGGGCTCGGCACCGGCACGCTCCTCTCGCTGATCGCGATCGAGGAGGTGGCGAAGGTCTGCGCGACGTCCGCGCTGATCCTCGCCGTGCAGGAGCTCGGCTCGCTCGGCCTCAAGCTCGCGGGGACGGACGAGCAGAAGGAGCGCTACCTCCCGAGGCTGGCCTCCGGCGAGACGTTGGCGGCGTACGCGCTCACGGAGTCCGGCTCCGGCTCCGACTCGGCCGCGATGCGCACGACCGCCAGGCGCGACGACGACGAGTATGTCCTCGACGGCTCGAAGCGCTTCATCACCAACGCCGGCGTCGCGAGCCTCTACACCGTCTTCGCCAAGACCGATCCCGAGGCGGGCCACTCCGGCATCTCCGCCTTCCTCGTCGAGCCCGACACGCCGGGCTTCGCGGTCGCGCGGCTCGAGCCGAAGCTGGGGATCGCAGGCTCGACGACCGGCGAGCTCACCTTCGACTCGATGCGCGTCCCTGCCGGGAGCCTCCTCGGCTCCGACGGCGAGGGCTTCCGGATCGCGATGCGGATCCTCGACCGCTCGCGGCCGGGCATCGCCGCGCAGGCGCTCGGCATCGCGCAGGGCGCGACCGACTACGCGCTCGAGTACGCGAAGACGCGCGAGACGATGGGCAAGCCGATCGCGCAGCACCAGCTGATCCAGGCCAAGCTCGCCGACATGGAGACGGAGTGCGAGGCCGCACGCGGGCTCCTCTACCGCTTCGGCCTGATGGTCGACGCAGGCATCGACGGCGAGGAGCTGACCAAGGCGTCGGCGATGGCGAAGCTCAAGTGCGGCGACGTCGCCATGGCCGTGACGACGGAGGCGGTTCAGATCCTCGGCGGCTACGGCTACATCAAGGAGTACCCGGTCGAGCGCTTCATGCGCGACGCGAAGATCACCCAGATCTACGAGGGGACGCAGGAGATCCAGCGCCTCGTGATCGCCCGCGAGATGGTGAAGGAGTCCCGCGCCTTCCTGCTTGCGGGCGTTGCCTGAGAGCGGCTCGCCCGAGCTAGTCGTCCACCTGGTCGACGTCCTCCTCGGCCTGCTCGCCGAGCTCGACGATGTCGCCCTCGTGGAAGAGGACGTCGCGTAGGGCGACGCGCCACTTCTCGTTCCGGCGCGTGAGCCATTCGAGGCTCATGGCGAAGTGCTTGAACTCCTCCTGCTGCGAGTTCTCCATGATCCCGCGCGCCTCGCGGTCGGGCTCGAGCGAGATCCGCTGCTCGTACCAGCCGATCGCCTCGGCCTCCTCCTGCAACGAAGCCACCATCCGCGCGAAGCTGCGGATCTCGGACGACAGCTCGTCCGGCGGTTCGTGGTACTGGTCGGTGGGCATGCGAGGATTCCTTTCACGATGAGGCTCGACGGAATCCACCATGTCACGTGCATCACGGCCGATGCGCCGCTCAGCGTCGACTTCTACACGCGCGTCCTCGGCCTCCGGCTCGTCAAGAAGTCGGTCAACCAGGACGATCCGACCGTCTACCACCTCTTCTACGCCGACGAGCGCGGCAGTGCCGGGTCGGACATCACCTTCTTCGAGTACCCGGGCGCGCGGCCCGGGCGCGCGGGCGCCGGCATGATCCACACCGTCGTCTGGCGGGTCGGGTCGCCGGACGCGCTCCAGTTCTGGGCCGACCGTCTCAGCGCCGAAGGCCACCTCGTCGAGCCGGACGGGGAGACGCTCCGCTTCGCGAATCCGGAGGGATTGCTGCACGAGCTCGTCGTCTCGCGCGTCGACGACGAGCCGCTCGTCGCGCACCATCCGGAGATCCCGCGCGAGCTCGCGCTGCAGGGCTTCGAGGGCGTGCGGGCGTACGGCGACGCCGACGGCGCGTTCCTGGCGAAGCTCCGGTTCGAGCAGCACGGTTCCGCCTGGGAGACGCGAGGCGAGTCCCGTGGCGGCTGGATCGAGTACGAGCAGGCCCCGGCGGAGCACGGGAGCGGCGGCGCGGGCACCGTCCACCACGTCGCCTGGGCCTCGACGATGGAGGAGCACGAGGCGTGGCGGCGGCGCGTCCTCGACGCCGGCGGGCAGCCGACGCCGGTAATCGACCGCTTCTGGTTCCGTTCGATCTACTTCCGCGAGCCGAGCGGCGTCCTGTTCGAGATCGCGACCCTCGGTCCCGGATTCGCGACCGACGAGGAACCGGAGCATCTGGGCGAGAAGCTGATCCTCCCGCCGGCGTTCGAGCACCTGCGCGAACGCGTCGAGCCACTGCTGACGCCGCTGCCGAACCCCCGTGCCGCTACCGGCGCTTGAGCGGCCCGCTGCCGGCGAGGCTGCGGGCGCACTCGTCCTCCTGCACGGCCGCGGCGCCGACGAACACGACCTCTTCCCGCTGCTCGACGCGCTCGACCCGGAGCGCCGCCTGCACGGCTACACGCCCCGGGCGCCGCTCGCGCTGGCGCCGGGCGGCGCGCACTGGTACGTGCTCGGCGGGCTGCCGACGCCCGAGCGGGAGACGTTCTCCGCGAGCTTCGACGCGCTCTGCGAGTTCCTCGACGCGCTGCCGCACGAGCGGCTCTTCCTCGGCGGCTTCTCGCAGGGCTGCGCGATGGCGTACGCGCTCGCCCTCTTCCGCGGCCGGCCGCGTCCCGAGGCGCTGCTCGCGCTGAGCGGCTTCATCCCGCGCGTCGAGGGATTCGAGCTCGACCTCGCGGCGCCGTTCCCGCGGATCGCGATCGCACACGGCACCTTCGACCCGGTGATCCCCGTCGAATGGGGGCGTGCCGCACGCGACGCGCTGGCGGCCGCGGGCGCGGACATCCTCTACCGGGAGCCGCCGGTCGAGCACTGGATCGACCCCGACGTGATCCCGGTGCTGCGCGAGACGGTCCTGCGCGCCTAGCCGCCCCGGTGCGGCAGCGAGGACGTGTCGACGACTGGAAGTCCGCTGCGGACAGCCGGCTCAGCGAATGGAGCGCCTCGTTCGACCAGTGCGGGCTCGGAGCGCCGGCTCGTCGAGGCCGCGCAGACGCGTCATGGTGCGAGGCCCACCGGCGGATAACGTCTCCGCACGTCGTCGACGAACGCGGCGAGCCGCTCGGCCACCCGGGCATCCGCGAGCTCGAGCACGTTCTCCGCGTTCAGCTCGCCCGAATGGGAGAGGTTGAAGCTGCCGACGAAGACGACGTCGTCGGCGACCGTGACCTTCGCGTGCATGTAGTCGTGTATCGACCCGGGTGCGTACGCCGTTGAGCGCTTGCCGGAGAAGGGCGCTCGCGTCAGCACGGTGCGGAGCAGCGGCCCCTTCCAGTCGGCGTTGCCGTTCGCGTGCCACTGGCGGAGAACCTCGTCCACCTGGGTCGCGTCGACGACGCCGGCGAGATCGACCTTGCCGTCCGACGCGACCTGCGCGAGCGTGGCGAGGATCGGCGCCGAGCTGATCACCGGCGACGCGACGCGCACCCGCCGCCGGGCGGAGCCGATCGCCTTCGCGATCCGGTGCGCGAGCTTGTCGCCGCGGCCCGGGCAGAACCAGGCGCGCGATCCCTCGACGGGAGCCGTGTCGACCCGCCCGCTGCGCGCCACCTGGCGCGTCGTCCACAGCTGCTCGAAATCGGCGAGGTAGCGGGCGGCGAGCGCGGGCGCCTCGACCGTCAGAACCACGTTCTCCTCCCGCGTCCACGAGTCGGCCGTCCAGTTCGTCGAGCCCGTCCAGACCGCGGCGGCGTCGCGGACGACGTACTTGTGGTGCATCAGGTCGGGCACGCCCGGGATCGGCGCGGTGGGGAAGGGCAGCGCTTCGACGGCCGCGGGATCCGTCCTCGGCGGCGGCGGCTCGGGGGTCTCGCGCGGATGGTCGACGTTGTAGGCCAGCCGTAGCGCGACGCCCCGCTCGTGTGCGTCGACGAGGGCGCCGCCGACGATCGCCTCGAGCTCCGCCGGCAGGTGGAAGTCGTAGATCGCGATCTCGAGCGTCCGCTCGGCGGCGGCGACGAACGCGGCGAGGGCCCGTGCGACCTCGGCGGCCGGCTGGCCGCCGTCCGTCAGCGTACGGACTTCGACGCCATCCACTGAGCCTTGTGCGCCTTCTTCGCGGCCTGGTAGTCGGCGAGCGCCTGCTGGGAGTCGACGTCGCCGAGCGTCGGGTGCGACGGGACGAGGTCTCGCGCGACGGAGACGCCGAACCGCTTCGCGAGGACGGCGCCGAGCGACTTGATCTTCATCTCGCCGAAGCCGGGGAGCGCGCCGATCCGCCTTCGCAGGTCGGCACCGTCCGCGGCCTCCGTCCAGATGCGAGAGGCATCGCCGCCGTACTCCTCCGCGACCGTCGCCGCGAGCTCGCGCACCCGCTCGGCCATCGAGCCGGGGAAGCGGTGGATCGCCGGCTTCTGGCGGAAGAGCGGCTCGAGATGGGCGTTCGCGACGGCGGCCGGCTCCAGGCTCCCGAGCCGCTGCTTCAGCCGCAGCGGCCCGAGGAACGCCTGCTGGACGGTGACCTGCTGGTCGAGCGCGAAGCCGACGAGGAGGGCGAACGGCTCGTTCGCGAGCAGCCGGCACGCCTCCTCGTCGTCGGTGAACCAGAGCGCCTCGGGCACGGCCCGATCCTACGCGGACGCCTGCAGCAGAGCGCGGCAGCGCTGGACGTACGGCGTAGCGCGCTGCTCCTCGAAGTAGGCGAGTGCTGCGTCGAGGCGCGAGGTGTCCCCGCGCTCGGCGGCGAGCAGCGCCGCCCATGCCTCGCCGAAGCGCGCGCCGATCGAGCGGTAGAGCTCCGACGCGCCGACGAGGTCGCCGGAGGCGGCGGCGCGCCCAGCCGCTTGCCACAGGTGGCCGGGAACGCCGTCGGTCAAGACGAGATAGTCGTCGCCGCGGCCGAGCTCGACGAGGTGGAGCGGGAGGTCGTACGAAAGCTCGTCCGGCGTCTCGAGTGCGTCCTTCAGTACCGATTCCGCCTCGGCATCGCGGCCCGCGGCGTGGAGACAGCGAGCGGCGATGGTGAGAACGTATGCGGCGATCTGTGCGTCCTGTCCTCGCTCGCGGAATACCCGGAGTGCCCGCTCGGCGTCGGCGAGCGCGGCGTCGACCTGGCCGCGGGCGAGCAGGGACCGCGCACGCGTCGCGAGGATCGGCGGCGTCTGGTAGCTCTTCGCGCCCGATTCGTGCTCGAGGTAGTGGGAAGCCCCGGCGAGGGTCTGCTCGAAGTCGCCCCGCAAGCTGCTGTCGTAGACCAGCTCGGCGTCGTTCCATTCGAGGCCCGATACGAAGCCGTAGCGCTCGCAGAGCGCGCGGGCCTCCCGGATCCGGGCCGAGCCCTCCTCGAGACGCCCGACCTCCCAGAGCGTGTTGGCGAGGTTGTTCAGGCCCGTGTGCAAATCGAACGCCGCGCCCGCGGCCTCGGCGCGCGCGACGCACCGCTCGAGGTCCTCGATGCCGTCGGCGTCCCCCGCGTGGACGCGGGCCATCCCGATCGTGTTGAGGCACCTCGCTGCGAGCTCGTCGTCCCCGGCCCCGTCGGCGATGCCGAGCGCTTCGCGCGCGAGCTCGAGCGCGCGGCTGAAGTCGCGGTCGAGAATCTCTGCGCTTCGAGCGGCCTGAGAGAGCGCTCGGGCGGCAGACGGCGAGGACGGCACGCGGCGCGCATACTCGATCGCCCGGGCAGCGGCGGCACGTGACGCTCCGAGGTCGCCGCGGAAGAAGCCGTCGCTGGCGAGCGTCGCAGCCGCTTCGGCTGCGTGCGCGTGGTCGCCCTGGGCGAGGAACCCCTCGATCGCCGACTCGAGCAGCTCGGGGACGTCCTGGCTGTCCGCGAGCCGAGACGCGTACGCTCCGAGCAGCTCGAGAGTCGGACGCTCCCGGGAATCGGAGTCGGTCAACGCAAGAGCGGCCCGGACGAGCTCGAGCGCCGTCTGGCCTGCGCCGAGCAAGTACGCTCGCTGTGCGGCGTCCGCGAACGCCTTGCGCCCTGGTTCCCGCAGCGCGGCGGTGTCGATCGCCGCTGCCTCGGAGAGCCTCAGCGCCTCGCGGTAGTGGTGGGCGAGCATCTCGGCGTGGTCCTCCGCCCGGTCGCCGGCGAGCGATGCGATCCACACCGCGACGCGCCGGTGCTTCTCGACCCGTGCCGTGCGCGGGATCTGGCCGTAGGCGACGTCGCGGACCAGGGCGTGGAGGAAGGCGTACTGCGTCTCCCCCGCGATCGAGGAGCGGCGATCGCGGCGCACGAACTCCTTCCGCTCGAGCGCGTGGAGGACACGCTCGTCGGGGCCGTCGAGGCCGCCGGGCCAGAAGAGCTTGCCGATCACGGACGCGTCCTGAAGCAGCGCCTTCTCGTCCGGCGCGAGGCCGTCGATGCGCGCCGCGATCAGCCCCTGCACCGTTTCCGGCAGCGGCAGGTCGCCGTCCGGGTGGTCGCCGAGCATGCGGGCGTACTCCTCGGCGTAGAGCGGGTTGCCCTCGGCGTGGAGCAGAACGGCCCGCTGCGCTTCGGCCTCGAGGACGGCGCGGTCGAGCAGCCGCTGGAGGAGCTGCGCCGTCTCGTCGTCGGTGAGCGCGCCGATCGAGAGCGTGAAGGCGTTGCGCTTGCCTCCGCTCCAGCCGGGTCGCCGGTCGAGCAGCTCCGGCCGCGCGGTCGCGACGATGAGGAGCGGCACGGTGGTCGCCCAGTCGGCGAGGTGGTCGACGAAGTCGAGCAGCCCGTCGTCGGCCCAGTGGAGATCCTCGAAGACGAGCACGAGCGGCCGCTGCTCCGCAGCCGCCTCCAGCAGCCGCCGCCACGCCGCGAAGGCCTCCTCGCGTTCCGCGCGCTCCGCGGCCTCGAGCCCGACGAGCGGCCGAGCGTGCCGCACCAGCCAGTCGCCCTCCCGCTCGTCCTCCACCAGCGACTCCACCGCAGCGGCGAGCTTCGCCTCGGCCGCGGCGGCGTCGTCGGACTCGAGGATGCCCGCGTGCGCCTTGACGATCTCGCCGAGCGCCCAGAAGCTCACGCGCTCGCCGTAGGGAAGAGAGCGGCCCTGCCGCCAGGAGATCAGGTCGGGGTCGGCCTCCGTGATCTGGAACAGCTCGGCGACGAGGCGGCTCTTGCCGATGCCCGGAACCCCGACGAGCGTCACGAGCTGCGCCGACTGTTCGGTGCGCGCCCTGGCCAGCGCGTCGGCGAGGAAATCGCGCTCGCGCTCGCGGCCGACGAGCGGCGTGCGCAGCCTCTGCTCCACGTCGCTGCCGAAGCGGGAGCGGGCGCCGACCGCCTCCCAGACGGGGATCGGCTCCGCCTTCCCCTTCGCGTCGACCGGCGGCGCCTCGCGGTAGTCGATCACGTGCCGCGTTGCGCGATAGGTGCCCTCCCCCACGAGGATCCCGTTCACCGGCGCGGCGCTCTGCAGCCGCGCCGCGGTGTTGACGACGTCGCCGGAGACCATTCCTTCGCCCGCGGCGGCGCGCGCCCCGAGCGCGACCAGCGCCTCGCCCGTGTTGAGGGCTGTCCGGATCTGGAGGTCGTCGGCGATCGCGTCGCGGATCGCGAGGGCCGAGCGCACGGCGCGCTCCGGGTCGTCCTCGTGCGCGACGGGCGCGCCGAAGACGGCCATCACCGCGTCGCCGATGAACTTCTCCACCGTGCCGCCGTGCCGCTCGAGCTCCGCCCGCAGCCTCGCGTAGTACGGCGCGAGCACCGCGCGCACGTCCTCCGGGTCGAGGCCCTCGGCGCGTGCGGTCGAGCCGACAAGGTCGGTGAAGAGGATCGTGACGACCTTCCGCTCCTCGCGCGCGCCGGGCGCCGCGGCGGCGAGCGGCGCGCCGCACATCCCGCAGAGACGGAAGCCGGCGGGGTTCTCCTGCCCGCAGGAGGGACAGGTCTGCATGTGCGTACGGTAGACCCCTCAGGCGAGCCGGTCGAGGACCGCCGCCGGCAGGTGCCCGAGGCGGACGTAGCGCTCGAACGCCTCCAGCCAGCGTGGGTCGCGCTGCGCGAACGGCCGCAGCTCGGCGGCGGCCCGGCCGAGATCGTCACGGGCGAGGGCGGCGACCGCCGCGGTGAGCGCCACCTGGTCGTCCGGCAGGCCGGCGCTGCGCGCGAGCTCGACCTCCTCCTCGACGTCGGTCGCCTCGCCGAACTCGCCGCGTCTCCGGTACACCGCCGCGATCCGGTGGAGGCGGCGCAGCTCGCGCAGCGGCTCCTCGTCGTTCTCGACGCGGAGCTCGAAGATGCGTTGCCACTCCGGCTCTCCGGAGTCGCCGGAGACGACGACGAGCGCGGCTGCCTCCCGGCCGCGGAAATCGCCGCCGGCCTCCTCGGCGGCATCGAGCGCCGCGAGCAGCCGCTCGGCCAGCGTTCCGCCCGTGGCGGCGAAGGTCTCGGCGGCGGCATGCCAGGCCGCAGGTGAGGCGAGCATGTTCCCCTGCGCAGAGACGCCGTCGCGGGCGGCGTGGCCGCAGTCGGGGACGCAGGCCGCGCCGGTGTGCGCGGCCGTGCGCCCGTCCGCGGAGAGGAAGGCGACCTGGCGGTAGTCCCGCCGGTCGTCCTCCTCGAGCAGCTGCGCGAGCGCGTCCGCCGGCGCGGCTCCGGCCGCGAGCAGTTCGCGGCCGCGCGGCCCGTAACGCTTCTCCGTGAACGACTGGGTCGCGACCGCGCCCACGCCCGGCCGCGCCCAGGCGCAGATGCCGACCCCGAAGGCGCGCGACTGGACGGCGACGCCGAGCTCGCCGGTGGCGTCGTCCCGAGCGACGATCGAATAGGTCACCGGTGGGAAGTTACCCTGCTCGCATGGAACCGCTCGACGTCTTCAGCTCCGAGACGCGCGCGTGGTTCGAGCGGAATTTCGAGGCGCCGACGCCCGCGCAGGAGAAGGGGTGGCCGGTGATCGCGAGCGGCGCGCACACGCTGATCCAGGCGCCGACCGGCTCCGGCAAGACGCTCGCCGCCTTCCTCTACGCGATCGACCGGTTGACGCGACAGCCGGGCCAGGGCCTCCGCGTCCTCTACGTCTCGCCGCTGAAGGCGCTCAACTACGACGTCGAGCGGAACCTGCGCGGCCCGCTCGCCGGCCTGCGGTCGGACCTGCGCGTCGCCGTCCGCACGGGCGACACGCCGCAGAAGGAGCGCGCGGCGATGCTGCGCGACGCGCCCGACATCCTGATCACGACGCCGGAGTCGCTCTTCCTGCTGCTCACGTCGCGCGGGCGGGAGCTGCTCCGCTCGGTCGACACGCTGATCCTCGACGAGGTGCACGCGCTCGCCGGGACGAAGCGCGGCGCGCACCTCGCGCTCTCGGTCGAGCGGCTGGAGGCGCTCGCAGCGAAGCCGTTCCAGCGGATCGCGCTCTCGGCGACCCAGCGCCCGCTCGAGGAGATCGGGAGGTTCGTCGCTGGTGGATACGTCGCCGGCGAAGCCGGCGACGCCCACCGGAAAACACCGGGCGACAAAGACGCCCGGTGGGGCGGCCGGCCGATCGAGCTGGTCGACGCCGGGGTGGCGAAGGAGCTCGATATCGAGGTCGTCGTCCCGGTCGAGGACATGCGGGAGCCTCGGCTGGAAG
>JAVKST010000035.1:0-21890 GCA_039583515.1 Gaiellaceae bacterium
AGAACATCGGCCGCTTCCTCATCCGTCATCGCGAGCTCGCTGATCCCGATTTCGAGACCCTCGCCGTAGACTTCTAGACGCGGCGTGAACCACGCCGGGCGGGTGCGGGTGGTGATCAGGAAGCGGATGTCGAGCCCGTCGACGAGCGCTGTGAGCAGTTGTTCGGCCTCCTCGGTGCCGGCGGCCTCCCACTCGTCGACGACCAGCAGGACGTCCTGGTTCAGGGGCTCGTACATCTGCACGAGCGCGCGACCGAGCGGACGCGGGCTCGGATTCACCGAAGCGATGCGGGCCACACGGCCCGGGTCGCGCGGCAACTCGGGAGCGATCGCCGCGAGCACCTCGTCCAGTCCGACCGCGAGAACGGCAACGTCGCCGGACGCGCGGGTCGTGCGGTACCACGCGACCGGTCCCGTCTGCCGCTCCGACCACTGGCGAGCGAGCGTCGTCTTGCCGTAGCCCGCGGGGGCCGCGAACACCGTCACGCGCGCCTCGCCTTCGACGATGCGCGCGATCAGTCGCGGGCGCTCGATGATGTGATCGAGCGCCGGCGAGACCGTCGCTGTGAGCACTTCACCACCCATTTCCCCTGCCGGACGGAACCCCACCGCCCGGGCATCCGAACCCTACTCCCCTCCAGCCCCCTCGTCTCTCCCGTCACAAGGTTGGGGGCTCCCGCGTCCGGCGCAGAGCCGGACGCGGGTTCGCCGTCAGCCCCCGGCGCCGGCCAAAGCCGGCGCGGGCTCCCGCGCGAGCGGGTCCTCGCCCGTGAGCGCCCTGAAAGCGGCAGGGATCTGCCGCCGCCTCGGCACGCCGAGCTTCTGACGCAGCACGTCGCAGTGCGCCTTCGCCGTTCTGGGCGAGATGCCGAGCTGTGCCCCGACCTCGTCGTTGGAGCATCCGCGCGCGATCAGCCGTACGATCTCGAGCTGACGCTCCGTCAGGTCGGGTCTTGTCTCCTCCATGTCTGCCATGGCGCGGCACGCTACGACTGCGTCGAAAGACGAGCTATCGACCGACGGGAGTATTCGCCGGCGCGCCGTGGCGGTCGCGTACGAAGCTCGCCTCGTGGCCGCGCACGTTCGCCTCGGCCAGCTCGTCCTGCGTCAGCGCTCCGACCCGCAAGAGGAGGTCGAACTCGTCGCGCAGGTGCGTCCGCATCATCTCGGGGCCGTCCGTCGCGATCGTGAACGGCACCCCGTGCTCGACGAACGTGCGGAAGACATCGCGTACGCCCTCCTCGTCCGGCAGAGCCTTGGTGAGCAGGTTCGACGTCGGGCAGATCTCGAGCACGACCTCGCGCTCGCGCAGCTCGCGCATCAGCGCCGGGTCGCCCGCCGCGAGGATCCCGTGTCCGATCCGATCGGGGCGCAGCACCTCCAGCACCTCGCCGATCTCCTCGCGGCCGAGGTCGCCGCCCTCCTCCCCGACGTGGATGGTCACGCCCAGCCCCGCCGCGCGCGCCTCCTCCACCATCGGCTGCACCTGCGCGTAGTCGTAGCGGTCCCCTCCCGGCCGCGGGCCGGCGATATCGATCCCGACCACGCCGCGGGGCGCCCAGCGGATCGCCTTCTCGACGATGATCTCGTTCTGCCGCGGCGTGAACGTCCGGTCCATCATCAGGATCAGACCGGCGCGGACCTGCCGGTACTCGAGACTCGCGACGTCGAGCCCGCGGATAGCGGCGAGGATGATGTGGTCGAGGTCGCGCTCGCCGCCGCGGTTGCGCTTCATCGGGTTGAAGCGCAACTCGAGCGTCGTGATCCCCTGCGAGCGGTAGGCGCCGCCGATCGCACCGTGCACCGACACCTCGACCGCCGCCGGGCTCGACTGGATCAGCTCCGTCCAGTGGTAGATCGCGTCCAGCGCGTCGAGGTCAGGGACGCCGCGCGGGTCGGAAACCGTGACGAGGCGGTCGAAGTCCCAGTAGTCCTTGACCGGCAGCGCGATCCCCTGCCGGTGGGCGAGCGACCAGAGGACGTCGGAGGAAACCGAGCCGCCGAGGTGAGTGTGCAGCTCGGCGAGGCCCTCGTCCATCGACCAAGTCTAGTCCCAGCCGACGACGGCCCAGCGGCGGCGCGCGAAGCGCGGGCCGAGCAGCGCGAGCCGCGCTCCGATCAGGACGTCGAGTGCCGCCCAGACGCCGACGATCCCCCAGCCGAACGCGAACGCGAGCGCGGCCAGCGCCAAGAATAGGCTGCTCGCCGCCAGCATCGACCACATCAGGTACTGCGTGTCGCCGGCGCCGATCAGGATCCCGTCGAGCGCGAACACGGCCCCGCCGAGCGGCTGCATCGCCGCGAGGAACGGCCAGAGCAGCGCGGCCTGGTGGAGGACCCGCGGGTCGCCGGTGAACGCCCGCGGTAGCGCGTGCGAGAGCGGCGCGAGGGCGACCGCGAACAGGAGCCCGACCGCGACCGACCAGCCGATCATCCTGACTGCCGCCGCGTGCGCCCCGTCGGCGTCGCCTGCGCCGAGCATCCGCCCGACGATCACCTGCCCCGCGATGGCGACGGCGTCGAGCAGCAGGGAGAGGAGGATGAACAGCTCGTATCCGATCTGGTGCGCGCCGAGCTCCGCGTCGCCCATCCGCGCCAGCACCGACGTCGCGACGAGGAACGAGGCGTACAGCGCGACGGTGCGGACGAAGATCTGCCGCCCGACCCGCATCATCGGCCGCATCTCCCGCCAGCTCGGCCTACGGGAAGGCGTCTGGGGGCGGAGCAGCTCGACCAGGAACGCGACGCCCATCCCCGCCTGCGCAACCGCCGTCCCGGCGGCCGAGCCGGCGATCCCCCAGTGGAGGACGTAGACGAAGACGACCTCGAGGACGAGGTTCGCGACATTGGCCGCCACGACGATCTCGAGCGGCCGGCGCAGGTTCGAGACGCCACGCAGATAACCCTGTCCCGCGAGCGCCACGAGCGCGGCGGGAAGCCCTGCGGCTGCGATCCGGAAGTAGAGAAGCGCGTAATGGCCGGAGCGGCCGTGGCCGCCGAGGGCGTGAAGGAGCGGCGACGCGACCGCCTCGAGGCCCACGAGGAGCGCGAAGCCGATCCCGAGCGAGACCCAGAGCGCCTGCGCCGCCAGCCGCGCTGCGCGCTCCTCCTCGCCGGCGCCCGACGCACGCGCGACGACGGAGGTCGTCCCGTAGGTGAGGAAGTTGAAGACGGTGAAGGCGCCCGCGAGCACGGTTCCCGCGAGGCCCAGCGCGGCGATCTGCGGCCGGCCGAGGTGTCCGACGATCGCGGTGTCGGCGAGCACGTACAGCGGCTCCGCCGCGAGCGCGCCGAGCGCCGGGATCGCGAGCCGGACGATCTCGCGGTCGTGGGGCGAGCGGAGGCGCACAGGCAGCCGACGATAATGGCCGGAATGAAAATCGGGATCGTCGTTCCGTACTCGTGGTCGTTCTGGGGCGCCGTCGTCGAGCATGCGGAGCTGCAGTCGGCCGCGCTGCGCGAGCTCGGCCACGACGTGCGGACGATCATCGGCAACGACCCGCCGGGCCAGTTCACGCGGTTCCTCCACCCGCGCCACGGGCGCCACGGGACGCCTCCGCCCGACGTGATCCCCATCGGCCGCTCGGTCATCGTCCCGGCGAACGGCACGCTGCCGAACATCATCCTCAGCCCGCGGGCGTTCTTCCGCATCCGCAACGTGCTCGCGCGCGAGCGGTTCGACGTCCTCCACCTGCACGAGCCGATGACGCCGATCCCGTGCATCGCCGCGCTCGCCAGCTGGACCGGCCCGACCGTCGGCACGTTCCACGCCAGCGGCGACCTCGGCTGGATGCGCATCGCGACGCGCGTCTGGGGCTTCCTCGCCGATCGAATCGACCAACGGATCGCCGTCTCCGAGATGGCCGCGCGCTCGGCCGCGCGCTGGCTCGGCGGCGAGTACGAGATCGTTCCGAACGGCGTCCTGATCCCGCCGCGCGCCGACCCCGGCGGACGCGAGCACCGGATCGTGTTCGCCGGCAGGCACGAGGCGCGCAAGGGGCTGCACGTCCTGCTCGAGGCGTGGCCGGAGATCCGACGCCGCACCGGCGCCACGCTGCGCGTCGTCGGGGGCGACCCGCTGCGCGTGCGCCTGCTCATGACGCGGCTCCGGCTCCACGACTCGGACGGGATCGAGGTGCTCGGCTTCCTCGACCAGGATCGGTTCACCGAGGAGCTGCTCGCCGCGAAGGCGCTCGTCGCACCGTCGCTCGGCGGCGAGAGCTTCGGCATGGTGCTGACGCGTGCCTTCGCATGTGCGACGCCCGTCGTCGCGTCCGACATCACCGGGTACCGTGACGTGATGACGCCGGAAAGCGCGGTGTCCTTCCCCGCGGGCGACCGGAAGGCGCTTGCCGACGCCGTCGACTCGCTGCTCGCGGACGAGGCCCGGCGGCAGCGGATGGGAGCAGCCGCGCGCGCGCTCGCGCAGGAGCGCTACGCGTGGAGCTCGGTCGCGCGACGGCTCGTCGACGTGTACACGGCCGCCGGCGCCGCGTGAGCAACAAGCCGCCCCGGCCGAACCGTCTCGCGCGGCTGCCGACGGGCGCCGTGGTGCGGGCGGCGCTCGCCGTCCTCTTCCTCGCCGCGATCGCGGGCGTGCTCTGGTGGCGTCACGGCGCGCTCGCGTCGATCGGCAGCGCGTTCGCCGATGTGCGCTGGCAATGGGTCGTGGTGGCGATCGCGCTCAACCTCCTCTCGGTCGTGATGCGCGCCCTCGCGTGGACGACGGTCATCCACTCGGCAATGGAGCCGCCGCATCCGGGCGTGGCCCTGGTCTTCTCCGCGTTCTCGGTGGGGCTGTTCGCCAACGCCGTCCTGCCGGGGCGGATCGGCGAGCTCGCGCGCGTCGCGGTGCTGACCCGCAAGCTGCCCAGGAGGCGCGGCGCGTGGGCGACCCTCGTCGGGACGGTCTTCGCGCACCGCGTGTTCGACATCGCTCCGGTGCTGCTGCTGATCGTCTACGTCGTCGCCACGGCGAGCATCCCCACCTCGGTCCGGGCGACGCTGCTCGCCGTGATCGTGGCCGGCGTCGCGCTGTTCGCGTTCGCGTTCGTGACCGCTCGGCGGCCCATGCACATCGCGATCGACGACCTCGGGCCGGTGCGGCGGCTGCTCGCGATGGGGCGTGCAGGCCTTGGCGTGCTCCGCTCTCCCGCGGGCGCGGCGGGCGCGATCTTCTTCCAGATCTGCGGCTGGGTCTGCCAGATCTTCGCCGTCTACACGGCGATGCGCGCCTTCGACATCCATTCGCCGCTGCCGGCGGCCGGCGTCGTCCTCCTGCTGATGAACGTGGTGACGCTCTTCCCGTTCTGGCCCGGCAACGTGGGGCTCGTTCAGGTCGCGATCGCGTCGGCGCTGGTCGGCTACGGCGTCGCGTACGGCGTCGGCGTCGCATACGGATTCGGTTTGCAGGCGATCGAGGCATCCGTGGGCATCGGCGTCGGGCTGCTCTTCCTCGCGCGCGAAGGGCTCTCCTTCGCGATGCTGCGCGTGATGCCGTCGGCGGCGCAGGCGGAACTCCCGGGCGAGGGCGGGGTGGAGGAGGACGAGCGCGCGGAAGAGGGCGCAGGCGTCGGCTAGCCCGTGCCGGGCGCGGAAGGGCGCGCCGCCCCGGCGCGCCGCGCGAGCTCCTCGACCCGCCCCTGCGCCGCGTCGAGCTTCGACCGGCAGAGGGCGTAGAGCGCCTCGCCGCGTTCCCAGAGCGCGAGCGCCTCGTCGAGCGGGGCCTGGCCGCGCTCGAGCCGCTCGACGATCTGCTCGAGCTCGGCCTGCGCCTGCTCGAAGTTGGGCTCGGCGGCGGAGCTCACGACGTCACGTCCTCGACGCGCGCTCCGAAGCCGCCGTCGGAAAGCGCGACATCCACACGGTCGCCGGGCGCGACAGCGTCGCTCGAGAGCACGAGGCCGCCGGTCGCCGTCCGGACGATCGCGTAGCCTCGTCGAAGTGTCGCCCTGGGAGACAACGAAGCGAGCTTCGCGCCGAGCGGCTCGAGCGCCGCCCGCTTCCGCTCGACCGCCAGCGCCGGCGCGAGCTGGAGCCGCTCGTGCAGGCGCTCGAGCGCTGACGAGTCCCGGTCGAGCGAGCGCCGGACGTTGCGCCCGAGCGCCTCGCGCAGACGGTCGAGCCTGCTGCACAATTCAGCCAGATCCGGCACGACGAGCTTGCCGGCCGCCGTCGGCGTCGAAGCGCGGAGGTCCGCCGCCAGGTCGCAGAGCGGCGTGTCCTGCTCGTGCCCGACCGCCGACACGATCGGGACCCGGCAGGCGGCGACAGCGCGTACGACCCGCTCGTCGCTGAACGGGAGCAGGTCCTCGAAGCTGCCGCCGCCGCGTGTGAGGACGACCACGTCCACCTCGGAGCCGGCCGTCACCGCCTCGAGCGCGGCGACGATGTCGTCCGCTGCGCGCGTGCCCTGCACGTGCGTCTCGGCGACGAGCAGCGACGCCGGCGGGAACCGGTCGCGGATCGTCGTCACGACGTCGCGCTTCGCTGCCGCGTCGTTGCCGGTGACGATCCCGATGCGCCGCGGTATCAGCGGCAGGGGACGCTTCCGGTCGGCGGCGAACAGGCCCTCACTCGCGAGAGCTGCCTTCAGGCGCTCCAGGGCAGCGAGGTGCGCCCCGAGGCCGAAGCGCTCGACCGTGAGCGCGCGCAGTTTGAACTCGCCCCGCTGTTCGTACAGCTCGGGCCGGCCGAAGACGTGCACGCGCTCACCGTCGGCAAGCTCGAGGCGCAGCGCGTCGAAGCGGCCGCGCGGCATCGTCACGGGCAGGCACGAACCGTCGCCAGGATCCTTGAGCGTGAAGAAGACGCTCGCCCAGCGGTCGTGCCGGCGCAGCTCCGTCACCTCGCCCTCGACCCATAGGCTCGGCAGGCGGCCGAGCCACTGCGCGACGCCGCGATTGAAGGCGGCGACGGAATAGACCGTGCGGTCCTCGTAGGGGAGCGCCTCGACCTTGGCCACGCAGCCAGCGTACTGGCGGCTGCAAGACCGCTTCGCCGCCCGAGTGGCCGCGGGAAACGGGCTAGAGAAGGATCTCGGCGGCGGTCTCGGGCGCGCAGCCGCGACCGACGATCTCGCACGCCATGTGGAGGTCGGCCTCGCTGACGGCGAGTCGTTCGGCGAGCGGCAGCGGGTAACCCGCCTCGATCAGGACGTGGAGGCGCCAGCTCTCGACCTTCGATCGCTCGTCGTTCAGGGGTTCGAGGATTTGGGTCGTCTCGCTCATGGCTCCACCACGTTCGTGGTGGTTCCGACGAACCCTCCCCTTGTTTGTTAGCGGGATCCGGCTACGCGTCGGAGACCGCAGCGGCGGCTCCCGAGCGGCGGAGGAGCTCCTGCAGCCGCGCCTCGAGCACTCCGCGTTCGGCCTCCATGTCGGCGTGCAGCTCGCCGATTCGCCGCCGCAGTTCCGTCTCCGCCTCGACGAGCCGCGCCTCGTGTGCGGCGGCGATCTCCTCGCGCCGCCGCTCGAGCTCGCCGGCGACGTCGGCGAGGCGCCGCTCGAGGCGTTGCGCTCCCGCATCGCCGACGCGGGCGAGCCGCTCGGCGAGCACCGCCTCCGCCTGGCGAGAGAACGTGCTGACGGCGCGCTCGAGCTCGCGCGCGAGCCGCTTCGCCGCGTCCTCCCGCGCCGTCTTCACGACGCCGCCGAACTGCTGAGCGGCCTGGTCGGAATGAGCGCCGATGGCTCGCTCCACCAGCCGCTCGAGCTGCTCGACCTGGCGCCGCGAAACGTCCTCGAAGCCGGCCCGGATGCGCTGTACCGCCTCCGCCTCGTCCCGCTGCGCCTGTTCCGTCAGCGCCCGCTCGCGACGCTGCAGGCGCTCCTCGAGCTCCTGGACGGCGCGGCGGCGCTCGGAGGCGTGCGTCTCGAGCTCCGCGCTCGCCAGCGCCAGGGCCTCCTCGACCGCGCGGTCCAGCTGGGTGCGGACCCGCGCGACGGCGGCGCGCTGCTCCTCGCTCTCGGCGGCGAGTCGCTCCGCGTCCGCCGTGAGCCGCAGCTCGACCTGGCCGAGCACCTGCTCGTAGCGCTGCGTCAACTCCGCGATCCGCGCCTTCGTCGACTCGGCGGCGCGGTCGAGATCCTGTGCCCAGGAGGCGAGCCGCTGCTCGACGTCCGCCTGCACCGTCGTCAGGCGTTCGTTCAACGCCGCCATGGCCTCCTGCTCCCGGCGCGTCGCGACCTCCCGCCGCTCCTCGGCCATCGCCCGCTCCTGCTCCTCGAGCAGCGAACGCGAGTCCGCCCGTGCCCGCGCCAGCGTCCGCTCGAGCTCGGCGGCCCGCTCGGCCCGCTCGCGGGAGACGAGCGCATGCAGCTCGGCCTGCGCCTCCTCGAGCCGGGTGTCCACGGCCTCCACGCGGCGTAGCGCGCGCCGGAGCAGAAGCGAGGCTCCCGCGGTGAGGGCGCACCCGGTGAGGCCGCCCGCGGCGACGGCGAGCGGCCGCTCGTGGCGAAGGGCGAAGGTCGCCCACGCGGCGACGGCCGTCCCGCTCTCGAGGACGGTCGCGGCGACGAGGAGCGACGTGGGGCCGCGCCTGAGGGCGGCCGCGGCGAGCGCGAGCGCGGCCACCACGACGCCACCGGCGAAAACGAGATCGGCGATCGTCGTCAGCGGCACCTCCTCCAGTGTAGGGCGTCCTCAGGAACGCACAAGGAGCAGCGCCACCGCGACGAGCACCACCGCCGCGGCGAGCGCTTTGAGCGCAGCCTCGGGCGCCGCGGCGAGCGCATCGCCGCCCAGCGGCAGCCGGGTTCCGTCGGCGAGCTCCGCCTCCCCGTCGATGCGCACGACCCGCCTTCGGAGAAGCCGGACGGGTGTCGAGAGCCGGCGCTGCGCCCAGCTCGAGGCGAACGCGTACGCAGCCGCTGCGACGGCCGCGGCGTGCAGTGTCCGCGCGGAGGCGAAGTACGCGGTCAGGACGGGGAAGGCGCCCCAGGCAGCGGGGAACCAGAGGCCACCGTGGAAAGCGCCGCCGAACAGCTCGAGGTTGTAGGCCAAGACGAGGAATGCCCCTGCCGCCACGAACGCCAGCAGCCAGAGAGTGCGCGAGAAGGCGACCGCGACCCCGATTGCGCAGGCTGCTCCGATCGAGACTGCCGCGAGCGCGAGGAGCGTCCTCGTCGGGATCCTCGTCTGCAGCGGCCGGTCGCGCATCTCGTCGAGCGCGTGCGCGCCGACCCCCATGGCGAGAGCGAAGGCGAGCGTCGTCCAGCCGAGCAGGGGCCAGTCCATGCGAGGAGCGAGAGCCGCCCCTACCGCGACGTAGGAGAGATGCCAGAGCGTGTACGGCGGGTGGAGGAGCGTCGCGTAGTCGCGCCAGCCGCCCGGCCGGAGCGCGTAGAAGGCGGGCCGTGGCCTCGCGTCGCTCATCCGCGCCGCCCCCAGACGACGATGCCGCCGCCGACGCTCAGCCGGCGCGCCTGGACCTCCGCGAGGCCCGCCTCCCGCCATGCCTCGAGCAGCCGCGCCTCGGGCCACTCCCGCCAGAAGCCCAGGATGCTCTGCCCGAGGAAGCGGCCGACCTCCCGCCAGCCGGGGGACACGAGCGCGCCGGCAGCGCGTAGGCCGACGCGCACGTACACCTCCCAGAGCGGCCGCAAGATTCCGCTCGGCAGCCCGAACTCGAGCATCGCGACGACGCCGCCGGGTCGAACGACGCGGCCCAGCTCGCGTAGCATCGCCGGGACGTCGTCGACGTAGCGGAGGAGATAGGTGAAGGTGAGCGCGTCGAAGTCGCCGTCGTCGAAGGGAAGCGACTCGCCGCGGCCTTCCCGCAGCTCGATCCGCGCAGCGAGCCCCGCGCCGTCGACGCGCCCGCGGCCCACGCCCAGCATCTCCGGGCTCTGGTCGAGGCCGACGACGGTTCGCGAGGGCTCGGCGCGCGCGAGCTCTATCGCCACCGCGGCCGTACCCGTCGCGACGTCGAGGACGCGCTGCGCGTCCGGCGGGATCCGCGAGACGAGGAAGCGCCGCCAGCGTGGGTCCTGGCCGAACGAGAGCAGGCGCGCGTAGCGGTCGTACGTCGGCCCGAGCGGCGCGAAGAGCTCGCGAGCTTGCCGGGTCCGGTCCGACGCCTCCACCGGCCTATTCTCTCTCGACATGGCGGTTGCGGAGGACGTGGCGCGGATCGCGGCGGCCGCCGCCGCGCACGCCGGCGACGGCGAGCGGGTGGCGGGCGTCCTCGTTTCAGAGCCGCTCGGCCGCCGCGCGTATCTCGTCGCGTACGAGACCGGCGAGGGACGGACGTGGCTCGTGCTCGACGACGAGTCGCGGCCGCTGACGGAGCGGCGGCTCGTGCGCGAGGCGGCCTCCCTCGCCGCCCTCTGCGAAGTCGCGGAGGAGTCGGCGGGCGGCGGCGACCTCCCGCACCTCCGCGCCCGTCTCGGCGAGATTCGCGCCGCCGAGGCGCCGGAGGGGATCGAGGAGGCGGAGAAAGCGGCGGCCGCGCTCGCACAGACGCTCCAGCCCGAGCCGCGGATCGCCAGCGGCGCGTACCTGGACGCACTCGGCGTCGCGTCCCAGCGGCTCGAGCAAGCGCTCGGCGAGGGCGCGGGATCGCCGTTCGCGGCTGCGCTGCGTGCGGCGGCTCCTGCAGTCGAGGAGCTGACAGAGGACGTCGAGCGCAACTACAAGCTTCCGCTGGAATGAGCGACGAGCTCGACAAGCGCTC
Organism: Gaiellaceae bacterium; assembly: GCA_039583515.1. Classification (GTDB taxonomy): domain Bacteria; phylum Actinomycetota; class Thermoleophilia; order Gaiellales; family Gaiellaceae; genus Palsa-739. Next base: position 10,675 of record JAVKST010000035.1, read on the forward strand.
CTCCGGCGCCGAGCGCGAGCAGGCGGTCGCGCGGCTGCGCGAGGCCGCCGCGGAGGGGCGCCTCACCTTCGAGGAGCTCGCAGACCGCGCCGCTCTCGCCTACCGTGCGCAGGCGTCCGCCGAGCTTGCGCGGCTGACGGAAGACCTGCCGGCCGCTCCGGCGCCTTCGACGCGGCGCAAGCCACCTCGATCTCCGCCAGGCGGAGCTCGACGGCGAGGAGGTCAGCGTCACGGTGGTGCAGGCGATCGGCGACACGACGATCGTCGTGCCGCATCACGTCGACGTCGCGCTTTCCGGGCTCCTCCTGGTCGGCAGCAAGTCGGACCGCGGCCCGGACACGGACGTCTTGCCGTCCGCTCCGCGTCCACGTCCGCGTGTTCGGCCTCATCGGCGAGCTGAAGGTGGTGCGCGGCTAAGCTGGAGGGGATGGAAGGCGGCGGCGGCTTCGGATTCCCCTTCGGCGGCGACCCCGAGGAGATCATGCGCAACCTCCGGGACTTCGCCCAGGCGCAGGCGGAGAGCGTGCAGGAGGCGCAGCGCGAGCAATTCGCGACGCTGACGCTCAACACCGCGGTCGAGTTGACGGCGGCGGCGCTGCAGCAGATCCAGGTGCAGGGCGGGGTCGACGAGCAGGCGTTTGCGCTGCGCGATGCGATGCGCGTGCTCTTCCCGGAGGCGGTGGCGCTCGTGAGCGCTGCTCGCCAGGGCTTCATGCGCGAGGGGTGACGGGCGGGCAGCGGCGGCAGCGTCCGTAGAATCGCCGCGCCCGATGTCCCTGCTCGACTCCGCCCTCGTCCGCCTGCTGCCGGCGGTGCCGAAGCCCGTCGTCCAGCTCTTCTCCTCCCGGTACATCGCCGGCCCGACGCTCGCAGACGCGGTGAAGGTCGTGCGCGACCTGAACGCGGGCGGGAAGATGGCGACGGTCGACGTCCTCGGCGAGGAGATCACCCGCGAGGAGGAGACGCGCGCGATCGCGCAGGCGTACCGCGACGTGTTCACGGCGATCGAGACGGCGGCACTCGATGCCAACGTCAGCGTCAAGCTGACCGCGCTCGGGCTCGAGCTCTCGCATGACCTATGCCGCGAGAACCTGCTCGACGTCGTCCATACCGCGGCCGGCTACGGCAACTTCGTCCGGATCGACATGGAGGACTCCACGACGACGGACGCGACGCTGCGCCTCTACCGCGAGCTGCGCGAGGACGGGCACGACAACCTCGGCGTCGTCCTGCAGGCGCGTCTGCGGCGCACCCTCGACGACGTCCGCGCCCTCGCGGACCTGCGGCCGAGCGTGCGCCTCTGCAAGGGGATCTACCTCGAACCGATCGCGATCGCGTTCGCCGACGAGGAGGCGGTGCGGGCGAACTTCGTCCGCTGTCTCGACGAGCTGCTCGACGCGGAGTGCTACGTCGGCGTCGCGACGCACGACGAGTGGCTGATCGGCGAGTCGCTCGTGCGGATCTCGCGGCGCGGGCTCGGCGCGACGGAGTACGAGTTGCAGATGCTGCTCGGCGTGCGGGAGGAGCGCCGGGACGAGCTCGTCGCGGAGGGCCACCGGCTGCGGGTCTACGTCCCGTTCGGCGAGCAGTGGTACGCGTACTCGCTGCGACGGCTGCAGGAGAACCCGGCGATGGCCGGCGCGATCGCGCGCGCGACGGCCGGTAGGCTGCTGCGCCCGGTGCGCCTCTAGAAGCGGCGGGTCGGCGCCTCGTCTGCCGGGTAGCGTCGACGCTGCGGCGGCGGCACGGCCGCCTGGGCGGGCCGAGCAGGCTCTCCCACAGCGCGATCGAGAGCAGGAGCCCGAATGCGCCGACGGCCATCGGGTTATGCCTCGCGCTGCGCGTAGAGCAGGAAGGTGGCCGGGATCCGCCGGTCGTGCCGCCGCCGCGAGGTCCCGCCCGGGTACTCCTCGAGCGCGGCGACGTGCATCCCCGCCCGTGCGAGCGCGCTCACGACCTGGCCCACCCGCCACAGCCGCTCCGGGTCGGAGGGGTCGCGGAAGTAGTCGTCGCGCCAGCGCAGGAGCGCGTCGACGCAGTCCGCGATCGGATGGTCGTCGAAGACGAGCAGCTCGCCGCGCGGGCGCAGCGCTGTTGCGACGCCGCCGGCCCAGGCGTCGACGTCGGTCAGCCCGCCGACCACGCCCTCCCCGGAGTAGACGAGGTCGAACCGGCCGCGCCGGAGCGAGGCCGGCAGCGACTGCGCCTCGCCCTGCACCCACAGGATCGTCGGCCAACGCTCGCGCGCCGCCTCGAGCAGCTCCTCGCGCGGGTCGACGCCCGTCGCGACCGCGCCGAGCTCCGCGAGCGCCGCCGTCGCCTCACCCGTCGCGCACTGCAGGTGGAGGACGCGCTTCTCTCCGAGGTCGCCGAGAGCGCGCTCGACGAGCGGCGGCAACGCCACCGGCTCCGGCCGGCGGCGGTGCGCGTCGTCCCAGGCGCGGAGGTTCTGGTCGGTCGGCTCCATCAGGCGGGCAGGGAGAAGCCCCCGTCGACGACGAGGGTCTGCCCGCAGATCATCGCCGCCTCGGGCGACGAGAGAAAGGCAACCGCCGCCGCGATGTCCTCCGGCTCGACCAGCCTGCCGGCCGGCGTCCGCTCGACCGAGCGCAGCATCTCGTCCTTGTTCGGGAAGAAGTCGAGCGCCTCCGTTGCGACGACGCCGCCGGAGACGGCGTTGACGCGGATGCCGCGCGGCGCGAGCTCGACCGCCAGGTAGCGGACGACCGACTCGAGCGCGGCCTTCGAGGTGCCGACGAGGACATAGTTCGCGAGCACGCGCTGCGAGCCGAGGCTGGAGATCGCGACGATCGAGCCGCCGCGCTCCATGGCCGGCGCCGTCGCGCGCGCGAGCGAGAGCAGGGCGCGCGCGTTCGCGTTCAGCGTCCAGTCCCAGTGCTTGTCCTCCGTCTCGAGCGCGGGGCGGATGACGCCCGTGGCCGCGTTGTGCACGACGACGCGGTACGGCCCGGCGGCGGCGGCGAGCTCCGCGACGACGCGCGCATCGGCGACGTTGCCCCGGACGAGCACCGGCTCGGCGCCGGCCTCCCTCACGAGTGCCGCCGCCTCCTCCGCCGCCGTGTCGTTGCGCATGTAGCCGAGGACGGCGCGGCTCGCGCCCTCGGCGACGAGCCGGAGCGTGATCGCCCGTCCGATCCCCCGCGTGCCCCCGGTGACGAGCACCGAGGAGCCGCGGAGACTCATCCCAGCCGCGGCAGCGGCTCGTCGACGGGCGCCGAGCTCGGCAGCTCGCTCCAGCCCGGCCGCGTCCGCGGCTCCCGCGCGCCGTCGAACGCCTTCGAGGAGGAGTGGCCGAGCCGGTCGAGCAGCTCCATCTTCTCCACGGCGTAGCGGCGAACCGGGTGGTCGTCCGGCAGGTCGAGCACGAGCTCCCGCACGCGCGCGCGCAGCTGGTAGGCAAAGTGCGGCGTCGCGGGCCCGACGAGCTCGTCGACGTCGGCGAAGGTCGGCTCGGCCATCGGCGAAGAGCGTAACGGAGGTAGCGTCGCGGACGTGCGGCGAGCCAGCCACCCCCCGGCGCCGAAGGCGCCGCGGTCACCCGGCCGGGCCCCGTCGGCTTTGCCGACCAGGCTTCCAGCCATTGACGCGATGCTGCTCGGCGCCGTCCTGCTCTGGGCGCTCAACGTCACCGTGACGAAGTACATGTTCGAGCACGGGTGGCTGCCGCTCGCGTACGCGACGATCCGTTACTTCGTCGCGATTGCCATCTTCTGGGCCTATACGTGGTGGCGCGAGGGCTCGTTCCGGATCGCGCGCGCGGACCGGCGCTATGTCGGCATCGCGGCGGCCATGATCTTCCTCAACCAGCTCTGCTTCGTCTACAGCCTCGAGTTCGCGCACGCCTCCACCGTGTCGCTGCTCTTCGGCTCGTGCCCGATGTTCGTCGGGCTGATCTCGGTCGTGTTCCGCCAGGCCGACCTGCACCGCTCGTTCTGGATCGGCGCGGGGCTCACCTTCGCGGGCGTCGCGCTGATCGCGGGCGGCGCCGGCGGCGGGCTCGTCTCCGGCTGGAAGGGCGACCTGCTCGCGATCGCGCTCGCGATCACCTGGGCCGCTTACACCATCGCGATCGCGCCGCTGATGCGCCGCTACTCGCCCTACCGGATCAGCGCGCTCGTGCTCGCGCTCGGCTGGGCGCCCCTCGCCCTCGTCAGCATCCCGCAGGTCGGCCGCCAGCACTTCGCCTTCTCCGGGACGGTCTGGCTCGGCTTCGCGTATGCGGTGATCGGGCCGCTCTTCCTCACGAACATCCTCTGGTTCACGGCCGTCGACAGTGTGGGTGCCGCCCGGGCGTCGATCTTCAACAACATGCAGCCGTTCTTCGGCGTGCTGTTCGCGCTCCTCATCCTCTCCGAGTCGCTGCACTCGCTTGAGGTCGCCGGCGGCGTCCTGATCTTCGCCGGGATCTACCTCGAGCGACGCCTGCGGCGGCCGGTGATCTCGCCTGCCGAATAGCGGATGCGCCCGCCGCGGGTTTCGGTCCTCGTCCCGGTCCGCGACGAGGAGGCGTACCTGGGCCACGCGCTCGACTCGCTCGCCGAGCAGACGCTCGAGGACCACGAGGTCGTGGTCGTGGACGACGGCTCGAAGGACGCGACGGCCGCGCTCGCGGACGCGTACGCCCGGCGCGACCCGCGCGTGCGGGTGCTCCGCCAGCCGCCGCTCGGCATGGTCGCGGCCTCCGAGCGGGCGCGCGCGGCGGCGCGCGCGCCGCTGCTCGCACGGCTCGACGGCGACGACGTCGCGCTCCCGGACCGGCTCGAGCTCCAGGTGGCGGCGATCGAGGCGGAGGGGCTGGCGGCGGTCGGCGGGCAGGTCGAGTACTTCCCCGACCCGAGCGACGGCCTCCGCGAGTACGCGGCCTGGCTCAACTCGCTCGTGACGGTCGAGGCGGCACTGCGGGACGTCTGGGTCGAGTGTCCGCTGCCGGGGCCGGCGATGACGATGCGCGCGGAGCTCGTCTCGTACCGCGACCGCGGCTGGCCGGAGGACTACGACATCGTCCTCCGCCTGCTCGAGGCGAGGCACCGCTTCCGCAACCTCGACCGGCCCGTTCTCCGCTGGCGCGACCATCCGGAGCGGCTGACGCGCACCCGGCCGGAGTACTCGCTCGACGCGTTTCGCCGCTGCAAGGTGCACTTCCTGCGCCGGACGCTGCTCGCCGGCGGCCGCGCCGCCGTCGTCTGGGGCGCCGGCCCGACCGGGAAGGCGTTCGCGCGGGCGCTGCTGCAGGCGGGGACGCCGCTCGCGGCGTTCGTGGAGGTCGACCCGCGGAAGCTCGGCAAGCGCATCCACGGCGCGCCTGTCGTGCCGGTCGAGCGGGCAGCCTCCTTCCCGGGCGCGCTCTCGTGCGGCGCGGTCGCGGGCGTCGAGGGTCGCGCACGGGTGCGCGGGCTGGCCGCGAAGCTCGGGCTCGTCGAGGGCGAGGACTTCATCGCAGTTGCATAACGCGGGGGCGAGGCATAATCCGCGCATGGCCGAAGACTTCATGCCGCTGCTCGGCTGGGACCACGTCGAGCTCTGGGTCGGCAACGCGAAGCAGGCGGCGTACTTCTACGAGCAGGCGATGGGCTTCAGGCGAACGGCCTACGCGGGGCCCGAGACGGGCGTCCGCGACCGCGCGTCGTACGTGCTCGAGCAGGGGGACGTCCGCTTCGTCGTCACCTCCGCGCTGCGCGAGGACCACGAGATCACGCGTCACCAGGCACGGCACGGCGACGGCGTCCGCGACATCGCGCTCACGGTGCCGGATGCGACCGAGGCGTACCGCCAGGCGGTGCAGCGCGGGGCGCGCGGAGTCATCGAGCCGCATCGCGACGAGGACGAGCTCGGCGTGATCGAGCGCGCCGCGATCGCGACGTACGGCGACACGATCCACACGTTCGTCGACCGCTCCGGCTACACGGGCCCGTTCCTTCCCGGCTACACATCCGTCAGCGCGAACGGCCACGCCGGCCAGGGCGCCGGGCTGACGAACATCGACCACGTCGTGGGCAACGTCGAGCTGGGCCGGATGGACTTCTGGGTGGAGTACTACGAGCGCGTCTTCGGGATGACGAACATCCTCCACTTCGGCGACGAGGACATCCACACGGAGTACTCGGCGCTGATGTCGAAGGTGATGGCGGACGGCTCGGGAAAGATCAAGTTCCCGATCAACGAGCCGGCGGAGGGGAAGCGGAAGAGCCAGATCGAGGAGTACATCGAGTTCTATGCCGGGCCTGGCGCGCAGCACATCGCGCTCGCGACGACCGACATCGTCGGCACGGTCGAAGATCTCAAGGAGCGCGGGATGCTCTTCCTCGACACGCCCGACACCTATTACGAGGACGTGCCCGAGCGCGTGGGCGAGATCGAGGAGGACTTCGCCGTCCTCCAGAAGCACAAGATCCTCGTCGACCGCGACGAGGACGGTTACCTGCTCCAGATCTTCACCAAGACGGCGCAGGATCGCCCGACCGTCTTCTTCGAGGTGATCGAGCGCCACGGCGCCACGAGCTTCGGCGACGGAAACTTCAAGGCGCTGTTCGAGGCGATCGAGCGCGAGCAGGCGCTCCGCGGGAACCTCTAGGAGGCTGGCGCGTGCTGGACGGTTTTCGGGCGGCGAGCCGGCAGGCGCGCGGGCTCGAGCAGGTGGAGCACCGGCCGTGGCCGCTGCCGGAGCGCCGCTGGATCATGGGCCAGAGCTGGGAGGATCTCCTCTTCGCGCACTGGCGCATCCCGCTCGAGGAGCTCCGGCCCCACGTCCCGCGCCAGCTCGAGATCGAGCAGCACGACGGCAGTGCGTGGATCGGCATCACGCCGTTCCGGGTGACCGGCCTACGGCCCCGCGGCAGCCTGCCGCTGCCCGGCCTCTCCTCCTTCCGGGAGGTCAACGTCCGGACGTACGTCCGGACGTCGGCCGAGAAGCCCGGCATCTGGTTCTTCAGCCTCGACGCGACGAGCAGCCTCGCGGTGCGCGCCGCGCGCAGCCAGTACAAGCTCCCGTACTTCGACGCTCGAATCGCGCTCGACCGCACCGACGGCTGGGTGGACGTCGAGTGCTCACGAGTCTCGGAGCGCGGCCGCGTCTTCGCGGGGCGCTACCGGCCGGCTAGCGAGGCGTTCACCCCGCAGGCGAGCTCGCTCGAATGGTTCCTGGCGGAGCGCTACTGCCTCTACGCGGCGGACGGCGATCGCCTGTACCGGGCGGACATTCACCACGGACCGTGGGTGCTCCGGCCGGCGGAGGCGGAGATCGAGCTGACGTCGATCGCGTCGTTCGAGCTGCGCGGCGAGCCGCTCTGCCACGTCGCGGAGCGCCAGGACGTCGTGATCTGGCCTCTCGAGCCGCATCTCGTCGGCTGACCCGGCCCTTACGCTTCCCGCATGGAGCCGCAGCGTCGGACAGCGCTCCTCTCCGTCTTCGCGGCCGTCGCGCTGATCGCGCTCAAGCTGGGCACCGGGTTGGCGGTGCACAGCCTGGGCCTGATCTCGGAGGCGATCCACTCCGGCACCGATCTCGTCGCGGCGCTGCTCACGTTCTTCGCCGTCGGAGTCGCAGTGCGCCCTGCGGACGTCGGCCACCAGTACGGGCACGGGAAGGCCGAGCATCTCGCCGCGCTCGCCGAGGCCGGATTCCTCGTCCTCGCCAGCCTCTTCATCGCCTGGCGCGCGGCGCACCGTCTCGCGCAGGCCTCCCCGCGACCCGTGCACGCCGCGTGGTGGGTGCTGCTCGTGGTCGGGGTCGTGATCGTCGTCGACCTGGCGCGGGCGACGGTGTCGGCGCGGGCGGCCCGCCGCTACCGGAGCGCCGCGCTCTCGTCGAACGCGCTCCATTTCGCGAGCGACCTCGCGGGGTCGGTGGCCGTCCTCGCCGGGCTCCTGCTCGCGCGCGCAGGAGAGCCGAAAGGCGACGCTGCGGCCGCGCTCTTCGTCGCGGTGCTCGTGCTCGCCGCCGCGGCGCGCCTCATGCGCCGGAACGTCGATGTCCTGATGGATCGCGTCCCCGCCGACGCGGCCGCAGCCGCCCGCCGGGCCATCGCCGGGGTCAGTCCACCCGTCGAGCTGCGCCGGCTGCGCATGCGGCAGGCTTCGGGGCGCCACTTCGCCGACGTCGTGATCGGGGTCTCGGTCGACTCCGCCGTCCGGCAAGGGCACGCGGCCGCCGACGCCGTCGAGCGCGCCGTGCAGACGGCGCTGCCGGAGGCGGACGTCGTCGTCCACGTCGAGCCGGAGGAGGCCGGCGGGGCGGTGCGCGAGCGGGCGCACGCCGCGGCCCTCGGCGTCCCGCGCGTGCGGGAGGTGCACAACGTCAGCGCCGTCGCCCTCGAGGCCGGCATCGAGCTCTCGCTGCACCTCAAGCTGCCGGCCGACCTCTCGCTCGAGGACGCGCACGCGATCGCCGAGCAGGTCGAGCGTGCGATCCGCGACGAGGTGCCGGAGGTCGCCTCCGTCCAGACGCACCTCGAGCCGCTGGCCGAGGAGGCGTCCGGGACGACGCCGCCGGCCGGCGACGTCGTGCGCGAGCTGGAGGTCGTGGGGCGGATCGTGCGCCAGGAGACGGGATCGGCGCCCCGCGAGCTGCGGTTCCTGCACACCGACGAGGGCCTCGTCGCGTACCTCACGCTCGCCGTGGACGGCGCCGCGCCGCTCGCAGAGGCCCATGCGCGCGCGAGCCGGATCGAGGAGCGCATCCGCCGCGAGCGCCCCGACATCAGCGACGTGATCGTTCACACGGAACCGTGAAGCTGTGCATGTTCTCGCCGCTCGACCGCGAGCTCGAGCGCGGCTGGCCCGGCCGGATCGACGGCGACCGCGTGATCCAGCTCGCCGCGCAGACGCTGCAGGCGTTCTTCGCCGCCGGCGGACACGCCCGCGAGCACGCGGCCTACCCGCTCGCCGAGGTCGTCCTGCGTGCGCCGGTGCTGCATCCGCCGTCGGTGCGGATCTTCGACGGCGGGGGCGACTTCCGCTTCGCCAATCCCGCGGCGATCGTCGTCGGCGGCTCCGAGCCGGAGCCGCCCGGGGGTACGTCGGAGCTCGTGCCGCACCGGCGGGAGGCGGCGATCATCGGCGCCGGCGGAGCGATCGGAGGCTTCGCGCCGCTCGTCGAGTGGACGGCTCCGGAACTGCCGGGGGAAAAGTCGCGCGACTTCGCCCTCGCGCTCGGTCCGGTCGTCACGACCGCGGACGAGGGTGTTCCCGCCCGCGCCCACTGGGAGCGGCTCGTCGCGCACGCCGCCGCCAACACGCGGCTCTACCCCGGGGACATCCTCGCGTCGTGAGAGTCGCGGTCGTCGGCGCGGGGATCATGGGCGCGGCCACGGCCTGGCACCTCGCCCGGCGCGGCGCGGAGATCGACGTCCACGAGCAGTTCGAGCTCGGCCATGCGCGGGGCTCGAGCCACGGGCGTTCCCGGATCATCCGGCTGGCGTACCCGGATCCGAGGTGGGTTCGTCTGGCCGAGGAGGCGCGCGCGGGCTGGGCGGAGCTGGAGGAGGAGACGGGGCGGACGCTGCTCGAGCTGCACGGGCTCGTCGAGGTCGCGAGCCGGCCGGAGGTCACCTCCGCGGCTGGGCTCACAACCGAGCGCGTCGAGCATCGCCTTCTCTCGCCGGACGAGGCGGGCCGGCTCGGGATCGCCGTGCCGGCCGGCTGGACGACGCTCTACGAGCCGGGGGGCGGCATCGCCCGATCCGACCTGGCGCTTGCCGCGTTCCTCGACGCCGCGCGAGCGCGCGGCGCCCGGGTCCACGAAGGCTCGCGCGTCGAGCATCCGGACGCGCTCGATGCGGACGTCGTCGTCGTGACCGCAGGTGCCTGGATCGGTCGCTTCTTCCCGGACCTGCCGCTGCGCGTGACCCGCGAGAGCGTCGCGTACTTCCGCTACTCCGGGCCGCCGCTCCCGTCGGTCGTCGAGCTGGACGAGCGGAGCGCCCATGCCTTCTTCGCGCTCCACGACCCGGTGCACGGCCTGAAGGCCGGCGCCCACCATGCGGGCGCCGAGGCCGACCCGGACGAGATCGCGGACGCCGACCCGACGCTCGTGGCCCGCATCGCGGGATGGGTGAGCGAGCGCCTGCCGCTCGTCGACCCGTCGCCGGCCGGCGCGGAGACGTGTCTCTACACGACCACCCCCGACCAGCGCTTCCTCCTCGAGCGCCGTGGGCGGCTCGTCGTCGGCTCCGCCTGCTCCGGCCACGGCTTCAAGTTCGCGCCTACCGTGGGCTCCACGCTCGCAGATCTAGCGCTCACCACCTAGCGGGCGGCACAGATCTTCCGCGGCCTGCGGATCGCGCCCGTGCTGACGATCGATCCGAACGACGGGACGCTGGGAGTCAGCTTCCGCGCCGGCCACGCGCGACCGGACGTCGACGCCACCGATCGAGCGGCTGCTCGAGCTTCCGGCCGAGCTGGCCGCCGAGCCCGAAAGCGCGTCGCGATGGTCTTCGACGAGTCCAAGAGGTGCTGACCCTCGATCCGCAGCTGCCGTCACGGCGGCCGAGTAACCGGCAGCGGCACGGTCTCCCCGCCGGCTCCGGGGTCCAGAAGGCGCTCGAGGCGCTGCTCGAGCGCGAGCTCGTCTCGAAAGCCGGCCCGGGCAGCTACCGCATCAGCGAGCCCTTCCTCAGCGAGTGGCTCGCCGCCATGGCGTCCTGAGCGCAGTAACCTTCGCGCCATGCCCTTCTACCAGCGCCTCGGCGACGTCCCCCGCAAGCGCCACGTGCAGTTCCGCGAGAACGGGACGCTCCTCACCGAGGAGGTGATGGGGCTCGAGGGGTTCACCGGGAACGAATCGATCCTCTACCACCTGCACTCGCCGTGCCGCGTGATGGAGCTCGCCGGCTTCGAGCCGGTCGAGCGCGAGGAGTGGCTGCCGGAGCAGCACGCGCACCGGCACTTCAAGACGTACGAGACCGCGCCCGAGGGGGACGAGATCACCGGCCGCCGCCTCCTGATGTGGAACGACGACGTCGAGATCTCGCTCTGCCGCCCTGCCGGCTCGATGGACTACTTCTTCCGCAACGGGGAGGGCGACGAGGTCATCTTCGTCCACGAGGGCTCGGGGACGCTCGAGACGATCTTCGGCGAGCTGCCGTACTCCGAAGGCGACTACGTCGTCGTCCCGCGCGGCACCACGTACCGCTTCAAGCCCGCCGGGCGGCCGCCGGAGGCGGCCGCGGTCTCCTCGCCGGGCGCCGGCGGCTTCGCCG
>JAVKST010000036.1:0-21628 GCA_039583515.1 Gaiellaceae bacterium
GGCAGCAGCGCCGCGCGTTGCCGCCCGTTCGTCGCGGCGTCGCCGCCGCGGCGGTGCTCGCGCCGGCCGCGGCGCTCGCCTCCTTCCCGGTCTACCTCGACACCGTGCTCCACGACCCGCTCGCCTGGACGCGGGCCGAGCACGCCTGGGGCCGGCGCTTCTCGCCGCTGGGGCCGGTGGAGGCGTTCGGCCACCTGCCGAGCTCCCTCGCGCAGACCCCGTGGCTGACCCGGGACGTCGTCTGCTTCTTCGTCTACCTCGTCCTGCTCTGGGCGGCACGTCGTGCGGGGGCGCCGTGGCCGTGGGTCGCTGCGGGGGCGGCGGTCGTGGTCCTGCCCGTCTTCAGCGGCCAGTTCGTGTCGATCGGGCGGTTCGGGCTGCTCGCACCGCCGCTCTTCTGGGGGCTCGCGGCGCTGCTGCCGGGGCGGCGTGCCGAGCGCATCGTCCTGCCGGTGTCGCTGGTGTTGCTGGCCGCCGCGACGGTCTCGATCCAGTGGATCTTCCCCTGAGGGCGGGGACACCGCTCGGCGTGCGACTTCTTCGTGACAGGGATCGCGAAGGTCTCACCTCTCGCTTAGGCAGCGGGAATACGGTGGCCGTCCGTGAGACGCGCCGGCCTTGCGGGCATCGTGGTTCTTTGCCTGTTGGCTCTGCTGCTGGCCTCGGCCGAGACCCCCGGCCGCCGAAGCGACGCGCACGCCGCGCTGGGAAGGCCGCTCACCGCGGCGACGCCCCGCGCGCTGCACAAGATCCGGCACGTCGTGATCATCATGCAGGAGAACCGCAGCTTCGACTCCTTCTTCGGCACCTATCCCGGCGCAGACGGGATTCCCGGCCTGGCCGGCAATCCGGGCAAGCTGCCGTGCTCCGAAGACCCGAAGAGACGGATCTGCGTCACCCCGTTTCACGACGCCGCCAACCGCAACGCCGGCGGGCCGCACGGCCACCAGGACGCGATCAGCGACATCGCCAACGGCCGCATGGACGGGTTCGAGGCGCAGGCGCGGCGCGCACGCTTCAACGTGTGCACGGTTCATCTCGACGCTCCCGGCTGCTCGCTGACGCCGGACGCCCCCGACGTCATGGGCTACCACGACTGGCACGAGATCCCGAACTACTGGGACTACGCGCACCACTTCGTCCTCCAGGACCACATGTTCCAGTCGGACACGTCCTGGAGTCTTCCCGCCCATCTCTACCTCGTTTCCGGCTGGTCGGCGAAGTGCAGGAAGCGCGGCGACCCGATGAGCTGCCACGACGCCGTCCAGGATCCCGGCTCGCCCCCCGGCACCCCGGGCAACCTGACCGGCGACCCCCCGCATTACGAGTGGACCGACCTCACCTGGCTACTCCACCGCGACCACGTCAGCTGGCGCTACTACATCGCCAAGGGCAGCGAGCCGGACTGCGCCCACGACCAGATGTTCTGCGCCCCGGTGCCGCAGAGCTCGACGACGCCCGGGATCTGGAACCCGCTGCCGTGGTTCACCACCGTCCGCCACGACCACCAGCTGTCGGACATCCAGCCGTTGCGCCGCTTCTATCGGGCGGCTCGGGACGGAACGCTGCCGGCGGTGTCGTGGATCACGCCGGCGCAGGCGGTCAGCGACCATCCGCCCGCCTTGATCACGGCCGGACAGGCGTACGTCACGGGCCTGATCAACGCGATCATGCGCAGCCGCGACTGGCGTTCGACCGCGATCTTCCTCGCCTGGGACGACTGGGGCGGCTTCTACGACCACGTCGTCCCGCCGAAGGTCGACTCCGAGGGGTACGGGTTGCGCGTACCCGCGCTCGTGATCAGCCCGTACGCGAGGCGCGGCTACATCGACCGCCAGACCCTCAGCTTCGACGCCTACCTCAAGTTCATCGAGGACGTCTTCCTCGGCGGACAGCGGCTCGACCCGCGCAACGACGGCCGGCCCGACTCGCGTCCCGACGTGCGCGAGGACGAGCCGATCCTCGGAAATCTCGCCAAGGACTTCAACTTCCACCAGAAGCCGCGACCGCCCCTCATCCTCCCCCTCCACCCACCGTTCAGCTGATCCGCGGCCCGAAGCTCATAGCGCTGCTCCTCGTCGCCTTGCTCGCGGGCTGCGCCTCGTCCCACGGCGGCGTCCGCGCGGCGCGCCACACACGCCGGAGCGGCGACATCCACGAGATCCGGCACGTGATCGTGATCATGGAGGAAAACCGCTCGTTCGACTCCTTCTTCGGCACCTACCCGGGCGCGAACGGGATCCCGATGAAGAACGGGAAGCCGGCCGTCTGCGTCCCGAACGGGATCGGCGGCTGCGTGAAGCCGTTCCTCGACGGCAGCGGCGCGGACGACTCGGGCGGGGAGCACGGACCCATCGCGGGACGACGCGACGTCGACGGGGGGCGAATGGACGGCTTCATCCGCGTCACCTACGCCCGGCTGATCCGCAGCTGCCACGCGCATCCAGGGGCGGCGCGCTGTGCGCCGCTGCGCCACCCCAACGTCATGAGCTACCACGACGGCACGCAGATCCCGAACTACTGGGCGTACGCCCGCCAGTTCGTGCTCCAGGACCACATGTTCGAGCCGAACTGGGGCTGGAGCCTCCCCTCGCACCTGTGGCTGGTGTCCGGCTGGTCCGCCCGCTGCAGCAACCCCTACCGACCCGAAACGTGCACGGCGAACCTCGGAGGGCCGACCACGGGACCCAGTTCGACGTTGCGGCGATACCCGCACGGGCCGCTCTACGGCTGGACCGACCTCACGTGGCTCTTACACTCGCACCACGTCTCCTGGGCCTCGTACGTCGAGCGCGGCAAGGCGCCCGATTGCCTGACCGGACCGATCGGCTGCTACACGAAGCTCTCGGGGCCGAACACCCCGGGCTTCTGGGACACGCTCCCCGACTTCACGGACGTCCGACAGGACGGCCAGCTCGGCGACGCCCAGGAGCCGATCTCGCGCTTCTACGCCGCAGCGGCGAAGGGCACGCTGCCCGCGGTCTCGTGGATCACGCCCAACTGGGCCGACAGCGACCACCCGGGCGCGTCGATCGCGCTGGGACAGTCGTGGGTGACCGGCCTCGTGAACGCCGTCATGCGGAGTCGCGACTGGAACAGCTCCGCCATCTTCCTCGCCTGGGACGACTGGGGCGGCTTCTACGACAACGTCGCGCCGCCCGCCGTCGACGGGCAAGGCTACGGCCTGCGCGTGCCCGCCCTCGTCATCAGCCCCTACGCCAAGCGCGGCTACATCGACCACCAGACGTTGAGCTTCGACGCGTACCTCAAGTTCATCGAAGACGACTTCCTCGCCGGCCAACGGCTCGACCCCGCCACCGACGGCCGCCCCGACCCGCGACCAGGCGTCCGCGAGAACGAGGCCGTCCTCGGCAACCTCCTCGCCGACTTCAACTTCCAGCAACAGCCGAGACCACCTCTCATCCTCCCGGTTCACTCCAGTTGAGTCCTCGGCTCTGCGGGTCGCCGCGACGAGCAGCGACCTTCGGGGCCATTTCCCTATGCAGATTTCTTCCAAAGGGCCGTGGACAACCGCGTTGTGTCCCGTGTATGCTGCCGCTTTGCAGCTAGGCAATGCCACGGTATTCGAGCAGCGGGGATGTGGGCGAATGGTGGCGGCGGGACTGAGCTAGCGATGCCGAAAGAGCAATACTCGGCGAGCGAGGCGGCCGCGAGCCTGGGGATCAGCGTCGACACGCTGCGTCGCTGGGACCGGGAGGGCCGCATCCGCGTCACGCGCGACCGAAACAATCGACGGGTCGTCTCGGCCGGGGAGATCGACAGGCTGCGGGGCGACGGGCAGGGCACGCACATCAGCGCCCGCAACCGCTTCCCGGCGACCGTGACCGACATCCAGGTCGACGGACTCATCGCACAGGTGGAGCTCGTCGTGGCCAACCCTGTGCGCCTGGTCGCGATCGTCACCCGCGACGCGATCGACGAGCTGGGGTTGAAGGAAGGCATGGCCGCAACGGCGATCGTCAAGTCGACGAACGTGATCATCCAGAGCTGAGCGACGGGAAGTCAGCAATGCCGATCCGTCGCAGCCGCGGTCTCGCCGTTCCGGGCCTCGTCGCCGCTCTCGCCCTGGTCGCCCTCCTGGCCGGCCGGACGTCCTCGGCCGCGCCGCGGGCTCGCGCAGTCGCCCGGGCGCAGGTCACGGTCTATGCCGCCGCCTCGCTGACGAACGTGTTTCCCGCGATCGTCCGCAACGAGAAGTACGAGTTCGGGGGCTCGAGCCTGCTCGAGGCGCAGATCGCGCAGGGGGCGCCGGCCGACGTGTTCGCCTCGGCCAACCTGACGCTGCCGAACCAGCTCTTCCAGCAGGGGTTGTGCTCGAAGCCGGTCGCCTTCACCCGCAACGCGCTCGTGATCGTGGTGCCGAAGTCGAACCCGGCCAGGATCCGCAGCATCTACGGCCTGACCAGGCCGGGCGTCACGATCGACGTCGCCGGCGCGGGCGTCCCGGTCGGCAGCTACACGCGGCAGGTCCTGAAGAACATGAACCTGACGACCGCGGTGCTGAAGAACGTCGTCAGCCAGGAGACCGATGTGCGGGAGGTGCTGAGCAAGGTCGCGCTCGGCGAGGCGGACGCGGGCTTCGTCTACTCGACCGACGCGAAGACCGTCCCCGGGCAGGTGAAGGTGATCAAGCTGCCTGCCTGGGCGCAGTCGAAGGTGCGGTACGGGATCTGCGTCGTCGCCAGGAGCGCAGAAAAGCCCGACGCCCGGGCGTTCGTGGAGCGCGTGCTGAGCAAGGCAGGGCAGAAGAAGCTGCTCGGCTACGGCTTCCTGCCGCGCGTCGAGCCGCCGGCGCGGAAGGACAAGGCCGCGACGAAGCAGCACGGCTCGAAGAAGAAGTAGGTCGGGCTGCCACCCCTGAGGCGAACCTTCGGCGCCGGTCTCGTCGCGGCGGTCGCGATCCTGGCGGTCGCCTTCCTCGTGTTGCCGATCGTCGGAATCTTCGTCCACACCTCTCCCGGGAAGGTGCTCGACCAGTTCTCGAGCCCCGTCGTCGAGGACGCGTTCCTCGTCACCCTCAAGACCAGCCTGCTCGCCCAGGCGCTGATCGTCCTGCTCGGCACCCCGACGGCCTATCTCCTCGCCATCCGTCGCTTCCCCGGCCACTCCCTCGCCGTCACCTGCATCGAGCTGCCGCTGGTTCTGCCGCCGGCCGTCGCCGGCATCGGCCTGCTCACGGCGCTCGGCCGTTACGGCCTGCTCGGGTCCAGCCTGCGCACGCTCGGCGTCTCGCTGCCGTTCACGCAGGCCGCAGTCACGGTCGCCGTCGCGTACGTGGCGAGCCCGCTCTACATCCGCCAGGCGATCGCCGCGTTCGAAGCCGTCGATCGGCGCCTCGTCGCCGCCTCGCGCACGCTCGGCGCCGGCGCACTGCGCACCTTCTTCCGGGTCGTGCTGCCGCTCGCTCGCGGAGGGCTGATCGCCGGCCTCGCGCTCTCGTTGGCGCGCGGTCTCGGCGAGTTCGGAGCGACGATCATGTTCGCGGGCAGCCTGCAAGGCGTCACGCAGACGCTGTCCCTCGCGATCTACTACGAGTTCGACCAGAGCTTCGACGCGACGCTCGCGATGAGCGGGGTGCTCGTCGTGGTCAGCGGCCTCCTGCTTCTGACGCTCAGAATCGCACTCTCATGGCAACGGTCATCCTCGACCAGATCACCGTCCCTCTTCGGGCTTTCCAGCTCGAGCTGACGCTCGCCGTCGACTCGACCGTCGCCCTCGTCGGCCCTTCCGGCGCGGGGAAGAGCACCGTGCTCAACGCGATCGCCGGACTGGTCGAGCCGGCGGCCGGCTCGATTCGGTGCGGCCGCGCCACCTGGTTCGACGCCGGGGCGGGCATCTTCCTGCGCCCGGAGGAGCGACGGGTCGGCCTCGTCTTCCAGGACTACGCGCTCTTCCCCCACCTCACGGTGCGGCAGAACGTCGAATACGCGCGCCGCCGGACCGCCGACCCGTATCTCGAGCGCTTCAAGATCAGCCACCTCGCGGACGCGCGCCCCGGCAGCCTCTCCGGCGGCGAACGCCAGCGCGTCGCCCTGGCGCGCGCGCTCGCGCGCGACCCCGAGATCCTCCTGCTCGACGAGCCCCTCTCCGCCCTCGACGCCCACACCAAGATCGACGTGCGATCCGAGCTGCAGCAACTCCTCGCCGATCTCGCCATCCCCACGCTGCTGGTCACCCACGACTTCGAGGACGCAGCCGCCCTCGCCGGCCAGATCGGCGTCATCGTCGACGGACGGCTGCGCCAGACCGGCGGGCCGGCCGAGCTGGTCGCACGACCCGCCGACCCGTTCGTCGCGTCCTTCACCGGCGCCAACCTCCTCCACGGCCGGCCGGACGGCGCCAGCGGCGTGCGCCTGGACGACGGGACCCTCGTCACCACGAGCGACGAGGGCGACGGTGCGACCACGCTGGCGGTGTATCCCTGGGACATCACGATCTCGACCGCGCCTCCCGACGACTCCGCGATGAACGTGGTCGCCGGCACGATCGCGGCGATCACGCAACTCGGAAACCGGGCTCGCGTCACCATCGGCCCCGTCAGCGCCGAGATCACGGTCGACTCGCTCCGGAGACTCGGCCTCCGGCACGGCCAGCACGCCTACGCGAGCTTCAAGGCGACCGGGACCCGCATCGTCGCCGGCGAAGCCCCGCAACCGTCACCGCCCGCATCCCCCGCGACGGCGCGGCAGACCGGCCGCTAAGACGCGGCGCTCACGCCCGGCTGGACGGTCTCGGCCGGATCTCGGGACGCCGGTTCGTCCCGGGCGGCGGCCTGCGACCGCTCGGACTCGACCTCGGCCCGGATCAGCCGCTCATGCTCGAAGCAGTAGGTGCTGAGCGTGAACGTATCGCAACCGTGGAAGCTGCAGCTGTGGAGCATCGGCATGGCGGAACTCTATAACAATCTCCAAACAGACGGCGGGCAGCTGCGACCGGCGAGCTGCGACAAGGCGCGCGACGAGCCGGCTTCGACCCGCCTTGCGCACCTCATCGGCATGGCTCGGAATCGACAAGGGGAGCGGGTGCGGGCCTGGTGGCCCGCACCCGCGTTCGAAGCTACTCCGCCGGGATCTCGTCGTAGACCATCTTCAGGTTCAGGCCCTGCGAGCGCCGGTAGAGCCAGGAGGCGGCGTAGATCACGAGCGCCGCGAGGTACAGCGCGCCCATGTACCAGAGCGACGAGTGGTTGTTCACCCCGTACACGCTGTCCTGGAACCACTTGTAGAGCGCATAGCCCAGGATGACGAGGAAGCCGACCGCCGCCGCGGTGATCAGCGGCACGCCGGCGATCTTGTAGCGCGCGATCGGCGACGCGCCGTAGATCTGCGGCTTCCGCCAGGGCAGGATCGCGGCCGCGACGGCCGAGCCCGCGAACGTGATCGCGATCACGAGCGTCGCATCGAGCGTCCACTGCGTGAACGTCGAGTCATACGCGTAGAAGTACGAGATCGGGATCGACGGCAGCAGCATCAGCGCGAGCGCGACGTACGGCACGCCGTTCGCGGAGACCCTCGCCGTCGCCTCCGGCAGGACGCGATCGAACGCCGCCGCGAAGACGACACGCGTGGAGGACATGAAGACCGTCCCCATCCAGCCGAAGAACCAGAGCGAGAGCAGCCCCACGACGATGAACTGGAGCACCGGGCTGTTGAAGAAGAACGCTGCGAACAGGCCCGGGTACGGGAAGGTTCCGCCGAGCGGCGCCCCCTTCACGTAGGCGTAGACGGTGCCCCAGTAGCCGTTGTTCGCGGCGTTGAACCACTGCCAGCCGAACGTCTTCGAGAAGAGCGCGAGAAGCAGTGCGGCGACCGCCGTCGTCGTGAGCAGCGCCCCGCCCATCGCGTAGATGTTCTTCCGGAAGTCGGAGGCGCCCCGCACCTCGCCGTAAAGCGTGGCGCCCCAGTTGGACCAGAGGTTGAAGAAGAAGATGAACGGGATCAGCAGGATCGTCGAGCCGACCGCGAACGACGTGAGCCCCGAGACGCCGGAGTTCCCCGTCTTGAGGGTCGCGGCGTACGCGTTGCCGGTCGTGCCGTAGAGCGAGTGCGTCTGCGAGTTGAACGCGGAGATGAAGTCGTTCTTCGTGTGCACCAGGAGCAGGACGACCAGGATCGCGAGGCCGAGCACTCCGCCGTAGAAGCAGATCTTCTGGAACTTCGCGTAGGTGCGGATCCCGAGGGCGACGAGGAGCGACGCCGCGAACGCGACGATCATCGACGACGTGAAGAGGCCGTTGGTCGATGAGAAGTACGACACGCCGCCGTTCCAGCCGACGATCGCCGAGAGCGGCCCGATCACCTCGCCGTTGAGGATGTTCGCGTAGATCGGAACCCAGTGCCACAGGATGAACCACCAGCCGCACGCGGCGAGGACGAAGCCGATGCCGCCGCCGAGCGTCCGGCTGATCCAGACGTAGTCGCCGCCCGCCCGCGGCATCGCCGCGATCAGCGATGCGTAGGTGATCGCCTGCAGCACGAGGTAGGCGCCGGAGAGCACGACCGCCCAGAAGAGGCTCCCCTTCGGGATGAACGGCCCGTACGAGAACGCGTAGAACCCGAGCGTGACGATGTTGATCGAGAACGCGGAGTAGATGAATGCGTCCCATACCGACCAGCCTCGAACGAGCCCGGTTGCCTTGCGGACGAAGAGCGACCGCTCCTCGTAGGCGGCGTCACCGGTGACTGTCGCCATCTGACCCTCCTCCTATCCGCTCGTGAGGACGAACTTCTTGACCTTCTTCTTGCCGTCGAGCTCGACGACGGCGCCGAGCAGCTGGCCCTGCTCGTACGAGCTGCCCGGGTTGATGCAGAGCGTGCGGCCGAGGCGCGTCGACCCGCGCGCCTCGTGGATGTGCCCGTGCAGCGAGAGCGCGGGCTCGAAGTCCTCGATCGCCTTCCGGACGGCCGTCGAGCCGACGGGCCGCGTCGAGCGGCCGGCGTCCTTGAGGCGCATGTCTTCCGTCAGCTCGGGCGCGTCGTCGAGGCCCGTGCCGTACGGCGGGCAGTGGAAGCTGAAGATCGTCTGCTCGGGCGGCGCCGTCACCTGCTCCACGACGTTCGAGATTCGCGTCGTGAGGTCGCTCTCATCCTCCTCGCGGTACGTGTGCCACGGCGTCCGGTTCGCCCAGCCGGTCGATGCGAGCTGGAAGCCGTCGAGGTCGACGACGCGGCCTTCGCCCAGCGTCACGTGCTTTGCGGTGCCGATCACCTCGTCCACCTCGAGCTGGTCGTCGTTGCCGGGGCAGACGACGCACTCGATGCCGGTGCCCGCGAGCCGCTCGTCGGCGAGCCGCATCCACTTCTCGACCGTCTCGAGCATCTTCTCCTCGAACAGCCCGTGCCAGTGCGCCTCGTTCTCCTCGAGGTTGCGAACGCCCTCGGGGCTCGTCCGGAACGGGTAGTAGCCGCGGCGGATCACCGCCTCCTCGAACTCGCGCACCTGCTCCTCGCCGACGAGCTCCCGCCGGTTCTCGAGCAGCGTCGCATGCCAGCGGTCGTCGCCGTCGTGGATGACCGGGACGAGCGCCTTGCCGGTCATGTCGCCGCCGAGGACGATCGCGTCGACGCCGTAGTGCGGCCCGCTGTTCAGGAACTTGCGCCAGCAGGTCTCGGAGCCGTGGATGTCGGTGGCGAAGAACAGCTTCACGCGCGCTCCTCTGGCAGCTCGTACCAACGCTTGCGCTCGCCGATCTTCGCACGCAGGCGCCAGGATCGCGACTTCGGCTCCGCCTCGATGCGCTCGACGAGCTCGGCGAAGCGGCCGCGGACGTCGACGCCGTACTGCTCGGCCCGGCCGAGGCAGGCCTCGAGGTTGTGGGTGATCGTCCGCCAGAGGCCCCAGTCTGCCGCGCAGAGCTCCGCGACCCGCCGGGCGTTCAGCGCGTCGCCGTCGCTGTCCGCGAGCTCCCGCTCGTGGAGGATCGCGACCGCGTCGCGCACGTCCTTCTCGTTCAGCTCGATGACCTGCAGCTTCGTGAGCAGGAGCTCGGCGAGCGGGATCGACGTCTCGTCGATCTCGAGCCGGCGGTCGAGCGGGATCTCGTGGCACATCCGGAACGAGCCGACGAACACGTCCACCTGCCGGTCGTTGGCGGTGTCGAAGAAGAGGAGGCGCTCCTTGCCGTTGAGCGCGTTGAACGACGTGTGCGGCTCGTAGCCGAGGGCGCGGAACAGCCGCTGCGTCGCTGCGGAGGCGCCGCTGGCCGTGACGAAGTCGAGGTCGCCGTAGCTGCGCTGGAGCGACGCGGGCAGCTCTCCGCGGGCGCGCAGGCGGACGGCGACGCCGCCCAGCAGCCGCAGCGGAACCTCCGATTCGGCGGCGCGGTCGAGCACGCGCCGTCCCTCGGCGACGACGTCGGGGTGGGGCCCGGGGCTAGAAGAGGCCAACCGTCCTTCCCTGCTCGTCGATGTCGACCGAGTGGGCCGCGGGCGTCCGGCCGTAGCCGGGCATGGTCTGCATGTCGCCGCAGAGCGCGACGAGCCAGCCGGCGCCGGTGTAGGGGCGAATGTCGCGGACCGTGACCGTGAACCCGGTCGGCGCGTTCGCGAGCGTCGGGTCGTGCGAGAGCGAGAGATGCGTCTTCGCCATGCAGATCGGCAGCTCGTCGAAGCCGACGCGCTCGAGCTCGGCGATCTTCTTCCGGGCGGCCGGCTGGAGGAGGATCCCGTCTGCGCCGTAGACGCGGGTCGCGATCGCCTCGATCTTGCGCTCGATCGTCTCGTCGAGCCGGTAGACGGGCTCGAAGCTCGAGGGCGCCTCGGCCGCGGCGGCCACGGCCTCGGCCAGCGCGGCCGCACCCTCCCCGCCGCGCACGACGGCCTCGTTCGCCTCGGCGGCGAAGGCGCCGTTGGCGAGGGCGATCTCGCGGATCTGCTCGATCTCCTCGTCGGTGTCGGCGGGGAAGCGGTTGACCGCGACGACGGCGTTGAGCCCGAACTCCCGGATGATGCCGAGGTGGCGGACGAGGTTCGCGGAGCCGGCTTCGATCGCCTCCGCCCCGCCGTCGGGATTCCCGCCGTGGTGCTTCAGGGCTTTCACCGTCGCGACGAGCACCACGGCGCTCGGCGTCAGGTTCCCGGCACGGCAGACGATGTCGAAGAACTTCTCCATGCCCATGTCGGCGCCGAAGCCGGACTCCGTCACGACGATGTCGCCGAGCTTGAGCGCGACACGGTCCGCGACGAGGGAGTTGTTGCCGTGCGCGATGTTGGCGAACGGCCCGCAGTGGACGAACACCGGCTGGCCCTCGAGGGTCTGGACGAGGTTGGGCTTGATCGTCTCCTTCAGCAGCACCGTCATCGCTCCGGCCGCCCGCAGCTGCTCGGCGGTCACCGGCTCGCCCTCGCGCGTCGAGCCGACGGTGATGCTGCCGAGGCGCCGCCGGAGGTCGTGCAGGTCGCGGGCGACGGCGACGATCGCCATCACCTCGGAGGCGGCCGTGATGTCGAAGCCGGTCTGGCGGGCATAGCCGTTGGCGCGCCCGCCGAGGCCGACGACGACGTCGCGGAGCGCGCGGTCGTTGATGTCGAGGCAGCGCCGCCACGAGATCGAGAGCGGGTCGATGCCGAGCTCGTTGCCGTGCAGCAGGTGCGCCTCGAGCATCGCCGCCAGCAGGTTGTTCGCGGCGCCGATCGCGTGGATGTCGCCCGTGAAGTGGAGGTTGAGGTCCTCCATCGGGACGACCTGCGCGTAGCCGGCGCCGGCGGCTCCCCCCTTGATCCCGAAGACGGGACCGAGCGACGCCTCCCGCAGGCAGAGCACCGGGCTGCGTCCGATCGCCCCCAGCCCCTGCGTGAGCGAGACGGAGGTCGTCGTCTTGCCCTCCCCGAACTTCGTCGGCGTGATCGCCGTGACGCACACGAGCTTCCCGTCCGGCCGGCCGGCGAGCCGGTCGAGGACGGAGAGCGAAGCCTTGGCCTTGTAGCGGCCGTACGCCTCGACCTCGTCCGGAAGCAGCCCCGCTGCCGCCGCGATCCCGGCGATCGGGCGGAGCGTGGCCTCCTGGGCGATCTCGAGGGAGGAGGGTTGCGTCGTCGCCACGCCCGGCTTCTCTTTCTACACCTCGGAGTCGAACGGCGGAAGTCCGGGACGATTCAGGATACGACTAATATATCTGTGTGGAGACCGCGGTGCAGGCTTCGTCGCTCGCCGACCGGGCCCACCTCGCGATCCGAGAGCTGATCGTCTCCCTCGAGCTGCCGCCGGGAGCCGTGGTCGACGAGCGGCGGCTGATCGAGAGCCTCGGCATCGGCCGGACGCCGGTGCGGGAAGCACTGCGCCGCCTCGCGCAGGAGCAGCTCGTCGAGGTCTTCCCCCGCCGCGGCATGTTCGTCACCGGCGTCGACGCCCGCGACCTCGCCCGCATCTCCGAGGTGCGAGAGGTGCTCGAGCCCGAGGCGGCGCGCCTCGCCGCGGCGCGCGCGACCGACGCCGAGCGCGACGAGCTGCGCGGGCTGCTCGCGGAGATCGGGTCGGGCGGGAACCTGATCGAGCTCGACGAGCGCGTCCACCGCGCGGTCCACCATGCGTCGCACAACGACCTGCTCGCGACGACCCTCGGGCAGTACTACGTGCTCGCGCTGCGGATCTGGATGATCGCCCTCGATCGTGCGGAGGGCCTCGCGGAGGCCGTCGAGGCGCACCGCGACGTCCTCGAAGCGATCGTCGCCGGCGACGGCAGGCGCGCGGCCGCCGTGATGCGCGACCACGTCCGCGACTTCGAGCGCGCGATGCGGAAGGTGCTCGTCAGCGTATGAGGGCCGTCGTGATCGGGGGCGGGATCGTCGGCAACAGCCTCGCCGGCTGGCTCGCCGAGCTCGGCTGGACCGACCTCGTCCAGCTCGACAAGGGGCCCTTTCCCAATCCCGGCGGCTCGACCGGGCACGCGTCGAACTTCATCTTCCCCGTCGAC
This sequence comes from Gaiellaceae bacterium, assembly GCA_039583515.1. Lineage (GTDB taxonomy): Bacteria > Actinomycetota > Thermoleophilia > Gaiellales > Gaiellaceae > Palsa-739. The sequence continues at coordinate 12,932 of JAVKST010000036.1, forward strand.
CACTCGAAGGAGATGACGCAGCTGACGCTCGAGTCGATGCGCCAGTACCGCGAGAGCGGCACCCTGCACGAGTGCGGCGGGATCGAGGTCGCGCGCACGGAGGAGCGGCTGGAGGAGCTGCGCCGGCGGATGGCCTCGGCCAAGTCGTGGGGCGTCGCGGGCTGCCGCCTGGTCGCCCCCGCCGAGATCGGGGAGCTCGTCCCGTTCGTCGACGAGTCGATCCTGCTCGGCGGCTTCTACACGCCGTCGGTCGCCGTCGTCGACTCGCTCCGCTTCGGCGCGCTGATGCGCGAGCGCGCGCAGGCGAAGGGGGCCGAGGTCCTCGCCAACACGGAGGTCGTCGGCATCGACGTCGAGGGTGGCCGCGTCCGGCGCGTGCGCACGACGCGAGGAGACTTCGGCGCCGACGTCGTCGCGGTCGCGTGCGGCGTCTGGTCGCCGCGGATCGCCCGCATGGCCGGAGCCTCCATCCCGCTGACTCCGGCGGTGCACCAGATGATCGACGTCGGGCCGGTGCCGCGCTTCCTCGACTCGAAGACCGCGGTCGACTACCCGATCGTGCGCGACATGGACACGAACATGTACGAGCGGCAGGACGGCCAGGGGCTCGAGGTCGGCTCGTACGCCCATCGCCCGATCCTCCACGACCCGGAGGAGATCCCCTCGATCGAGGAGGCGGCGCTGACGCCGACCGAGCTGCCGTTCACGCAGGAGGACTTCGAGCTCCAGCTCGAGCATGCCCTCCAGCTCGTGCCGGAGATCCTCGGCGACGAGTCCGTCGGGATCAAGTACGCGATCAACGGGCTGCTCTCGCTGACGCCGGACGGGCTGCCGCTGCTCGGCGAGACGCCGGAGGTCGAGGGTCTCTGGTCGGCGGCGGCAGTGTGGGTGAAGGAGGGGCCGGGCGTCGGCAAGTCCCTGGCGGAGTGGATGGTGCTCGGCGAGCCCGAGATCGACCTCCAGTCGTCCGACGTCGCGCGCTTCTATCCCGAGCAGCGCACGTCGGCGCACGTCAAGGGCCGCGCGGCGGAGGGCTTCAACAAGACGTACGGGATCGTCCACCCCGGCGAGCAGTGGGAGTCGAGCCGCGGCGTGCGCGTCTCCCCCTTCTACGAGCGCGAGCAGCAGCTCGGCGCCGTCTTCTTCGAGGCAGCCGCGTGGGAGCGGCCGCACTGGTACGAGTCGAACGCCCGGCTGGTGGAGGAGTACGGCGTGCGGCCGCGGGAGCACGAGTGGGACGCACGCTGGTGGTCGCCGATCATCAACGCCGAGCATCTCGCGATGCGCGAGCGGGCCGCGCTGTTCGACCTGACCGCGTTCTGCGTCTTCGACGTCGTCGGCCGCGGCGCGCTCGCGTGCGTGCAGACCGTGGCCGCGCGCCAGATGAACGTCCCGGACGGGCGCGTGATCTACACGCCCGTGCTCGCGCCAGGGGGCGGCTTCAAGTCGGACCTCACGATCATGAAGATGGCCGCGGACCGCTTCCGGGTCGTCACCGGCGGCGCGCACGGGATGGCGGACATGAAGTGGTTCCGCGACCACTGCGGCCCCGACGCGCGGATCGAGGACCACACCTCGGCCCTCTGCACGCTCGGCCTCTGGGGCCCGCGGGCGCGGGACATCCTCGCCTCGATCACGAGCGACGACGTCTCGAACGAGGCCTTCCCGTTCGCGACGTGGAAGACGATCTCGGTCGACGGCTTCGACGTGCTGGCGTCGCGCATCTCCTACGTCGGCGACCTCGGCTGGGAGCTCTACGTCCCGTTCGAGCATGGCGAAGCGCTGTGGGACGCGGTCTGGGAGGCCGGCCGCCCCCAAGGCGTCGTCCCCGCCGGCATCGGCGTCTACGGCACGACGGGGCGGCTCGAGAAGGCGTACCGCGCCTTCGCGTTCGAGCTCGACCAGGACTACGACGTCGTCGAGGCCGACATGGCCTGGTGGAAGGTCAAGGGCGAGGAGTTCGTCGGCAAGGAGGCACATCTCGCCGCGCGCGACCGGGAGCCGGCCGCCGTCCTCTGCACGCTCACGATCGACGACCACACCTCGCAGGGCGGCGTCGAGCGCTATCCGCTCGGCCGGGAGCCGGTCACGCTTCCGGACGGCTCGCCCATCGCCGACGCGAAGGGTCGCCGCTCCTACGTGACGAGCGCAGGCGCGGCGCCGTCGCTCGGCAGGCACATCCTGATGGCGTACCTGCCGCCGGAGCGGGCGGTCGAGGGCACCGGGCTCGCGGTCGAGTACATGCAGGAGCTGTATCCCGCGACGGTCGAGATCGTCGGCTCGCGCCCGCCGTTCGACCCGGAGAACGAGAGGATCCGCTCGTGAGGATCCTCGTCTGCGTCAAGCGGGTCCCGCTCACGGGCGGGCGGATGGTCCTCACCCCCGACGCGCAGTCGATCGAGACGAAGCACCTCGGCTTCACGATCTCGCCGCACGAGGAGTGCGCGGTCGAGGAGGCGGTGCGCATCGTCGAAGCCGCGGGCGGCGAGGTAGTCGCGCTCACCCTCGGCCCGGCCGAGGCGGAGGAGCAGCTCCGCGACTGCATGGCGATCGGCGCCGACCGCGGCATCCTGCTGCAGACGGACGGACGCGACCGGGACGCGCAGGCGACGGCCGCCGCGGTCGTCGACGCCGTCCGCGCGGAGGAGCCGTTCGACCTCCTTCTCTTCGGCAACGAGTCCGCCGACGCAGCCGGCTACCAGGTCGGGATCCGGGTGGCGACGGCCCTCGGGCTGCCAGTCGTCACCGGCCTGAAGAAGCTCGAGGTTCAGGGCGACCGCGTGCGCTGCGAGCGCGACGTCGGCGGGGCGCGCGACGTCTACGAGGCGCCGCTGCCGGCCGTGCTGACGGTGCTCGAAGGGCTGAACCTGCCGCGGTACCCGTCCGTTCCCGGCCGGCTGCGCGCGAAGTCGAAGCCGCTAGCGATCGTCGAGGCGGCGCCGGCCGAGCCGCGGCTCGAGCAGCTGCGGCTGCTCGTCCCCGAGGGGCAGGGGAAGCGGGCGGAGATCCTCGGCGAGGGGCCGGAGGCCGCGCCGCGGGTGGTCGAGGTGCTGCGGGCCCTGGGGGTCGCGTGAACGTCCTCTGCTTCGTCGACCCCGGCGACGAGCTCTCCCTGCAGGCGCTCGGCTTCGCGCGCGGGCTCGGCGACGTGCGCGCGGTCGCCTTCGACGGGCCCTACCAGCCGGCGGCCTGGGCGAAGGCGCTCGCCGCCGAGCCCGCGGACGCGGTCGTGGCCGCCGGCTCCGACCGCGGCAACGAGCTGCTGGCCCACGTGGCGGCGCGCCTCGACCGGCCCTTCGCGGCGAACGTGACCGCGATCGAGGGCGAGACGGTGACGAGGCTCCGCTGGGGCGGCAGCCTGCTGGAGGAGGCCCGGCTGCACGGATCGCCGCTGATCCTGAGCGTCGCGCCGCACGCGCACCCTGCCGCGGAGCCCGGCGCGGTCGAGACGCTGAACGCTCCCGACGACGGGTCGCCGCGCGTGCTCGAGCGGATCGAGGACTCGGGCTTCGGCGTCTCGCTCCGGGAGGCGAAGGTCGTCGTCGGCGGCGGCCGGGGCGTCGGCTCCGCGGCTGGCTTCGCGGTCCTCGAGGAGCTCGCCGACCTGCTCGGCGGCGCCGTCGGCTGCTCGCGCGTCGTGACGAGCGCCGGCTGGCGCCCGCACACCGACCAGGTCGGGCAGACGGGGACGAAGATCTCCGCCGACCTGTACGTCGCGTGCGGGATCAGCGGAGCGACGCAACACGTCGCCGGTGCGAAGGGAGCGAGGAAGATCCTCGCCGTCAACAACGACCCCGAGGCTCCGATCCTCGCCGTCGCCGACTACGCCGTGATCGGCGACCTGCACGAGGTCGTGCCCGCGATCAGCGACGAGCTGCGGAAGGCACGCGCATAGCCGGCGCCCTCGGCCTCGCGGCGCTCGTCGTCGTCTGCGGCGGGATCTTCGCCGCCCGCACGTGGTTCCTCGCCGGGCTGGTCCGCAACGCGAAGCCTGCCGATCGCCCCGGGTCCGCCGCCGAGCGCGTGCGGAACGAGGCCGAGATCGTGCTCGGCCAGCGCAAGCTGCTCCAGCGCCCGGTGCCGGGGCTGATGCACGCGTTCATCTTCTGGGGCTTCATCGTCCTCTTCCCGACGATCGTCCTCGCGGCGATCGCGGTCGCGGGCGGCCACGTCGCCGCGCCGGAGTGGTATCGCATCCTGTCCGACGTCTTCGCCGGGCTCGTGCTCGCGGGGGTGGCGGCGGCGCTCGCGATCCGCAAGGTCGTGCGGCCAGAGCGGTTCGCGGGATCGCATCTGGGCGAGGCGGATCTGATCCTCGCGCTCATCGCCGCCGTCGTGGTCACGCTGCTCCTCTGGCACCACGTCGGCGGCATCGGCTTCGCCTGGGCGCACCTCGTGGTCATCGGCGCCTTCCTCGCCTATCTCCCGTACTCGAAGCACCTCCACATCGCGACGGCTGCGCCGAACGTGTGGCTGGCGCGGACGCGCGCGCGCGGCCGGCTCGAGCCGCTCCGGTTCGACCTCCCCGAGGACGAGCTGCGCTTCGGCGTGGCAACGGTCGCCGACCTGACGCGCAAGGAGGTCGTGGACGCGTTCTCGTGCACCGAGTGCGGCCGCTGCCAGGACGCCTGCCCCGCCTACGCGACCGGAAAGGTGCTCTCGCCGAAGCTCGTGATCATGGGCGTCCGCGACCAGCTGTTCGCCGGCAGCGAGGCGCCGATCGTCGGCAACGGCGTGCCGGAGGAGATGATCTGGGACTGCGTCACCTGCGGCGCCTGCGTCGAGGCGTGCCCCGTCTCGATCGAGCACATCGACCACATCGTCGACCTGCGCCGCAGCCGCGTGATGGTCGAAGCGCAGTTCCCGGCGGAGGCGGAGCCGATGCTGCGGGACGTCGAGCGGGCGGCGAACCCGTGGGGGAAGCCGCAGAGCGAGCGGGCGAGCTGGGCGGCCGGGCTCGGCGTCCGCGTCCTCGAGCCGGGGGATCGGCCGCCGGAATACCTCTACTGGGTCGGCTGCGCCGCCTCGTTCGACGAGCGGGCGCGGGCGTCCGCAGAGTCGACGGCGCGGCTGCTGCAGAAGGCCGGCGTCGACTTCGCCATCCTCGGCCCGCGCGAGGCGTGCACCGGCGACCCGGCCCGCCGGATGGGCAACGAGTACGTCTTCCAGGCCTACGCCGAGCAGAACGTGGCGACGCTGAACGACCACGGCGTGACGAAGATCGTCGCCAGCTGCCCGCACTGCTTCAACACGCTCGCCAACGAGTACCCGGACTTCGGCGGCGCCTACGAGGTCGTCCACCACAGCGAGCTGCTCGCACGGCTCGTACGCGAGGGCCGGCTGACGCCGAAGGCCGACACGAAGCCGGTCACCTACCACGACTCCTGCTACCTCGCCCGGCACAACGACGTCCGCCTCGAGCCTCGCGAGCTCGTCGCGGCGGTCGGCGAGCCGGTGGAGATGCGCCGGAGCGGCAAGCAGACCTTCTGCTGCGGCGCGGGCGGGGCGCACATGTGGATGGAGGAGCGCGGCCGGCCGATCAACGTCGAGCGCGCGCGGGAGGCGGCCGACACCGGCGCGGAGACCCTCGCCGTCGCCTGTCCCTTCTGCACGGTGATGCTCGACGACGGCGTGCGCGAGGCGGGCGCCCAGCTCCGCGTCGCCGACGTCGCGACGCTCCTCGCCGAGTCCGTCGACGCTGGCGGTTGACGCCGGGCACACCCGTCCGCCACAATCGCATGGAACACTCGTTCCACGATGTGAGATGGCGACGCAGCCCTCCGGCAGCCAGGCGATCGACCGCGCGGCGCAGCTGCTCGTGCGCGTCGTCGAGGCGCCCCAACCGCCGTCGATCGGCGAGCTCTCCGCCGGAGCCGGTTTGCCGAAGAGCACGACCTCACGGCTCGTCGGAGCGCTCGAGCGGCAGGGGCTCGTCCAGCGGCTCGGCTCGCGGGGCCGCCTTCGGCCGGGCCCCGTGCTCCTCCGCTACGCGAGCCGAGACGCCTCGCACGCGCTCGTGGAGCTGGCGCAGCCGAGCCTGCGGCGGCTCGCGGACGCGAGCGGCGAGACGATCAATCTCGCGGTCGCCGGCCCCGACGGCGTGGAGCATCTCGCCCAGGAGGACACGGCGCACCTGGTCGGCGTCACCGACTGGGTCGGCAGGCGCGTCCCGTTCGGCCTCGCCGCGAACGGCAAGTGCTTCCTCGCCTTCGGTGGCGGCGAGATCGACGAGGGCGAGCTGATCCGCTCCCGCGGCTATGCGACGTCGATCGACGAGCTCGAGGTCGGGCTGTCCGCGCTCGCCGCGCCCGTGCTCGGGGCCGATCGCAGCGTGCTCGCCGCCCTCTCCATCTCCGGCCCCACCGTCCGTCTCACTTCCGACCGCATCGAGGAGCTCGCGCCCCTGCTGAAGCGCGAGGCCGCGAGCCTGACCCGACGACTGCGAGGTGCCGCATGACCCACGAAGAGATCCTGCAAGGCCTCTACGACAACACGCTCGTCGGCAACGCGCCCGAGGTCAAGGACCTCACGAACGCGGGCCTCGAGGCCGACCTGCCCCCGGAGCAGATGCTGTACGACGCGCTGATCCCGTCGCTGGAGGAGGTGGGGGCGCGGTTCGAGCGCGGCGACTTCTTCGTCCCCGAGATGCTGATCGCGGCGCGGGCGATGCAGGGCGCGCTCGACATCCTCCGCCCGTTGCTCGCGGAGACCGGCGTGCAGCAGGTCGGCACCTACGTGATGGGGACGGTCAAGGGCGACGTCCACGACATCGGCAAGAACCTCGTCGACATCATGCTCGAGGGCGCCGGCTTCACCGTCCACGACCTCGGGGTCAACGTCGCGCCCGAGACGTTCGTCGAGCAGGTGCAGGAGCACAAGCCGGACATCGTCGGCTTCTCCGCCTTCCTGACGACGACGATGCCGATGTTCAAGGCGAACATCAACGCCCTCGAGAAGGCCGGGATCCGCGACGACGTCATCGTCATGGTCGGCGGCGCGCCGGTGACGCAGGAGTACGCCGACAAGGTCGGCGCCGACGGGTACGCCGCCGACGCGTCGGCCGCGGTGCGGCTCGCGAAGGACCTGATCCAGCGCAAGCGGAGCGCGATCCCCGCGTGAGGCCCGTGGCGCTCCTCGAGGCCGCGGTCAAGAAGCCGATCTTCGGCTGCCATATGTGCGGCCAGTGCGTGCTCCACTCGACCGGCCTGACCTGCCCGATGGAGTGCCCGAAGACGCTCCGCAACGGCCCGTGCGGCGGCGTCCGGCCGGACGGCCGCTGCGAGGTGAAGCCCGAGATGCCCTGCGTGTGGCTGAAGGCGGTCGAGCGCTCGCGCCGGCTGCCGTGGGCGCACGAGATCCACGACGTCCGGCCCCCGGTCGACAACCGTCTCGCCGGCACCTCCTCCTGGGTCAACCTCGCCACCGGGCGCGACGGGCAGACGCCGCAGGGGTGGCATGTCGAGGCTTGAGGAGGCGCTCGCGGCGGGCCGCTTCGTCGTCACGTCCGAGCTCCATGCCGTCGACTCCGGAGGGGTCGCGGCGGTCCACGAGCGCTTCGCGCCGTTCGCGGACTACGTCGACGCGACGAACGCCACCGACAACACGTCCGCGCACGCACACGCCTCGCCGCTCGCCGTCGCGGTCGCGCTCCGGCAACTCGGCATGGAGCCCGTGATGCAGCTGACCTGCCGCGACCGCAACCGGCTCGCCCTCGAGGCCGAGCTCGCCGGCGCGGCCCTGCACGGGATCGAGAACGTCCTCTGCCTCACCGGCGACGACGTCACCGCGGGCGACGAGCCCGAGGCGCGCCGGGTCTTCGACCTCGACTCGATCCAGCTGCTCGCCGTCGCAGCCGGGATGGCGCGCGGCACGTACCTCTCGGGCCGCAGGATCGACCCGCCGCCGAAGCTGTTCCTCGGCGCCGTCGAGAACCCCGGCGCGCCGCCGTTCGACCACCGCGTCGACCGGGCGCTGAAGAAGGCCCGCGCCGGAGCGCGCTTCCTCCAGCTCCAGATCTCGTTCCGGCCGGAGCAGCTCGAGGCGTTCCTGGCGGAGGCGGTGGCCAAGGGGCTCACGGAGCAATGCGCTCTGCTCCCGTCGATCTGCCTCGTCCGCTCCCCCGCCGCGCTGCGCTACATGGACGAACGCGTGCCGGGCATCGAGGTGCCGGCGGAGCTGATCGAGCGCTGCGAGGGCGCAGCGGAGCCGGAGGCGGCGTGCTTCGAGGTCGCCGTCGAGCTCGCCGAGCGGGTGCGCTCGCTGCCCGGAGTCGCGGGGCTCCACCTGATCAGCTTCCGCCGCGAGGCCGGCATCGCGCGGCTCTGCGAGCGGCTCGGCATATCCCCGCGAACGGAGAGGGAGACGGATGGACACCGTCGTCCGGTCGGCGTCTAGAACCCTCGCCATCGGGCCCGAGCAGCCGTTCTGCGTGATCGGCGAGCGGATCAACCCGACCGGCCGCAAGGCGTTCCAGGCGCAGCTCCAGGCGGGCGACCTCTCGCAGCTCGAGACCGACGTCGCGCAGCAGGTCGCCGGCGGCGCGGACATGCTCGACGTCAACGTCGGCGACCCGCTCGCAGACGAGGTCGACCTGATGGGCAAGGCGATCCCGATCGTGCAGGGGCTCTGCGACCTGCCGCTCTGCATCGACTCCTCGATCGTCGAGGCGCTCGAGGCGGGCCTCTCCGCCTACGAGGG
>JAVKST010000037.1:0-21559 GCA_039583515.1 Gaiellaceae bacterium
GTCCAAAGGTGTTGTAGATGGCCTTGTCGACGCGGTCGAGGTCGGCGGGGTCCAGCGCGCCGAGGAATTCCATGAGGGCTCCCTGGTAGACGCGGGTGATATCGCGGGCGATGTTGAGCCAGCCAGATGTCGGGCCGATCGTGACGGGGATGGCGGTCAGGCCGCCGGGGTCATCGGGGAGCACCGGGACGCCGTAGAGCATCTGTACGGCAGGGTCGTCGATGAGGTATTGGGCCGAGATGATGACCATCGGGCCGACGGGGATGGAGCGCAGTTGGTAGCGCCAGCACTCACCCCGCCGCACGGCGGCCCCGCCCGCGCCTACGCCCGCAGCGCCCGCGTCGAGTATGCGCGGGGTAGTATCCGCGGCCGGTGAGCGCCGAGAGCCCGATCGCCCGCGAGCCGTCCGGCCGGCGTGCCTCCGAGACCGTCTCCGGATACCTCGCGACCCTCGCGATCTTCACGAGCCTCGTCGGCATCGCCTGGCATCCGCTCCGCCTCATCCTGCCCTCGCTTCTGATCTCGCTCGTCGCCGCCGGCATGGCGGGCGCCGGGAAGCGGCTGCAGCTCGCCTCCGCGATGATCTGCGGCGCCTGCCTCTTCCTCGGGCTTACCGTCGCCGTCATCACGAGCCATCCGCTCTGGTAGCCGCCGCTCGCCCGCTCCCGCGCGAGCGGTTGCTACAACAACCTGGACATGAGCGCGCACGACGTCGACGGGCTGAACACCGGCTATGCCGCGCTCCTGCTCGAGCAGTATCTCGACAACCCCGGCTCGGTGCCGGAGGAGTGGCGCGACCTGTTCGAGAGCGCGCCGGAGGCGCTCATCGCGATCCAGCCGGGGCTCGCGCGCCTGCTCGAGCGTGACCGCGCCGACGGCAACGGGGCCACCGCGGCGCCCGCACCGCCTCCACCCGCTCCCGCGCCGCCGCCCGCTGCGCTGCCCGACTCGGAGCTGCTCGGCGCCGTGGCGGCATCGATGGCGCTGGTCAAGGCATTCCGCATGCACGGGCATCTCGCGGCGCGGCTCGACCCGCTCGGCTCGGAGCCGCACGGCGACCCGGCGCTCGAGCCCGAGCGGCTGACGCCGAAGCTGACGCCGGAGCTGCAGGCACGTGTGCCCGCGTCGCTCCTCCGCCTCTACGTCGACGGCGAGACGCTCGCCGAGGCGCTGCCTCGCCTCCGCGAGACGTACACGGGCACGATCGCCTACGAGATCGAGCACATCTCCGACCACGAGGAGCGCCTCTGGCTGCGGCAGGCGATCGAGTCGGGCCGCTACCGGCGACGGCTCTCCCGCGACGAGCGCGTGCGGCTCCTCGGGCGCCTGAGCCAGGTCGAGGGAATGGAGCAATACCTCCGGCGGGCGTTCCTGGGCCAGAAGCAGTTCTCCGTCGAGGGGCTGGATGCGCTGATCCCGATGCTCGACGAGGCGATCGACCTCGCGGCCGAGACCGGCGCGCACGAGGTCGTGGTCGGCATGGCGCACCGCGGCCGACTCAACGTCCTCGCCCACGTCGTCGGCCGGCCGTACGAGGTGATCCTGCGCGAGTTCGAGGGCGAGCGGACGATCGAGGCGGTCGTCTCGAGCGAGGAGGGGGGAACGGGGGACGTCAAGTACCACCTCGGCGCGCAGGGAGCCCGCTCCACCGCGGCGGGCGACATCACGATCACGCTCGTCTCGAACCCCAGCCACCTCGAGGCCGTGGACCCGGTGGTCGAGGGACGCGCCCGGGCGGAGCAGACCGACCGGTCGTCACGGGAGGGCTACCACGACCCGAGCGTCGCGCTCCCGATCCTGATCCACGGCGACGCGTCGTTCGCCGGGCAGGGCGGCGTCGCCGAGACGCTGAACCTCGAGGCGCTCGACGGCTACTCGACCGGCGGCACGCTGCACCTGATCGCGAACAACCAGGTGGGCTTCACGACCGACCCGGAGTCCGGCCGCTCGACTCGCTACTCGAGCGACCTCGCCAAGGGCTTCGACATCCCGATCGTCCACGTCAACGCCGACGATCCCGAGGCCGCGCTCGCCGCCGTCCGCCTCGCGCACGCCTACCGCCGCCGCTTCGGCCACGACGTCGTGGTCGACCTCGTGGGATACCGTCGGCACGGCCACAACGAGCAGGACGAGGCGGCATACACGCAGCCGCTGCTCGCGACCGCGATCGCCGACCATCCGACCGTGCGCGAGCAGTTCGCGGCGCGGCTCGTCGCCGAGGGCGACGTGACGCAGGAGCAGGCGGACGAGCTCGCGCAGGAGGTGACGGCACAGCTGCGCTCGGCGCACGAGGCGCTGAGGGAGAGCTTCGGCGTCCCCGACGCCCCTGCGGTCGACGACACGCACCTTCCTGGCGCGACGGGCGAGCAGGTCGTGACCGCGGTCGCGGCGGAACGGCTGCGCGACCTCAACGACGAGCTCCTGCGCGTCCCCGACGGCTTCACGCCGCATCCGAAGCTGATGCGCCAGCTCGAGCGGCGCCGGGAGACGCTCGAGGGGGGCGGCATCGACTGGGGCCAGGCGGAAGCGCTGGCGTTCGCGTCGCTGCTCGTGGACGGGATCCCGATCCGGCTCACCGGCCAGGACACGGAGCGCGGCACGTTCTCGCACCGGCACGCGGTCCTCCACGACGTCGAGACCGGGGCGACGTACACGCCGCTGCAGCATCTCGACGACGCGGGCGCGGCGTTCGAGATCTACAACTCGCCGCTCTCCGAGTACGCGTGCGTCGGCTTCGAGTACGGCTACTCGGCGGCCGCGCCCGAGGCGCTCGTGCTCTGGGAGGCCCAGTTCGGCGATTTCGTCAACGGCGCCCAGATCATCATCGACCAGTTCATCTCGGCCGGCCTGTCGAAGTGGCGCGAGACGTCGAGGCTGACGCTCCTGTTGCCGCACGGCTACGAAGGGAACGGCCCCGAGCACTCGAGCGCGCGGCTCGAGCGCTTTCTCCAGCTCGCGGCGCAGGAGAACCTGCGCATCGTCAACTGCACGACGTCGGCTCAGTACTTCCACCTGCTTCGCCGGCAGGCGCTCGACGCGACTGCGCGGCCGCTCGTGGTGATGACGCCGAAGGGCCTGCTGCGCCTCAAGCAAGCGGGCTCGACGCTGGACGACCTCGCGCACGGCGAGTTCCACGCCGTCATCGACGATGCCGGCGTGGACCGGGAGCGCGTCGAGCGGCTGGTCCTCTGCCAGGGCAAGGTCTACTACGACATCGCCGGCCACGAGGAGCGGGAGCACGCGCCGGCTGTCGCCGTCGCGCGGATCGAGCAGCTCTACCCTTTCCCCGTCGAGCGCGTCAAGGGGCTCTTCGCCGGCTATCGCAACCTTGGCGAGGTGGTCTGGGCGCAGGAGGAGCCGCAGAACATGGGGGCCTGGCGCGCGATCAGGCACCGGCTCGAGGAGTCGAAGCCCGACGTGCCGCTCCTGTTCGTCGGCCGCCCCTGGCGTGCAAGCCCCAGCGAGGGCTATCCGACGGCGCACCTGCGCGAGCAGGTTCGCATCGTGCGCGCCGCGCTCGGGCTCCAGTAGCGGGAGGCGCTACTTGCGCCGGGTGGCCTTGACGGCCTTCGCCGCCAGCGCCGGCCCGTGCTTGCGGGCGAGCCCGAGCAGCTGCTTCCGCTGCTTCGGCGGCAGCCGGCGCCATACGTCCCACGCCGCGACCGCGAGCGCCCAGGGGCCGGGGCGGAGTCTGCGGAAGGGGCGCGCCATGCCGCCCGCATCCTTCCACAATCTCCGCGAGCGATGCCCCGCCGAGGTCGCTTTTCACACTCTTGCAGGGGGAGACCCGCCGCAAAAGCCGTTATCATCCCGCCTTCTGAGGACGAGGACGTACCCCAACGGGAGGAAGACGTATGCCAGTCGAGACACCGTCTCTGTTCGCCCAGGTCATCCGCGAGCACCTGGATCTGAAGGAGCGAAACGCCCAGCTCGACCACACGATGCCGATCGGTCGCTACCTCGGGGAAGATCCCTTCGACAATCACCCGCTCTTCAAGAGCGAGGAGCAGGCGCGGATCGAGGAGACGATGGACGGCGTCCAGCCAGAGTTCACCGACGAGAGCCTCGAGAGCGCGCTGGCGTGGCCCGGCGCGGAGCAGTCGGAGGCGCCCACCGCCGAGAAGGCGGCCCCCGCGCACGACGAGTCGGCGTTCTGGGGCACCGACGGCGCGCGCGACTTCGACTGGGGCGACTGATCGGCGGTAGCCGCAGCAGCAGCATGCTCCGGGGTCGCTGCGGAAGACTCGCGCAGGCGAGCGGCGGGCCTGCGTCCGCTAGTCCGGGTCGACGACGGCCGCGGGTCGATGCTGTGCGGACGGATTCGCCGGTCGCAGCTCCCGTCTGAGCTTCGTGCGGGCCCGGTGGAGACGCACCCGCGCGGTTCGCGGAGATGCCACATGACGTCGGCGATCTCTCCGGGCGTCAAGCCCTCCCATGCGGTGAGGCTCAGGATCTCGCGGTCTTGCTCGCTCAGCCGGCCGAACGCCCGGAGGACGAGGCGCGTGCGGTCGTCGTCCGTCGCTTCGGTCGCCTGCCGAGCCGCGCGTAGCTCGGCCGCCAGGCGTTGGGCGAGCGCCTCGGCCGTGCGGCTGCGACTCGCCCGCTTCTTGAGCAGGTTGCGCGCAACGCCGAAGAGCCAGAGGCGCGCGCTCCCGCCGGCGGGAATCGCTTCGAGCCTGCGCCAGGCGATGAGGTACGTCTCGGCCAGGAGATCGGCCGCCTCGTCGGGATCGCCCGCGCGGCGGGTGAGGTAGCGAAGCAGATCGAGTCGCGTTCGACGGAAGAGGTCCTCGAAGCGCACGGCCCGATCCTCCTCCTCGACGCGCCTCACGGCCGCGTCGCCGGCGGCACCGTTGCGGTGCGAGGCTGAGTGGGTTCGCGCGGCGACGCAGCTCGCGCCGTCCGCGCCCGAGCAGCCTCGCGTGCGCGGATCACGGGGTCGTAGAGCGAGCACCGGCCGTCGCCGTAGCCGCTTGCGAGCAGCTGCTCGACCCGGGCGCGGTCGCCGGCGAGGACCGCGTCCCGATAGGGCAGCAGCCAGCCGAAGAGGGTGCCGGTCTCGGCGCCCGGATCGTTGGCCGCGGACGGATCCGGGTGGGGGTCTTCGTCCGTCACCGCCTTCCAGTCCGGCGCCTCCGCGATCGTCTGCGCCGCGGTCGCCGCCGCCGCGCTGTCGCCCGCACCGACCGCCTGGTCCCAGTCGCGAACCCAGGCGCAGAAGGTGCTCATGGCGAACCAACCGTGCAGCGCGCCCGAGCTGACGAGGCCGGACGGGTCGCTCGCGTCTGCGACTACGAGCTCGCGCCAGCTCCCGGAGCCGGGGGGGGATACGGGATGTCCGCCGAGATCTGAAGCGCCACGCTGCGGAAGTCGGGCGCAGCAGGATTCAGCTCCTCTCCCGGGCCGCCCATCGGCACCTCCCCAGCTCGTCGAGGGCGCCGTCCACCGCCGGCGCCGTCAGAGCGATCCCGTCCGCCGGGTCGTTTGCCCTCAGGAGCCTGGTGATCTCCCTCCCTGCACGTCGTCTGGCAGGCATTGCGCCCTCCTCGTCCGGGTCACTACTACATCCCGACGCGACGTCGGTTCATTACACGCGGCCTCCGCGCCCTGCGTCACCGTCGGGGGAGCGCGTACCGGAACGCGATGAAGCTTTACGAGGCGAGGGGCGGGACTTCTCGAATCCGGTCGGAGCGATGTCGCCCCTGTCGGGCCTTGATGCGCAGCATCGATTCGTCGGCGGCATGGATGAGGCCGGCCGGGTCGGCGTACGGGTCGTCGGTGATCGCGACGCCGACCGCTGCAGAGAGCTGGGCCTGGACCTCGTCGTCCCCGATCCGGTAAGGAGCGGCGAGCGCATGGCGGGTGCGGGCCACAAGTCGTTCGATTGCCCGCTTGTCCCCCAACCCCTCGAGTAGTACGAGGAACTCGTCGCCGGCGAAGCGTGCGGCCGTGTCGGACGAGCGGATGCTGGTCCGCAGCCGCGCTGCAACCTCCATGAGCAGCCGGTCGCCCGCGTCGTGGCCGAGGCGGTCGTTGATCGACTTGAAGCCGTCGAGATCGAGGAACACGACCGCGACGAGACCGGGTTGGCGCGAGAGGCGCGCAAGCGCGTGAGCTAGACGGTCGAGAAACAGGGCTCGGTTCGGGAGTCCGGTCAGGTGATCGTGCAGCACCCGATGGCTCAGGACCTCCGCCTCTCGGCGCAGCTGCGCCAGGTCCAGGAACACCTTCACCTTTGCCCGGAGGATCTCGGGGTCGAAGGGCTTCAACAGGTAGTCGGCCGCCCCGAGCGCGTAGCCGCGCCGTACCTGCTCATCCCCGATCTGACCGGTGAGGAAGATGACCGGGGTGTGTCGTGTCGACGGTGTCTCCTTCATCAGCCGGGCCGTCTCGAACCCGTCGATCCCTGGCAGTCCGATGTCCAGGAGCACAACCGCGTACCCACCTGTCTCGAGCTCTTCCAACGCCGACTCGCCGGACTGCACCGTCGTCACGTTCGCGAGCGAGCCGAGCACCGCGACGATGAGCTCGAGGTTCGCGGGGTCGTCGTCGACCGCGAGCACGCGAACTTCGGGCGCATGGATCGGAGGGGAGTCCGGATGGCCCGTTACCACGCCGGTAGAACGTCTGATGCGCCACGGCAGTTCCGATGCCGGCGCACCCGCGGCTGGGCGTCCCGGCGCCTCCACGGCTTGATCTAGTGACGTTACCGGCCACATCACTCGGGAAGCCGGCGCGCCTAGAGCACCGATGCCACCAGCCGCAGGTCCTCGACGAGCCCTGCCAGCTCCGCCTCGCGCCGATCTCCCGCGCGGAGGATCGCGCTCGGGTGGATCGTCGCCGTCACGCGCTCCGCGAGATCGGATTCGAGCCACTCACCGCGGTGCTGCGTGACGCGGAACTGCCGGCCGAGCAGCGACTGCGCGGCCGTCGCGCCGAGACACACGAGCACGCGCGGCCGGACGACCGCGAGCTCGGCGTCGAGCCACGGTCGGCAGGCGGCGAGCTCGCTCCAGCTCGGCTTCGCGTGGATGCGGCGCTTGCCGCGAGGCTCCCACTTGAAGTGCTTCACCGCGTTCGTCATGTAGGCCGCCTGGCGGTCGATGCCCACGCGCTCGAGCGCCTCGTCGAGCAGGCGCCCGGCCGGCCCGACGAAGGGCGTGCCCGCGCGATCCTCCCGATCGCCCGGCTGCTCGCCGACGAACATCGCGATCGCCCCGGTGCGGCCCTCGCCGAAGACGGTCTGCGTCCCCCGCTCCCAGAGCGGGCAGGCGCGACAGCCGGCGGCGGCCTCTCGGAGACGCGGTAGGGTCGGCCGGGGCGGGATGAGGTCTGCGGCGGAATCCGGCATGCGACTCGCATTCCCGCTCGCCGCGCCGCCGACGCGCACGACTGTTCCCTCGGGCGGGGGATGAGCCGGATCCGAGGAGCACCGATGCTTTGCGCGGCGCTGCGGACGAAAGAGAGGGACGCCGAACGTGCACCACGACCTGCTTCGACCCGAGGGTCCACTGGTAGTCCGGGCCTCGAATTTGCGCCTGCTCGACGGCGCTGATGCGACCGGCGACTCGACGCTCGTCGATTCGTATCGCCGTCTGGCGGACGTCTTCCACGAGGTGCTCGCCGAGCAGAGCCTCGACGCGCTGCTGGTGCGGATCGCCGACACCGTCGGCGACCTGATCCCGCACGACACGCTCACGATCTACGAGGCGGACGAGGCGGAGGAGACGCTCCGGCCGGTGCTCGTCCGCGACCGGTACGCCGACCAGATCATGAGCACGACGATGCGCTTCTGCGAGGGCATCACCGGCTGGGCGGCGACGAACCGCGAAGCCGTGCTCGCGAACCAGGCGCATCTCGACCCCCGCGTGCGGACGGTTCCCGGCACGCCGAACGAGCCGGAAGCGCTCATCTCGATCCCGCTCGTCGCGCGCGACCGCGTCAAGGGCGTCCTCAACATCTACCGCGAGGGAGACGACGTCGGCTTCAGCGAGCTGGAGTTCGAGGTGGTGAAGCGCTTCGGAGACGCCGCCGCGCTCGCGCTCGACAACGCCGAGATCCGCGAGCGACTCGAGCACCAGGCGCGCACGGATTCGCTCACCGGCCTCTTCAACCACAGCGTCTTCCACGAGCGGCTGCTGCAAGCGCTGCACGAGACGAGCCGGAACCACGAGCCGCTCGCCGTCCTGATGCTCGACATCGACGACTTCAAGCGCGTCAACGACATCCACGGGCACTCCGTCGGCGACGAGCTCCTCCGGCTGCTCGCCGACTCGCTGCGGGCGAGCGTCCGTCCGGAGGACGTGGTCTGCCGGCTGGGCGGCGAGGAGTTCGCGATCGTGATGGGCGGGTGCGGCGGAGAGGATGCCGTCAGGGTCGCCGAGCGGATCCAGGACCGGCTCGAGGAGAGCGAGTTTCCCGCGGTCGGACGGCTAAATGTCTCGATCGGCCTCGCCCTCGGCCCGGAGCACGCGATGAACCCGCGCGAGCTCGCAGCGTGCGCGGAGGCGGCGATGATGACCGCCAAGGCGCACGGGAAGAGCCAGATCGTCGTCTATGCCGACTCCGAGACGAAGCGTCCCGAGTCGCCGCTCCAGCCGCGCGACGTGCGCTCGATCGCGCACATGAAGCTCCTGCAGAGTCTGACCGGCAAGCTGAACCGACTGAACGACGTCCGGAAGATCGGGGACGAGGTCGCCGCGGAGCTCCGCTCGCTGATCGACTACCACAACTGCCGCGTTCTGGTGGTCGACAACGGCGAGCTGATCCCCGTCACCTTCCGCGGCGAGCTCTCGACGGACGCCTCGACGCTGTCGGTCGACGAGAAGCTGCGGCATCCCGTCGGCTACGGCATCACCGGCCGGTGCGCGGAGGTCGGCGAGTCGCTCCTGATCGGAGACGCCGCGAACTGCGAGTTCGGCGAGCAGATCCGGGGCACCGAGCGGATCGAGGAGTCGTTGCTCGCCGTACCGCTGTGCTACGGCTCCCGCGTGGTGGGCGTGATCGTCGTCTCGAAGCTCGGCCTCGACCAGTTCGACGAGGACGACGTGCGCCTCCTCGAGATCCTCGCCGGCCACGCCGCCGTCGCAGTCGAGAACGCACGCCTCTACGAGTCGGCGCGCCGGGAGGCAGAGAGCGCGACTGCGCTGCTCGAGTTCGGCCGTGAGCTCGCGACGCTCGTCGAGGTCGACGACATCTTCGAGCGCGTCACCGCGCTGTCGGCGGAGATCCTCGGCTCGCCCACGACGTCGTTCTGGCTCGAGCAGGACGGGAGGCTCCTCCTGCGCGCGCAGCACGGTCACACCGCGGAGTTGGCGGCACAGCTCCGGCGGCGGAGCTATGAGCCCCGGCTCGGCCGCGGTCGCGACCCGTTCATCGTCGAGCCGAGCGACTACGCCCACATCGTCCACGATCCGCCCGTCCCCGACGGGCGGTATGCGGTCGCGCCGTTCGAGGTGAACGGCCGCGCCGGCTGCATCGTCGCGCTCGTGGTGGGTGACGACTTCGGAGAGCGCGAGCTGCGGTTGCTCGGCGGTCTCGCGCACCAGGCGAAGCTCGCCATCGCGAACGCCTCTAGCTACGAGGGCCTCGAGCGGACGTTCGTGTCCACCGTCGAGGCGCTCGCGAACGCGCTCGAGGCGAACGACGAGTACACGTCGACCCACGCCCGCTGGATCAGCGACCTCTCGCTCCGGCTGGGCCGCGAGCTCGGGCTAGACGAGCGGGCGCTGAAGCGGCTCGAGCTCGGCGCCCTCCTGCACGACATCGGCAAGATCGGGATCCCGAGCGACATCCTCTCCAAGCCCGGGCGCCTGACCGCGCAGGAGCGGAAGCTCGTCCAGACGCATCCCGAGCTCGGCGAGCGGATCATCGCGCCGATCGACCGCCTGCAGGCCGTCCGGCCGATCGTCCGGCACTGCCACGAGCGCTGGGACGGGCGCGGCTATCCGGACGGCGTGGCCGGCGAGCAGATCCCGCTCGAGTCGCGGATCATCTTCGTCTGCGACGCCTATCACGCGATGACGACCGACCGGCCGTACCGGAAGCGGCTCGGCCGCCGCGAGGCGCTGCGCCGGCTCGCCGAGGGCGCGGGCACCCAGTTCGACCCCGACGTCGTGGGCGTCGCCCTGCGCGTGCTCGATCAGCTCCGGCACGAGCCGGTCGCCGCCGAAGCCGTGGTGGCCTAACCCGCCGCGGCCAGCTCCGGCTCGCCGCCCTCGAGCGTGTGCGCGAGCCGGCGGAAGGGCCCGTCCTGGCCGAGCAGCTCGCGCTCGCTGCCACGCTGGCTGATCCGGCCGTGCTCGACGACGAGGATCTCGTCCGCGCGGCGGACCGTGGACAGCCGGTGCGCGATGATGATCGACGTGCGGCCCTTGAGCAGCCGGTCGAGCGCACTCTCGATCAGCACCTCGCTCGGACGGTCGATGTTCGACGTCGCCTCGTCGAGGACGAGGATGCGCGGGTCGGCGAGCAAGGCCCGTGCGATCGAGATCAGCTGCCGCTCGCCCGCCGAGAGGCCGGCGCCGCCTTCCCGCACCTCGTGCTCCAGGCCGCCGGACAGCCGAGCCGCGACGCGGTCGACGCCCACTGCCGCGGCCGCTTCCGCGACCTCTTCGTCCGTCGCGTCGGGCTTCGCGAAGCTGATGTTCGAGGCGATCGTCCCGCTGAAGAGGAAGGGGTCCTGCAGCACGACGCCGAGCTGGCGCCGGTACGAGCGGAGCTCGACGTCGCGGAGGTCGACTCCGTCCACGCGGACGGCGCCCTCGTCGGGGTCGTAGAAGCGGCCGATCAGCTTCGCGAGCGTCGACTTTCCGTGCCCGGACTCGCCGACGAGCGCGAAGCAGCCGCCCGGCGCGATGTGGAACGAGACGCCGTGCAGCACCGGCTCGGCGCCGTACGCGAAGACGATCGAATCGAG
This sequence comes from Gaiellaceae bacterium, assembly GCA_039583515.1. GTDB lineage: Bacteria > Actinomycetota > Thermoleophilia > Gaiellales > Gaiellaceae > Palsa-739. The sequence continues at coordinate 10,919 of JAVKST010000037.1, forward strand.
CTCCAGGTCTCCCTCGACCCGCGGCAGCCGGTTCGCGCCGGGCCGGTCGCGGATCTCGGGCTCCTCGTCGAGGATGCTGGCGATCTTCACCATCGCCGCGGCGGCCGACTGGAGCTGCCCGTACACGTCCGAAAGGTCCTGGAGCGGCTGGAAGACGAGCTGGAGCAGGTAGATCGCCGTGATCAGCGTCCCGATCGAGAGCCTGTCGTGCGCGTAGAGGTGCGAGCCGACGTACAGCACCGAGGCCGTCGCGAGCACGCCGAGGAACTCGATCGAGGGGAAGAAGACGGAGAAGATCCGCTGGACGTACGTCGACTGGATGCGATTCGCCTCGTTCAGCTCGTCGAACTCGGCCTGGAACCGGCGCTCTCGGTTGAACGCCTGCACGACGGCCATGCCCGCGACGGACTCCGCGATCTGCGCGGTCACCGCGGCGATCCGGTTGCGCTGCTCGACGTTCGCCGCGTGCGAGACGCGCTGGAACCAGTGCGAGAGGACGAGCGCCGGCGGCAGCACTGCGAGCGAGACGAGTCCGAGCCGCCAGTCGTCGATCAGGAGTGCGGCGACCGCGGCGGGGAGGAGGATCGCGCTGGAGACGAGGGTCGGCATCCCCTGCGAGAGCGTGTCGGAGACGGCGTCGACGTCGCTCGTGAGGCGGGCGATGATCCAGCCCGCCTTCTGCTGCGAGAAGTAGCGGAGCGAGAGCCCGGTGAGGTGGTCGAACAGGTCGCGCCTGAGGCCGATCACGATCGCCTGCCCGATCGCGGCGAGGCCGCGGATCAGCGTTGCCTGCAGGACCCAGCCGGCGGCCGCGACGGCGAGGTAGATCGCAACGACGATCGTCAGGTGGTGCTCGTTGCCGACGAGCTTCCCGTGCTTGTCGTAGACGGCGATGCCCTGGTCGATCGCGTTCCGGACGAGCAGCCAGCCGCCGGTCTGCGCGGCGGCGTTGCCGGCGCCGACGAGGATCATCAGCGCGGCGGCGAGCCTGCGGCCCTCGAGGTATCTGGCGAGTCTTCTCATGCCGCGGCGACCTCGTCGCCGAAGAGCGCCGCGAAGGCGCCGCCGGCGCGCAGCAGCTCCTGCGGCGTTCCCGACTCCACGATCCGCCCGTCGACGAGCACGACCGCCCGGTCGGCGACCTCCACTGTGGAGAGCCGCTGCGTCGCGACGAGCACGGTCCGGCCGGCGAGCGCAGGGCGGAGGCGCGTGACGAGCCGGCGCTCCGTCAGGGTGTCGACGGCGGAGAGCGGATCGTCGAGCACGACGACGCGCGCGCTGGTGACGAGCGCGCGCGCGAGCGCGACCCGCTGGCGCTGGCCGCCGGAGAGGTTCACGCCGCGCTCGCCGATCAGCGTGTCGTAGCCGTCCGGCAGGCCGGGCGCGAACTGGTCGACGCCGGCCGCCCCGCACGCCGCGAGCACCTCGTCCCAGTCGGCCTCCTCGCGGCCGGCGGTGAGGTTCTCGCGCAGCCGGACGGAGAAGAGCACCGGGCGCTGCGTCACGAGCGCGACGGACGCGCGGAGCTCCGCGAGCGGGAGGTCGCGCGTGTCGACGCCGCCAACGAGGACGCGCCCGCCGGTCGGGTCGTAGAAGCGTGGCAGCAGGCTGAGCAGTGACGTCTTGCCTGCGCCGGTCGGGCCGCAGACGGCGACGACCTCGCCCGGCTCGACCGCGAGCTCGACGCCGCGCAGCACCTCGGCCTCTCCGCCGTAGGCGAAGCTCACCTCGTCGAAGCGGACGTCGAGCGGTCCCTGCGGGAGGTGCTTCGGGTGCCCGGCCTCGGGCAGCGGCTCGATCCCTTCGAGCCACGCGAAACTGCGGCCGGCCGAGGCGAGGGCGCGCTGCGCGAGGTTCGTGATCCAGCCCAGCGCCTCCAGCGGCCAGACGAGCTGCAGGAGCAGGGTCTCGAAGAGGACGAACTGGCCGATCGAGAGATGGCCGCCGATCACCTGGCGGCCGCCGAAGAAGACCACGGCTGCGATCGAGAGCGCGGGCAGGTAGTAGAGGCCGGGCAGGTGCCGCGACTCGACGCCCGCCTGGCGTAGCACGGTCGACCGGACGGCCTCGGCCCTGCCGCCGAACCGCTCCCGCACGTCGTTTTCGCGGCCGAACGCCTGCACCATCTCGATCCCGACCACGGCCTCGTCCGCCGCCTCGGTCACGTCGCCCTTCCGTTCCTGCACCTGCCGTGAGATGGGCGAGACGCGGCGCGCGAACCGGAGCGCGAGCACCGTGATCGGCGGCATCGCGACCGCCGTGTACAGGGCGAGCCGCGCGTCGACGAAGACGAGGACGATCGCCGCCGCGACGATCATCATCACGCTCTGCATCCCCTGGACGAGCCCCCAGCCGATGAAGTAGCGGATCGGGTAGAGGTCGTTCGTCGCGCGCGACAGCACCTGACCCGTCGCGTGCCGGTCGTAGAACGCGCGCGGGTAGCGGAGGTACGCCTGGTAGAGCAGCTCGCGCATCCGCGCCTCGATCCGGATGCCGATCCGCGCCGTCGCGTAGCGCCGGTTGAAGTTGATCGCCATGCGCAGCGCAGCCAGGCCGGCGATCACGGCCAGATACGGCCACAGCGATTGCGTGTGGTGGACGATCGCGCGGTCGATCCCGCGCTGGATGAGGATCGGAATCGCCGTCGAGATCAGCGTGTAGACGAAGCTGCACGTGAGGCCGAAGACGCCGAGGCGCCACTGCTCGCGCCAGAGGCGGAGCAGCCTGGCGAAGGTCGGCAGCAGGCCGAGATCGGGCGGGTCTACGGGATTGGCATACGCAGGCATGGCGACGCACCCGCCGGTTCGGGCACCCCTCCGTGCGGCGACGGGCAACCGGCGAGGATAGCAGCGCCGGTCGCAGGGCCGCTAACGCCGGCGCGTGCGGCGTTGGCGCGGGCGCGGAGCGGCCGTTTCGACCGTGTCCTCCAGCGCGGCGCCGCCGACGGCCGCAGCCGCCGGCTCGAGCTCCGGTTCCGGCGGGGTCGGCTGCGGAAGCCGAGTCGGCGGAGGAGGTTCCTGTTCGGGTGCGGGCTCCGGGGGCGGAGCCGGCTCGGGGTCGGGAGCCAGCCCGAGTCGGGACCTCTCCTCGCCGAGGCGGATCCGCAGGCCGGCGAGCTCGCGCTCGACGGCGCGGATGTTGCGCTCGCGCTCGTCGAGCCGTTCGCGCTCGGCCTCGGCGAGGGCCCGCTCGGCGGTGGCCTCCTGTTCCCGCCGCTGCGCGGCGGCGAGCGCCTGCGCGACCTCGCGCTCCCGCTGCTCGATCCACCGCTCCCGTTCGTCCAGCTCCTGCTTTCCCGGAAGCGGCCACGCCGGCTCCGCCGGCACCACCTGCCGTTGCAGGCGGGCGCGCAGCTCGTCGAGCTCCCGCTCCCGCTCGGCGACGGCCTGCGCCCGCTCCCGCAGCTCGCGCTTCAGCTCCTCGACCGCCGCAACGCCCTGTTCGTACCGCCGCCGCAGATCAGGCGTGTCGTCCACGGGTGAAGTGTGGCCGTGATCTCGGCTGGTGGCAACAGCGCGATTGCGGTTCACGGCTGCGGGGAGACATAGCGAAAGCGACCGAGGAGGCTCGGATGATCGACAAGGGGACAGAGGAGCAGGTGACGGGGCGGCTCAAGCAGGCCGAGGGAGCCCTGACCGGCGACGAGGCGCGCAAGCGCCAGGGGGAGGCCGAGGAGAAGCAGGGCGAGGCGCGCGAGAAGCTCGAGGAGGCCGACGAGGCGCTCCGGCGCGACGATTGAGCCCCTGCCGCGCCCGTGCGGGGCGGGCGCGGCTCGCCGGCTGGGGCTTTGCGCGCCGCTGCCTCGATCGTGGCCGCCGTTGGGAGGTCGGACTCGACTTCCGGTTGGACCGCCACACCGGCGAAAACGCGAGCAGATCGACGGCAAGCTGACGGGTATCGCGGTCCACATCGGCGCGCGTGTGATGGCAGCCGCCCAGGCGGCGGAGGTCCTGGCGACCCGAGGACACGGGATCTCGTTGTCGGTTCCGGTGCGGAGTCGGAGGAGACCGGCGCGCAGTACGCCCTCGCTCACGGAAAAGCGCTGCGGTGTTTCGGCGAAACGATGATGGGCGGAACTCGTCGTTGCACAAACCAGCCGCCGATCTGTGCCGACCCGCTATCTGCGGGCTGCCGGTGGGTAAGGGACTTGCTCCGCTGCGGAAACTTGTCGGGCTGGCACCGGCGGCCGTAGGCGGAGATGAGGTTGCTGGCCTGGTCGTCTCAAGCGCCGGTAGGTCTGGCAATTGCTGAACGCGATCGAACAGCTGCTGAAGAGCCTTCGCTTCGCGTCGGCTGGCCGTCGCTGTTGAGCCACCACGCGGCGATCGCGCGGTCGGTGTCTACTGTAGGTGGACTCCCTAGATTCCCGGTTCGTCTCCTGTTATCTTCCTCGGCGCCGTGCCGTTACCGACGAGGAGGATGAGAATGCGTCCCGCCGAATGGATTCGAGTGCGCCCTCGGGTGTCCCAGCTTCGAACGAGACGGGCCGTCGTCACGGCTCTATGCGCTCTCGCTTTTGGAGTCTTCGCCGCTTCCGCCTCAGCCGCGACCGTAGTCACCTACTTCTTTGGGGAGATGTATCCCGGCAACGGAGCCGCCGATGTCCGGATGGACTATCGCAACTTCAACGACTCTTGCACCGGCGGAACGGTTTCCGGATCGAGGAACTACGGGTGGACGCGGGCGACGTACGGGCTGAGCGACGGAACCTGGGTCGCAAATATCCAGGTTTACAACTACTGCAGTGGTTCCCCAGATAAGGCGCATCTTGGACCTTCTTCGGACTACGGCTACACGTATGTCCAGTCGAAGTGCGGAAACACCGACTCGGTGGAGCTAGGAATGACCTGCTGGACGACAGAGCCGTGAGCTCCCCGGCTGGGAAGTTGCCGACGGCGTCTCGGAAGGAGACAGTTCCATGCTTCTAACGCGAAAGAAACTGCTTGTAACGGGAATCGTGGTGGCCTGCGCGGTGAGTGGTTCTTTCTTCGGCGCAACGTTCGCAGGTGCGGCTGGAACGCCGCCAGTTGCGGCGTTCTCCTCCGGGCCGGCACCCGCCGCGACAGATCAGAGCTACATCGACAACCTGGCCAGTGATGTCGCCCAGACCGCTCCTGGGGCGACCAACAACAACGGGACTCCTCTGACTTCCGAAGCGCGAGACCTCATCAGCAACGCGGGGCCCGATCACGACACACTCGGCGCGTTCCCGACCTCGAGCGGGGCTGTTTGCTTCGAAGTGTTGGCCGCGGGCGCCTGCGGAAGAGTTGACAGTAGCGCACCTTTCGGGGCAGGGATCACCTTCGGCATCCTCACGACCCGAAATGGCGGGACACGCGTCTATGGGGTCGCCTCGGACGATGTGGCCAAGGTCGACGTCGTCATCAACGGGACCGATTACCCGGCGACGCTGAGCAACAACGGCTTCTACTTCGCTCTACCGGTCGGCGTAACGAGCGACGAGATCCAGAGCGTCATTTCTACGTGGACCGATGGGACAGTTCACACGTTCCCGGTGCACGGCTAGGGGGAGAGAGAGCGAGATACCGATGATGGCCGCCCTGTGCGGGCGGCCATCATCTTGCCAGCAGCCGCTCTAACTCTGGGCTCCGTCTTCCCGCACACTAGTTGTCTCTCCGGTGTTGGGTTGTAGCCGCGCTCGAAACTCTGGCTATCCCGCGGCCAAGTCGGCAAGCAGTTCGTAAAGCTCAAGAGCCCCGGATTCGCGCCAAGGTTCTTCGAAAATCGACGCCGCGAGGGGCAGCTGCGGCTGGCGTTGGTCGGGCCCCGCTTCGGTCAGTAGGGGCCAGGCTTCCGAGAGCCCTCCTTGCCGCCACCTCCTTGTTGCCAAGCCCGAGCCTCTGCTTGAGACGCCGGCCGCCTCCGCCGCTGCGCGGCGGCGAGCGCCTGCGCGACCTCGCGCTCCCGCTGCTCGATCCACCGCTCCCGTTCGTCCAGCTCCTGCTTTCCCGGAAGCGGCCACGCCGGCTCCGCCGGCACCACCTGCCGTTGCAGGCGGGCGCGCAGCTCGTCGAGCTCCCGCTCCCGCTCGGCGACGGCCTGCGCCCGCTCCCGCAGCTCGCGCTTCAGCTCCTCGACCGCCGCAACGCCCTGTTCGTACCGCCGCCGCAGATCAGGCGTGTCGTCCACGGGTGAAGTGTGGCCGTGATCTCGGCTGGTGGCAACAGCGCGATTGCGGTTCACGGCTGCGGGGAGACATAGCGAAAGCGACCGAGGAGGCTCGGATGATCGACAAGGGGACAGAGGAGCAGGTGACGGGGCGGCTCAAGCAGGCCGAGGGAGCCCTGACCGGCGACGAGGCGCGCAAGCGCCAGGGGGAGGCCGAGGAGAAGCAGGGCGAGGCGCGCGAGAAGCTCGAGGAGGCCGACGAGGCGCTCCGGCGCGACGATTGAGCCCCTGCCGCGCCCGTGCGGGGCGGGCGCGGCTCCATCCGGCATCCTCCGGCACCTTCTTTTAAGGTGGGCGGAACTGGGAAGTGCGCAAACCACATCGTCACCGCTGAGCGCTGAGTTTGGCCACCGCTGAGCGCTGAGGTTGGCCTTAGGTAGCTTTCGGCGGGTCCGCGCAGCCTCCGTGCGAGCAGTGCGAAAAGGGGCTACATCCCTGCCATGCCGCTCGGCACGACGAAACCAGGGACCGAGCCCGGCACGGCCAGAACGCCGAGGGCAAGCGCGAGCAGGAGCAGGCTCGTAGACCAGACGGCGACGCGGCGCCACGGCAGCACCTTCTCGACAGTGATCAGGCTGGCGACCACGGCCATCCAGAGGATGCTCATTACACCGAGCGCGAAGAGCGCGGCCATCAGTGCCCAGCAGCAGCCGATACACCATGCGGCATGTCTCGCGCCCATCCCCAAGGCGCCACGGACGCCATCTCGCCACGTCCCGATCAGGAACCCGATCGGGCTGCGACATTTGCCGAGGCAGACGTCCTTCAGCGGCGTCAGCTCGTAGACCGCCGCGACCGCGAGCACGCTCCCCGCGAGCCAGCGACCGCCGGCATGCCATGCGAGCTGAGGCCCGAGAACGTCGCGGCCGAGCGTGTACAGCCCGTAAGCGCCCATGCCTGCTGCGCCCCAGACGAGGAGATAACCACTCGTGAATACGACAGGACGGGCGAGGCCGCGTTGCCCCGTCATCCGCGCATAGAGGGCGACGGTTGGCGAGACCGCCGGAAGCATCATGGCCGCCATCATCACGATCCAGATGCTGACGAACCAGCCGAGCGCGCCGAGGTCCGTGCCGGGGCTCGTGCCCATGCTGGCCATCGCCCGGACCGTCGACCACCAGGCGAGCGCGGCCAGGCCGATCAGGAACGCGACCAGGCCCACCCGCGTTCGCGCTGCCGGAAGCGCCTGGAGCTCCGGTGAGCTCACGCTGCCCAGGCGAACTCGGAGCGCGAGAAGGCGGACTTCGCCTCGTAGGAGATGCCGAAGGCGTCGATCCGCGAGCTGGTCGCACGGGCGATCGCCAGGTCGGGGCCGGCTGGATGGAAGATCCCGACGAGTCGCGCCGGCTGGCCGCTCTCGACCCCGAATGGGACGATGTCTTCGATCTCGAACTCGACGGCGTCGCCGATCCTCACTGAGTGCTTCAGCCCGTCCTCCCGTACCTCGATCGGCGTTCGCTCGACACCCAGGCTTTCGCCGATGAGCGGCGCGAGCGCCGCCATCGGCCCGCCGAGCGCGCCCGAGAACACACCGCCGAGCTTCTCCGCCTGCTCGTCGGAGGCGGTGGCGTCGATGAACACGCCGAGCCGCCAGTTTCCCTCTGTCATGACCTTCGGCGTGTCGGCGACTGCGGCGACCGTGAGCCCGCTCACGTCGACGCCCTCGACCTCACCCTCCTTGACGTGAAAGACGAGAACCACGCGGCAGTAGTCGTTCGTGGCGCCGAACGAAAACGACGCCGTGCACGGGCACACGACGTCGCATGAGCACGTCTCGAAATATGAGCCAGCGATCTTCCACGACATCGGCCTTCCCTCCTGTCGCTGAAATCGCGCGATTCTTCCACCCGGCCGCAGACGAGTCAAGGCAGTCGCAACCCTTCGAGAGCGGCGTCCGGAGCGGAGCGACCGGCCGTAACGCAAGGCGCGCGAGTTCCGGTTTGCGCGCAATGCTCGAAACCAGGATCGCATCGCAAATCCCGTTCTATGACGCGGTTCTTGAATGGGCGGAACCAGACGCTGCGCAGACCGCTCGCTCCGAGCGGATCCGATTCGCTTGGCATAGCGGACGCCACGCATCGCCTGCACCTCGGCGGAGTTCGTAGGCGGGGTCGAGGAGCCGCAGATGAGGATGGGCCGGCTGGGGAAGCAGGGTGCGCAGCGATGTCGGTCAGGTCGGTTGGCTCTTCTTCGAGAGGTTCCGCTCAGACTCAGAGCCTCCCTTCCTCTTGCCGATGCATAGAAGGTGAGCGATCAGAAGGCGAACTGGCGGAGCGATCCGCCGAGCTGGACGATGGCGCCGGATCTTTTCACCGCTACCGGTCCGATCTTGCGCGAGCCGCCGGCAACACGTCGGGCTGTGTCACCTTCCCAGCGTCCCACGCCAGCTCGCCTCGTCGTCGGTGCTGTCGCCGGGGGCCTCGCGGCATGGATGTTTGGCATGCCGTTCTTTCCCACCGCGGCTGAGCGATGGCGGCGTAAGAAGCTCTGACATTGAGCAAAGAGCCAAGTGCAGAGCAGCTCTGGCAGCTGTTACGCGCGGATTCAATCCGCGAGATGCCGCGACGTACGCGATTGATCTGGACCGCATCGTCATGAGCTCTCTCCAGCTCGCACTGGAGATAGCGTGATATCAGGGTTTCGAAAAGTGGGCCGAACCGAGTATTACGCGAACCGCGCGTCGGTCGAGCTGGTCGGTCCGACCCTCGTCCTTCTGTAGCGCCGACCGCGTTGCTCGCCGATCAGTATGGCAGGTCGTCTCCGGTCCCGACATCGACGGCGTCGCGGCTTTTGCGCCGGAGGTTGAAGGTCTCCTCGAGCGCACGGGCGCGCTCCGGCCCGATGCCAGGCACCGCGAGCCAGTCGGCCGGTTCGGCCGCGACCACTGCCGCCACGCTGCCGAAGCGCTCGAGCAGCGCACGCGCCGACGCGACCGAGATGCCCGGAACCGCGGCGAGGAGCGCTTCCGCCGTCTCGTCGCCCGGCTTCGGCCGGGGCCGCTGCGCGTAGGCGGGCCGCGCTGCGGCCGGCTCGAGCTGCTGGCAGCGAACGGCGAGCCGGTGGATCCACAGCGCCGAGTCACGCTGGTAACCGCTCCGCAGCAGTGCGATCCCCTGGTCGATCACGGCCAGGCAGACGCCGCGGACGGCGTTGTGGTGTAGCGGGCCGCGATCCAGATCGGTGCCCTCGACGAGCAGGTACGGACAGGCGCAGGCTGCGCGGAGCTTGCCGAGCTGCGGCCACAATCGTCCTTTGAGCACGGCCGCGTGCAGGTCCAGGACCCGCTTGCGCTCGACCAGCGTGTCGGCTCCGACGGCATAGTCGCCGGCCAAGAGCGCGGCGATCTCGATCTCCGCACCGAGCTCTGAGAGCGTCTCGGCGATCCCGCTCTGGCGCTCGTGAACGTCGACGATGATCCGCACCGCAGGACTCTTCGACCTCGCCATGGCGCCATTCTCACGCCGATCATCCGCTCGCGCAGCGCCCCCTTTGCGTCGTCGGCTGCGGCGCGTAGCGCTTCGGCGTGCCGCGACTCAGCTTCTTCTACGGGATCGGGATCTGGATGTACTGGAACGGGGGCGTCCACGCCCGGCAGCACTTCCACGCTCGCTATGGCAGCCACGCCGCCTCGATCGCGCTCGACGGTGACCTGATCGCACGCCGCGAGTGGCGCGGCGTGTTCGAGCCGCTCCGCGACCTGGCGTTCTGAGGTGGGCCGAACCGAGTGTTACGGAACCCGTTGGTCGTGTTGATCGCTCCGATGCTCGCGCTCGTGCTGTGACGCTTCGTAGCACGTTCTGTGCTACAATGCTGGAGCATGGCTCGCTCGCTGCACGTTCGTCTCGACGATGCCTCAGCCGCCGCTCTCGAGATCGTGCGCGCAGGGGAGCTCAGCGACTCCGAGGCCGTGCGGATGGCCCTGCGCGAGGCGGGGGCGCGCCGCCGGCTCCGATCCGCCGTGCGAGACGAGGTGCGTGCGCTCGCCGCGGACAAGCGCGATCGCGAGGAGATGCGGATCATCCGCGAGCAGCTCGCAGAGCTGGCTCCGCGTTCGAGCGACTGACATGGTCCGTGGAGAGATCTTCCGACTCCCGGCGCCGCGCCGCGCGCGGGGGCACGAGCAAGGAGGCTCCCGTTACGCGGTCGTCGTGCAGGCCGACGAGTTCCTCGGCCTGAGCACCCTGCTCGTGTCCCCGACCTCGACAAGCGCTCGTGCAGCGAGCTTCCGACCGACGATCACGCTCGCAGGCGATGAAACGCGTGTGCTCGTGGAGCAAACGACGGTCGTCGATTCGCAGAGACTCGGACGATCCGCAGGGCGGCTCGACGCGCACGAGCTTCGCGTCGTCGACGAGGCGCTGTTGCTCGTCCTCGGCCTGTAGCCGGTTCGCGCAATACTCGGAACGCCTTCCAGAGACAAGAATCCCCGCAACAGCGAGAATTCCTAGATGG
>JAVKST010000038.1:0-21486 GCA_039583515.1 Gaiellaceae bacterium
CCGGCGCACGAACCACGACAACATCCCTGCAGGACGCGCGGCTACATGCTCGCGCGTACGCGCGCGAGCACGGGAGGACGACCCGAGGCGGCGGGGTGGCCGTGGCAGCCCAGGCCGCCACGGCCCCCGACGCTAGCCCGCCGGCTCGAAAACCGGCTGGGCCTCGCCCGCCGGCTTGCGCGCGAGCAGCGAGCCCAGCGCGATCCCGACGGCGTAGCCGATCGCGAGCGCCGCGATCCCGCCGCCCCAGCCCGGCTTCTCGGTCATCACCCAGACGATGGCCAGCACCACGCCCTCGTTCGAGAAGCCTGCGCTCCAGAGCAGGCGGTCGACCGTCAGCCGCCGCGCCTCCTCGCGCAGCGGCCCGGGGCCGTTCGCGATCAGCGCCTGCTTCAGCTTGTGCCCCCGGCGGCCGGCGACGAGCGGCCCCTGCAACGTGAGCAGCGCGAGGCCGACGATCGGGATCACGATCCACGCGTTCGACCAGCTCCAGAGGTGGTGCGTCATGTACGCGCCGCTCCCGTACAGGCCGACGATCGCGACCGGGAAGGCTTTCTCGATCTGGCCCGCCAGCTGGCCCCAGGGCAGCGCGGCCTCGAGCGTCTCCGCGCCGCGGAGCTTGAGCAGGCAAACGGCCTCGACGATGCCCGCGGAGAAGCCCACGAGCAGCGAGAGCAGATGGATGTACAGCACGACGTGGTACGTGTCCAACGAGCTCGACCCCCTGATCGCGTGACGAAGTGTCCCGAGTGAAACAGGTACTGCGGACGCTGTCTAGTCCCGCGTCCGTCGGTACGCTGGCGCGCCGGTGGTCAGCGTCCACCAGGATCTCGCCTTCGCCGTCATCGCGGCGGCGTTCGCCGCGGCGGCGACCGGCGGCTGGGCGTACTTCCGGCGCAGCGAGCCGCGGGGGTTCCTCACGCACCTGCTCGCGCTCGCGCAGACGCTGCTCGTCGCGCAGGCGGCGCTCGGCCTGCTGCTCCTCTCCGACCACCGTCGCGCGCCGGACAGGCTCCACTACCTGTACGGAGGCCTCGCTCTGCTCGCGGTGCTCTCGCCCTGGCTCTATGCGCCGGCCGACCGCCGCGGGCGCCTGGCGTGGTTCGCCGCCGCTACCCTCGTGGCTGGTGCACTCGCCGTCAGGGCGTACATGACCGGCACATGAGGGGCTTCTCGCGGCTGAATCCGACCCTGCGGGGTCTGCTCGTCCTCGCCGCCGTGGCGGCGATCATCGTCGTGCTCCAGCTCGAGCAGACGCTGACGGCGCTCTTGATCCTCGCGCCGGTCGCGTTCATCCTCGCGATCGCGTTCTTCGTCTACCTGATCTGGCGGGAGCAGCGGGAGGGCATCGCCGCCTGGCCCGCGCGGGCACAGGCGGTCTTCTACGGTGCGGCCGTCGTCGCAGTCGCCGACGTCGGCGCGTACTGGTACGGCGGCGCGTCCGGGTACTCGCTGATCGCTTTCGTCGCCGTCCTCGCCTGCTGCGGCTTCGCCGGCTGGCGCACGTGGCGCGACCAGCACACGTACTCGTAGCTCGCGAGACCCTGACTTCAGAGGCCTACGCCTCGACGCGCGCGGAAGAGCCGTCGAGTGCGGCCAGCGCCTCCCGGATCGGCACGAAGCGGCCGACGAAGATCGGCGTGTCGCGCTCGGTGTAGCGGGACGCCTCGCTGTCGCGCAGGCGCAGCATCAGGTGCATGAAGTCCGCGGGCTCGTCGCACTCGAACGCGGTCATGAACTCCTGGTCGTCGATCCCGAACGAGTACGTCGTGTGGTTCTTGATCCCGGGGAACTCCTCGCGGCCGATCCGGATGTGCTCGTCCATCGCCCGCTGCCGGTCGGGCTCGGTCAGCGCGTACCACGGCCGCACCTTCACGAACGGGTAGACGACGAGGTAGGGGAGGTCGTGCGGCGTGATCTTCCGCGCCTTGCGCGCGCTCGTGTACCGGGACGCCTTCGTCGTGGCGAGGTACGAGTACGGCGTCTCGAGCCAGCCTGCGAGCGGCGTCGCGTTGAGCGCCGCGCCGAGCTCGAGCAGGTCCTCGAAGCGCTCCGTGATCTTCCAGAGGAAGAAGTCGCAGTCGGGGCGGACTCCGGCGAGGGTGTACGCGCGCAGGTGGTCGAAGCGCTCCGCGAAGGCGTCCACGACCTCCGCGAACAGCTCCTTGTGGTCGGCGCGCGCGAGATGGCTCTCGCGCCGCCAGGCCGGGTCGACGCGGTAGAAGGCGTAGGCGACGTACTGACCCTCCATCGGCAGGATGGTAGCCGGGCCGCCTCTGGTCGCCTTCGCCTTCGCCGGGCGGAGCCCGGCTCGCGAAGGCTGACGCCGCTCGCTGCGGGATGCTGCGCTCGCTCAGCTCCGTCGTACCGCCTGTACTGCCCTACGCTTCGCTCGCTTGCCTCCCTCGCCAGCGGCGTCCCAGAGACGGCCGGACGCTGGCTACGTTTGGCCGACCATGTCGCCGCGGGTCGAGAGTCAGCTCAGGAGCCTGCCGGCGAAGCCGGGCGTCTACCTCTTCCGCGACGAGGACGGCGAGGTGCTGTACGTCGGCAAGGCGAAGTCGCTGCGCCCGCGCGTCCGTTCGTACTTCCAGAAGACGACGGACGGGCGCGCGCAGATCCGGCAGCTGCCCGCGCGCGTCGCGGACGTCGAGGTGATCGTCACCGGCAGCGAGGTCGAGGCGCTCCACCTCGAGCAGAACCTCGTCAAGCGGCACCGGCCGCCGTTCAACGTCCGGCTGCGCGACGACAAGTCCTTCCCGTACATCGCGGTCACGGTCGAGGACGAGTTCCCGCGCGTAATGTTCACGCGCGAGCGGCACCGGCCGGGCGTCTGGTACTTCGGCCCGTATGCGAACGCGAAGAAGGTGCGCGAGACGCTCGACGTGCTGAACCGGGTCTTCCCGTACCGGCCGTGCGAGGGGCCGAAGCCGGGCCGCCACAGCGGCATTCCCTGCCTCGACTACCACATCGACCGCTGTCTCGCGCCCTGCGTGGGGTACGTCTCCCGGGACGAGTACCGCGGGATCATCGACGGCGTGATCGAGTTCCTCGCGGGCGACGTGAAGCCCATCCAGCGCGAGCTGGAGCGGAAGATGCAGGAGGCCGCGGCCGCGGAGCGATTCGAAGACGCAGCCCGCTATCGCAACCGCCTGTTCGCGGTGCAGCACCTCGTCGAGCGGCAGGCGGTCGAGCGGCAGTCGGTCGGCACGGTCGACGTGATCGGATTGGCCGCGGAGGCAGATCGGGCCGTCGTCCAGATCTTCCCGCTGCGCGGGGGCAAGATGGTCGATCGGCACTCGTTCCACCTCGAGAACGTCGGCGGCCAGGACGTGACGACGATCCTCGAGTCGTTCGGGCTCGAGTACTACGGGAGCGCGCCGAGCGTGCCGCCCCAGATCGTCGTCCCGCGCGACGCCGGCGATCTCTCCGCGCTCGCCAAGCTGCTCTCGGAGCGGCGCGGCGCGCGCGTCGAGATCCGGGCAGCCGAGCGCGGCGAGAAGCGGCGGCTGCAGCAGCTCGCGGACGAGAACGCGCTCCACGTCCTCCACAGCGACCTCGCTGCGGGAGAGCAGCGGCGGCTGCGCCGCGTCGAGGCGCTCGAGGAGCTGCGCGAGGCCCTCAACCTGGAGTCGCTGCCGCTCCGCATCGAGTGCTTCGACATCTCGACGGCGATGGGGCAGGACAACGTCGGCTCGATGGTCGTCTTCCAAGACGGCGCGCCGAAGAAGGCCCACTACCGCAAGTTCGCGATCCGCGGCCAGCAGGGCATGGACGACTTCGCCGCGATGGAGGAGATGGTCTCGCGGCGGTTCGCGCGGCGCGCTGCAGGCCCGGCGGCCACCGGGCGTAGGCTCGGCGGAGCCCGGCAGAGAGCGGAGGTGCCGGCTCTGCCGGAGCGGGAGCAGGAGTACGACGAGTCGTTCGCCGCGACGCCCAACCTCGTCGTCGTCGACGGCGGCAAGGGCCAGCTGTCCGCGGCGCTCGCGGCGATGCAGGCGTACGACCTGCCGCGTGTAGCGGTCGTCGCCCTCGCGAAACGCGAGGAGGAGGTGTTCGTCCCGGGCCGCGTCGGCCCGGTGGTGCTCTCGCGCCACGACCCGGGCCTGCAGCTCCTGCAGCTGATCCGCGACGAGGCGCACCGCTTCGCCGTCGGCTTCCACCGGCAGCGGCGCGAGTCGCGCGGCTTCGCCTCGCTCTTCGACGAGCTCGAGGGCGTGGGCCCGGCCCGGCGGCGCGCGCTGCTCGCGCACTTCGGCTCCGTCGACGCGATGCTCGCGGCGTCGCCGGAGGAGCTGGAGGGCGTCCCGGGAGTGCCGGCCAAGACGGCGCGGAAGATCTATGCGCAGTTGCATAAAGCCGGGCGCTGACGGCAATAGGCCACGCATGGCCAAGAACCACGGAAACTCCGTCAAGGACGACGAGCAGTACGAGGCGCTCCGCCGCGAGGGTGCGAGCAAGGAGAAGGCGGCGCGGATCGCCAACTCCGGCAGCCGCAGCTCGACCGGCAGGAAGGGCGGGAACGCGTCGCGATACGAAGACCGCTCGAAGAGCGAGCTCTACGAGAAGGCCAAGCAGGTCGGGATCGAGGGCCGCTCGAAGATGGACAAGGGCGAGCTGATCTCGGCTCTACGAAATCACTGAAGGGGTCGGGGCCGCGCGCCGCGTAGGGTTCGCGCATGCCGCGCTTCTGCGCCTATTGCGGCGCCGCGATCGGGCGTCCGGCGCCGGTCGTCTGCTCCGCCTGCGGGCGTGAGCACTGGCTGAAGGCGACCGGGGAGGCGCCGCGCTCGTGGTCCACGACGGCCGGCTGCTGCTGACGCAACGGGCGCACGAGCCGTGGCAGGGCCGATGGTGCGCGCCGTCGGGCTTCTGCGACGGCCCGGAGCATCCCGCTGCGACCGCTGTCCGAGAGACGCTCGAGGAGGTTGGTCTGCGCGTGCGGGTGGCCGGCTACGTCGGCCACTCGATCGACGAGTACCTGCCTGGCAGCGAGGACGGAGTCGAGCCGCAGTGGTGCGCCGTCTCCTACTTCCACGCCGTCCCAGTCGACGGGCTCGAGCTGCGATGCCAGCAGGGCGAGATAGCCGAGGCAGGCTGGTTCGAGCCGGACGAGCTGCCCGCGGAGCTCGCGCCGCCGGTCAACGGTCCGAGGATCTACGAGGCGTGGCGGACCGCCTTCCACGCCGGCCGGCTCGAGACGCCGCTGCCCGATCTCCCCTAATCCTCCGCGTCGGCCTCCGGCCCGAGGAACGGGTAACGGTAGTCGCGCGCCGGGACGAACGTGTCCTTGATCGTCCGCGGACTGACCCAGCGGATCAGGTTCCACATCGAGCCTGCCTTGTCGTTCGTGCCGGACGCGCGCGCCCCGCCGAACGGCTGCTGGCCGACGACCGCGCCGGTCGGCTTGTCGTTGACGTAGAAGTTGCCGGCCGCGTAGCGGAGCCTCTCGCGCGCGGTCTCGACCGCGCGCAGGTCGCGCGCGAAAACGGCGCCGGTGAGGCCGTAGGCGGTGCCGCGGTCGACGAGGTCGAGGGTGTCCTCGTAGTGGGAGTCGTCGTAGACGAACGCCGTGACGACCGGCCCGAAGAGCTCTTCCTTCATCGTCCGGAAGTCGGGGTCAGTCGTCTCGATCACGGTCGGCTGGACGAACCAGCCCTCGCTGTCGTCGTAGCCGCCCCCGGCGACCACCTTCGCCTTGCCGTCGGACGCCTTCGCCTCCTCGATCGCCTCGCGCTGCGTCACGAACGAGCTGCCGTCGATGACCGCGCCGACGAAGTTCGTGAAGTCCGCGACGTCGCCCATCTTCATCCCCTCGATCTCGCTCACGACCTGGTCGCGTACCTCCGGCCAGAGGCTGGCGGGGGCGAAGACGCGCGAGGCGGCCGAGCACTTCTGGCCCTGGTACTCGAAGGAGCCGCGCAGGATGGCCGTCGCGACCGCCTCGGCGTCGGCGCTCGGATGGGCGACGAGGAAGTCCTTGCCGCCGGTCTCGCCGACGAGGCGCGGGTAGTTGCGGTAGCGCGCGATGTTGTCGCCGACGGTCTTCCACATGCTCTGGAACACCGGCGTCGACCCGGTGAAGTGGACGCCGGCGAGATGCTCGCTCGCCAGCGCGGGGTCGCCGATCGCCGCGCCGGACCCGTAGACCAGGTTGATGACGCCCGGCGGCAGCCCGGCTTCCTCGAACAGCTTCATCAGGAAGTGGGCGCTGACAGCGGCGGTGGAGGCCGGCTTCCAGACGACGGTGTTGCCCATCAGCGCCGCGGAGGTGGGGAGGTTGCCCGCGATCGCGGTGAAGTTGAACGGGGTCACTGCGAAGACGAAGCCCTCGAGCGGGCGGTACTCCATCCGGTTCCAGACGCCCGGGGAGGAGACCGGCTGTTCCTCGTAGATCCGCGTCATGTAGTGGACGTTGAAGCGAAGGAAGTCGACCAGCTCGCAGGCGGAGTCGATCTCGGCCTGGTGGGCCGTCTTGGACTGGCCCAGCATCGTGGCCGCGTTGAGCGTCTGCCGCCAGGGGCCGGCGAGCAGGTCAGCGGCGCGGAGCAAGATCGCCGCTCGGTCCTCCCAGGCCGTGCGCGACCAGTCCGTCCACGCGTCGGCGGCCGCCGCGATCGCGCGCTCGAGCTCGGCTGCGCCTCCTCTGTGGACGTCGGCGAGGACGTGAGCGCGCCGGTGCGGCATGACCGCCTCGAACGTGTCGCCAGTGCGGATCTCCTCGCCGCCGATCACGAGCGGGAGCTCGAGCCGGTGCCCGGCCAGCTCGTCGAGGCGGCGGCGCAGCTCGTCCCGCTCGGCGCTGCCCGGCGCGTAGCCGCGGACCGGCTCGTTGTACGGCTCGGGGACGCGGAAGATCCCGTGTGCGCTCACCAGGCGATTCTAGGATCCCGGGACGTGGCGCCGACGCAGGTGGTGTACGAGGCCGAGGGGTGGGGCACGGGCGAGCTCGTCGTCGAGGCCGGACGCGTCCTCTGGCACGAGCTGCCGCGGCCTCGCCCGAAGCCAGCCGTCTCGACCCCGTCCCAAACCCCCACCCGCCCGGGGCATAGGGCCGGCGCTGTCCTATCACGGAACCCGTCACGGGGGGTTGGAGGCTTCGTCGAGGAAGTCGTGGGCCTGCTCCAGGCGTACTTCGCCGGCGAGGCGGTGCCGATCGAGCACGTGCCGGTCGAGCTCGCGTACGAGACGCCGTTTCACGCCCGCTGCGCCGCCGCGCTGCGCGGTATCGGGCGGGGCGACGTCGTCAGCTACGGCGAGCTTGCCGCTCTCGCCGGCGCGCCGGGTGCGGCCCGCGCGGCCGGCACCTTCTGCGCCCGCAACCATCTATCCATCTTCGTCCCGTGTCACCGCGTCGTCGCCGCGGTCGGCCTCGGCCCGTACGGGTCGCACGGCGTTGCCTACAAGCGCCGCCTGCTCGCGCTCGAGGGGAACCCGGATGCTGTCCGCTGACCTCCGCGAGGAGCTCGCCGCGATCGCCCCGGCGAGCGAGTGCGACCGGCTCGCTGAGCTGTCCGGGCTCTTCCACGTCGCCGGCCGCGCCCACTTGCGCGGCCGCGGGAGCGTCGACGTCCACCTCGACGTCGGCAGCTCCACCGTCGCGCGCCGCGCCTTCGCGCTGCTTCGCCAGCTCGACGTCACCTCCGAGATCCGCACCTATCGCCGTGCCGCCTTCGACCGCGGAACCCGCTTCCAGCTGCACGTGGAGGGAACGCCGGGCGCCTACGCGGTCCTTCACCGCGCCGGCATCCTCGACCGGTCGCACCGGCCGCTCGACCACCCGCCTCGCCGCGTCGTCGCGCGTCGCTGCTGCGCCGCCGCGTACCTCCGCGGAGTGCTGCTCGGCGCGGGGACGCTGAGCGGGCCGCGCGACGCGCACCTCGAGATCCGCGCGGCCGAGCCGGAGGGCGCGCGCTTCGTCGCGGAGACCGCAGCACGCCTCGGCGCCTCGCTGCGCGTGCAGGAGCGGGCAACGCACTCGACCGCCTACGCGAAGGGCGTCGAGGCGGTCGCCGACGTCCTCGTCGCCGCCGGCGCCGCGGACATCGTGCTCGCCCTCGAGGAGCAGGCGGTCCTCGCCGCGACGAGAGCGGACGCAAACCGCCTCGCGAACGCCGACCACGCGAACCTCGTCCGGACGGGGCGCGCCGCCCATGCCCAGCTCGAGGCACTTCGCGTACTCGACCTCGGCGCGCTCCCCGACGAGCTGCGCGAGATCGCGCTCCTCCGGCTGCGCCACCCGACGGCGTCGACCGCCGAGCTCGCGCGGCGCTGCCGGCCGGCGCTCTCGAAGGCGGGCGCCTATCGCCGACTTCGGCGCCTGCAGGAGCTTTCCGAACGGTGACCGGTGGCCGCATATCCGTTACAAGTCGTCTAGCGCGACAACGGTCCGCAAGTCATACTCGCACGCGGCGGGTCCCTGTTCGTCCGGCGGTGGATTCAGACCCCGTCTGCCGTCCGGTCTCGAGCGGAGTGAAGGACCGGGAAGGTCGTCCTCGGAGCTTCCCGGTCCGCCCGCCTGCTCGCGAGCGGCCGCACACGACTGCGGGAGACTCCCGATTCGGCGCTCCGCCGCCTCGTTAGACTCGATTGCAGCGACGGGACGAACAGAAAGGCAGCGAAACGATGGCGAAAATCAGGGTCGGGATCAACGGCTTCGGCCGAATCGGGCGCAACTTCCTCCGCGCCCAGCTCGATCGCGGCGGCGACTTTGAGATCGTCGCCGCGAACGACATCGGCGACACGAGGACGATGGCGCACCTGCTCAAGCACGATTCCGTGCTCGGGCGACTCGACATGCCCGTCGTGGCCGGCGACGGCGTGATCGACGTCGGCGGCCACGAGATCAAGTTCCTCTCCGAGCGGGACCCGGCCGACCTGCCGTGGGGCGACCTCGACGTCGACGTGGCGATCGAGTCGACCGGGCTGTTCACGAAGCGCGCGGACGCGGAGAAGCATCTACAGGCGGGGGCGAGCAAGGTGGTCATCTCCGCGCCGGCGACAGATCCCGACCTGACCGTCGTGCTCGGCGTCAACGACCGCGAGTACGACCCGGAGAAGCACCACATCATCTCGAACGCGTCCTGCACGACGAACTGCGTTGCGCCGGTCGCGAAGGTGCTGCACGAGACGTACCGGATCGAGCGCGGCTTCATGACCACCATCCACGCCTACACGAACGACCAGCGCACGCTCGACCTACCGCACGAGGACCTGCGCCGCGCCCGCGCCGCCGCGATCAACCTCATCCCGACCTCGACCGGCGCCGCCCGCGCGATCGGGCTCGTGCTGCCCGACCTGAAGGGCAAGGTCGACGGCATGTCGATGCGCGCCCCGGTGCCCACCGGGTCGATCGTCGACCTCGTCGTCCAGATCGGGGGCGAGCCGACCGCGGAGGAGGTGAACGAGCTCTTCCGCGCCAAGGCCGACACCGGCGACCTCGAAGGGATCCTCCAGTTCACCGACGAGCCGATCGTCTCGAGCGACATCGTCCACTCGCCGTACTCGTCGATCTTCGACAGCGGCCTGACGATGGCGAATGGGAACCTCGTCAAGGTCTTCTCGTGGTACGACAACGAGTGGGGCTACAGCTGTCGGCTCGTCGACCTCGTGGCCAGGATCGGCCAGACGCTGCCGTCGCCGCTGGCTGCGTAGGGGGAGAGCACGGTGCGGCCTCCACGGTCGGTCCGCGACGCGGAGGTCGCGGGTAAGACCGTGCTTGTCCGCGCCGACCTGAACGTCCCGCTCGAGGACGGCCGCGTCGCCGACGACGCGCGCATCCGGGCCTCGCTGCCGACGCTCGAGCTGCTCCTCGAGCGGGGGGCGGCCGGCGTGCGCGTCTGCTCGCACCTCGGGCGCCCGGAGAGCGACGAGGACCGGGCGAAGTACGCCATGCGCCCCGTCGAGGCGCGGCTCCGCGAGCTCCTCCCCGACGATCGGCTCCGGGTGCTCGAGAACACGCGCTTCGACCCCCGGGAGACGAAGAACGACGCGGGCTTCGCCCGCGAGCTCGCCGCCGGGTGCGACGTCTACGTGAACGACGCCTTCGGCTCCGACCACCGCGCCCACGCGTCGACCGAAGCCGTCGCGCACCTGCTGCCGGCGTACGCGGGGCTGCTGCTCCGCGCCGAGCTCGAGCATCTCGGGCGGCTGCTCGGCGAGGTCGAGCATCCGTTCGTGCTCGTCTCCGGCGGCGCGAAGGTCGAGGACAAGCTCGGCGTGCTGCGCAACCTCGGCGGCAAGGCCGACGTCGTCCTCATCGGCGGCAAGATGGCGGAGGAGCTGCGGGCGGACAACCCGCTGGAGTTCGAGGTCGAGCTGCCGCAGGACGTCGTCGCCGCGGCGGCCTTCGAGGTGGACGCGGAGGCGCGCGTGACCGGATACGACGAGCTGCCCGCCGGCTGGCTCGGCCTCGACATCGGGCCCGAGACGCGCCGCCGCTTCGCGGCGCAGCTCGCGGAGGCGCGGACGATCTTCTGGAACGGCCCGATGGGCGTCTTCGAGTGGCCTCGCTTCGGCGAGGGGACGAGGGCGGTCGCGGAAGCGGTCGCCGCGAACGACGCCGCCTTCTCCGTCGTCGGCGGCGCCGACTCGGTGCGCGCGCTCAACCAGCTCGGGCTCGCCGACCGCGTCTCCTGGGTCTCGACCGGCGGCGGCGCGAGCCTGGAGCTGCTCGAGGGGAAGGAGCTTCCAGGCGTGGCGGCCATCCCGTCGTGAAGATCATCGCGGGCAACTGGAAGATGTTCCGCGGCCCGGACCCCGCCGCTCTCGTCGGGCTCGACGCGATCGTCTGCCCGCCGTTCACGCGGCTCCGCGACTGCGTGGCGGCGGGCCTGACGACGTACGCGCAGAACGTCCACTGGGAGCAGGAGGGCGCGTACACGGGCGAGATCTCCGCGCCGCTGCTGCTCGACCTGGGCGTCGTCGGCTCGCTCGTCGGCCATTCCGAGCGGCGGCAGTACTTCGGCGAGACGGACGAGACGGTCGCCAGGCGGGCGGCGGCCGCGCTCGAGGTGGGGCTCAGGATGATCGCCTGCGTCGGCGAGACGCAGGAGGAGCGCGAGCGCGGCGAGACGGAGGACGTGCTCCGTCGCCAGCTCTCGGTGCTCGAGCCGCATCCCGACCTCGTGCTGGCATACGAGCCGGTGTGGGCGATCGGCACCGGCCTGACGGCGACGCCCGCGCTGGCGCAGGAGGCGCACGCGTTCATCAAGTCGATCCTCGACGCGCCGGTTCTCTACGGCGGCTCGGTGAAGCCCGACAACGCAGCCGGCCTGCTCGCGCAGGCGGACGTCGACGGCGCGCTCGTCGGCGGCGCCTCGCTCGACGTCGAGTCCTTCGAGGCGATATGCGAAGCGGCCGCACGCATCCCCTCGTAGCGCTGGTCATCCTCGACGGCTGGGGGATCGCGCCGCCGGGGCCGGGAAATGCGGTCGAGCTCGCGGAGACGCCGGTCTTCGACCGGCTGCTGCGCGACTACCCGCACGCGCAGCTGATCGCGTCGGGGGAGGCGGTCGGCCTGCCGCCCGGCCAGATGGGCAACTCCGAGGTGGGCCACTTGACGATCGGCTCGGGCCGGATCCTCGACCAGGACCTCCAGCGCGTGAACCGCGCGATCCGGGACGGGACGTTCTTCGACAACGACGCCCTCGTCACCGCCTTCCGGCGCGCCCGCGAGCGGGGCGGCGCCGTCCACCTGCTGGGGCTCGTCTCCTACGGAGGCGTGCACTCGCACATCGACCACCTACGCGCGCTGCTCGAGCTGGCGCAGCGCGCGGGGATGGCGGAGCGGACGTGGATCCACGCCTTCACCGACGGGCGCGACGTCGAGCCGACCTCGGCCGTGCACGACCTCCCCGAGCTGCCGGACGCGAGGATCGCCACCGTCTCCGGCCGCTACTACGCCATGGACCGCGACAACCGCTGGGAGCGGACGCAAGAGGCGCTCGAGGCGATCGCGCGCGAGAGCGAGCCCGCGGCGGAGCACGCGCCGGAAGCGGTGCAGGCGAGCTACGACTCGGGCGTGACCGACGAGTTCGTCGTACCCGTCTCGCTCGCCGGCCGGCCGCGCCTCGACCCGGAGCGCGACGCCGCGATCTTCTTCAACTTCAGGCCCGACCGCGCCCGCCAGCTCTCGGAGAAGCTCGGCGAGATGGGCGTCGACCTGACGACGATGACGCGCTACCGCGACGACTTCGACTTCCCCGTCGCCTTCCCCGAGCACGACGTGGCCGACGTGCTCGCGGACGTGATCTCCGAGCACGGCCTCCGGCAGCTCCACGCGGCGGAGACGGAGAAGTACGCGCACGTGACGTACTTCTTCAACGGCGGCCGCGAGGAGCCGTTTCCGGGCGAGGAGCGGATCCTCGTCGACTCCCCGCGCGGCGTCCCGAGCTACGACCACAAGCCGGAGATGTCGGCGCCCGAGCTCGCCGGCCATGTCGTCGAGGCCCTCGGCGCGGGCGGGCTGGCGTTCGTCGTCGTCAACTTCGCGAACCCGGACATGGTCGGGCACACCGGCGTGATCCCCGCCGCCGTCCGCGCCGTGGAGACGACCGATTCCTGCCTCGGGCGGGTGGTCGAGGCCGTCGGGCGCGCCAGGGGCGTGGCCCTCGTGATCGCCGATCACGGAAACGCGGAGACGCTGCTCCAGCCGGACGGCGTCAGCCCGCATACCGCGCACACGACGAACCCGGTCCCCGTCATCCTGACCGAGCGGGATGCAGTGCTGCGGGACGGGGAGCTGTCCGACCTCGCGCCTACGATTCTGGCGCTGCTCGGCCTCCCTCAGCCCCGGCTGATGAGTGGAAAAATCCTCACAAAAGCCCCCTGAAAAGGGTCTATACTGCGGCACCTTGTCGCTGCCCCAGCCCGATAGCGGCGTCCTGCGGAAGGCGCAGCGAGGCGACGAGCGCGCCTTCTCGATCATCGTCCGCGCGTACCAGGTCCCGGTCTTCAACTACGTGCTGCGCATCGTCGGCGACCGCACGCTCGCCGAGGACCTGACGCAGGAGGTCTTCCTGCGCGTCTTCCAGGGGCTCGCGCGCTTCGACTCCCGCTCCAAGTTCACGACGTGGCTCTTCCAGGTGACGAAGAACCGCGTGCTCGACGAGCTCCGCGCCAGCGAGCGCCGTCCGCGGGCGGTGGTCGACATCGACGACATCGCCCCGCCGGAGGTGCTCGACGCGCCGTTCGAGCGGCTCGAGGCGATCGACGCCGTCTGGCGCGCCGTCGAGGGGCTGACCGTCGACCTGAAGATGGCGCTGCTCCTCCGGGACGTCGTCGGCCTCTCCTACGGCGAGATCTCCGACTCGCTCGAGGTCACGCTCGCGACGGTGAAGTGGCGGATCTGGAAGGCGCGCGAGGACGTGCAGCTCGCGCTTGCCCGCGAGGGCATCGACCTGCACAAGCAGCCGGCCGTCGCCGCTTCGGCGGGCGCTCCGCCGGTCGTCGTGCCCGCCATCCCCGCCTAGCGGGTCACTGGCCGGCGGCGAGCCGGGCGGCGAGCGGCTCGGGGAGCTTCGCGTCCCGCATCTCGTGCTGCGTCCGTCCAACGTCGTAGCCGACTCGGTTGAAGACGGCGCGCCGCGCGCCGAGGTCGAGCAGGAGGAACCCCGCACGCGGGTCGCCGTCGCGCGGCTGCCCGACCGAGCCGGGGTTGAGGAGGATCCGGCCGACGCCGAGATCGACCTCCAGCCCCGCCTCGGCGAGGCCGCCGGCGACGCCGTCCCCCGCGTCCACGGCGAGCAGCGCGACGTGGCTGTGCCCGACGAGCACGAGCTCGGACGGCGCGGCGGCGAGCGTCGCCGCGGCCGCCTCGTCCGAGAGCACGTACTCCCAGATCGGGTCGCGTGCGCTGCCGTGGTACAGCGAGACGCCGTGCGCGGCCCCCTGCGGCTCGAGCCGGTCCAGCAGCGCCTGCGCCTCGGGCGCGAGCACGTCGCGCGTCCAGCGCGCCGCGACGGCGGCGTCCCCGCCGAACTCCTCCAGGTCGATCGTGCCGCGTACGGCGAGGTCGTGGTTGCCGGCGAGGCACACCGCCGCGCGCGCCTCGACGATCGCACAGCACTCGTTCGGCCGCGGCCCGTAGCCGACGAGATCGCCCAGGCACCAGACCTCATCGGGGCTCTCTGCGTCGATCGCCGCCAGCACCGCCTCGAGTGCCGCGAGGTTCGAGTGGATGTCGGAGACGACGGCGACGCGCATCGGGAACGGCCGCGAACGCTAGTCCCGCGAGGACCGGAACGGTCGCAGCCACTTCCGCAGTCGCGAGCAGGAGCAGGCCCCAGATCCCGGCGGCAACCCCGGTGACGGCCGCGGCCGCGAGCTTCCGGCGCCCGCCGACGACGACGCCGAGCAGGGCGGGCGCGAGCAGGTCGAGCCAGCCCATCGCCGCCGAGCCGAACGTCGCCTGCTGCAGGCTCGGCAGCGGCGTGCCGGCTGCGTGGGGGAGCGGCGTCGCCTGCAGCGCGTTCGTGGCCTGCTGCACGCCCGCCGTCCCCCACACGAGCACGACGTCCAGCGCCGCGAGGGCGACGAGGCCTGTGCGCAGCGACCACGCCGGCGCGACGAGCGCCGCCGCCGACGCCGCCGCGACGCACGCGCCCGCGATCAGCGCGACTCCGGCTGCCTCCTGTGCCAGGCCGGAGCCGAGCCACGCGGCGATCCAGAGCGCGGCGGCGACCGGCGGCCAGAGCCACCGGCGCGGGCTGTGGCGCAGCACGCCGCCAGCGGCGGCCAGGACGGGCGTGCCGAAGGTCGCGAGGAGGGCGAGCCAGTGCGCTCCCTGCGGCACGGCGTCGGAGATCGCAACCCCGGCCGCGAGCAGCGCCGCGGGCACGAGCATCCAGACGACGCCGCGCCCGCGCGCCGGCGCATGCCGGTTCGGTGCGGCCGCGGTCGCCGCCTGTGCGGCGGAGAGGACGGCGTAGGAGGGCGCCAGTCCGAGCGTCAGGACTGCGGCTCGTCGGTGCCGCCCGGCGCCTCGGGCAGGTTGCGGATGCCCTCGCGCGTGACGTACTTTGACCACGAGTCCTGCAGCGCCGCGATCAGCTCGGGGACGAAGCGCGGCGCGACGTTGACGCGGGCGACCACGGCTCCCGGGACGTCGCCCTCCTCGACCTCGTGCTCGATCCGCGCGAAGGTCAGCGTGAACTCGTACTGCGAGAAGCTGACGTTGGCGAAGTTCGCGTAGACGCCGCCGAGAAGCTCGGGCGGGAGCTGGATGTTCAGCCGCCGCTCGTCGTCCTCCGGCTCCGGTAGGGCGAGCTCGTCGTCCTCCATGTCCACATACTAGGAGGCCATGTCCGCCGACCCGATCCGCAGCCTCGCCGGCGCCCTCGCCGGGCTCGCCGGCAGCGAGCTGGAGCTCGAGCGGCCCGGCGAGCCCGAGCACGGCGACTACGCGACGAACGTCGCCCTCCGGCTCGCCGGAACGCGCCGCCGCCCGCCCCGCGAGCTCGCGGCCGAGATCGCCGAGTCTGCCGAGTCGCTGCCGGGAGTGGAGCGGGCGGAGGTCGCCGGCCCTGGCTTCGTCAACCTCTTCCTCGAGGAAGCCTGGTTCGCCGCTGCACTCGCGGCGATCCTCGACGCGGGCGAGGGCTTCGGCGGCGGTTGGGCGCGCGAGCAGGAGCGCGTCCAGGTCGAGATGGTCTCCGCGAACCCGACCGGGCCGCTGCTCGTGTCGTCGGCGCGGAACGGCGTCTACGGCGACAGCGTCGCCCGGCTGCTCGAGCTCGCGGGCCATGGGGTCGAGCGGGAGTACTACTACAACGACACGGGCGCGCAGATGGAGCGGTTCCGCGCCTCGGTCGACGCCGTGCGGCGAGGCGAGGAGCCGCCCGAGGACGGCTACCGCGGCGCCTATCTCGAGGACCTGGCAGCGCTGAAGGGCGACCCGGTGCCGCTGATGCTGAGCGAGATCGAGGCGACGCTGGAGCGCTTCCGCATTCACTTCGACAGCTACCGGCGCCAGAGCGAGCTCGAGCAGCGGTTGCCCGACCTGCTCCCCCGCCTCGACACCTACGAGAAGGAGGGAGCGCTCTGGGCGCGCTCGTCCGCGTACGGCGACGACGAGGACCGCGTCCTCCTCCGGTCGGGCGACCGCACGCCCACGTACCGCGCCGCCGACGTCGCCTACCTCGTGGACAAGCTCGAGCGTGGCTTCGACCGCGCGATCTACGTGCTCGGAGCCGACCATCACGGCACCCGCAACTGGTACGCGGCGGTCGCGCGGATGCTCGGATACGACCCCGGCCGCGTGCAGGTGCTCCTCTACCAGCTCGTCCATCTCACGAAAGGCGGCGCGCAGACGAAGATGTCGAAGCGGCGCGGCGACGTCGTCTTCCTCGACGACTTCATGGACGAGATCGGGGTCGACGCCGCTCGCTGGTACCTCGTCAACCGCGGCCCGGACCAGACGATCGAGATCGACGTCGACCTCGCGGCGGAGCGTTCGCAGAAGAACCCGGTCTACTACGTCCAGTACGCCCATGCCCGGATCGCCGGCATCCTTCGCAACGCCGCCGGCCTTCCCAGCAGCAGCGCGTTACAGGGCCCGCTTGCGCCCGAGGAGCGGGAGCTGATCAAGCGGCTCGCGGAGCTGCCCGCGGTGGCCGAAGACGCGACGGCGAAGCGCGGGCCCCAGGCGATCCCGTCATACGCGATCCGCGTGGCCGACGACTTCCACCGCTTCTACCACGAGCACCGTGTGCTCGAGAGCGAGCAGCAGGCGTTCCGCCTCGGCCTCTGTCGCGCGACGCGGACGGTGATCGCGCGCTGCCTCGACCTCGTCGGCGTCGAGGCGCCTGAAAGGATGTAGCCGTGGCTTCGCGCCAGGTCCCCGACCGCAACGTCGCGATGGAGCTCGTCCGCGTGACGGAGGCGGGGGCGATGGCGGCGGCCCGCTGGGTCGGCCGCGGCGACAAGGAGGCCGCGGACCAGGCGGCGGTCGACGCGATGCGCTACGTCCTCCAGAGCGTCGCGATGCGCGGGGTCGTCGTGATCGGGGAGGGCGAGAAGGACGAGGCGCCGATGCTCTACAACGGAGAAGAGGTCGGCAGCGGCGAGGGGCCCGAGGTGGACGTCGCCGTCGACCCGCTCGAGGGCACGCGCCTGACCGCGCTCGGCCAGCCGAACGCGATCTCGGTCATCGCCGTCGCCGAGCGCGGGACGATGCTCTTTCCCGGCGCCGCCTTCTACATGGAGAAGATCGCCGTCGGTCCGGCGGCGATCGATGCCGTCGACATCCGCGCCAGCCCGACCGACAACGTCGTGCGCATGGCGGAGGCGCTGGGGAAGACGGCGCGCGAGGTGGACGTGGTGGTGCTCGAGCGCGAGCGGCACGACCACCTGATCGCCGAGCTGCGGGAGGCAGGGGCGCGCGTCCGCCTCATCCGCGACGGCGACGTCGCCCCCGCGATCGCCGCCGCGCAGCCGGGCACGAGCGTCGACATGCTCTACGGGATCGGCGGGACGCCCGAGGGCGTCATCTCCGCAGCCGCCCTGAAATGCGTCGGAGGTGGCATCCAGGGCAGGCTCTGGCCGCGCGACGAGGACGAGCGGGAGCAGCTTGTCCGCGCCGGGCTCGACCCGGAGCGGATCCTCCGCACCGACGACCTCGTCTCCGGCGAGGACGTCTTCGTCGCCGCCACCGGCGTGACGACCGGGTCGCTCCTGCAGGGCGTGCAGTACACGGCCGGTGGCGGCGCCGTCACCGACTCGATCGTGATGCGCTCGCGCTCGGGCACCGTGCGGCGCGTCGTGGCGCAGCAGTCGCTCGCGAAGCTGTCCGCTCTGACGGGGTTCGAGTACACGTAGCGACCCCCCGAAAAGGGGACGGCGCCGCCTCGCCGGGGGCCGACACTGCAGATACGGCCTTTGCGGCCGCCGGCTACGAGGAGAACGATGGAGAGCACGATCACGCGCGGCATCGAGGGCCTCTGGCTCGTCGACGTCGGGGCGCGGCCCGGCACCGCGGTCGCGCTTCGCGACTACTTCCTGCGCCTGGGCGTCTCGGCGCGCCTTGCCGCCCCGGCGGTCGTGGAACTGACGACGCACGAGGACGAGTCGACGTTGCAGGAGTTCACGCGCAACTGGTCGCGTGCGAACGGCGTCCCGCTCGCTCTCCGCCAGGCGGAGCGCATCCAGACCGGTGCCCGGCGAAACGGCGCGCCTTCCGGCGCCTTCCGGCCGCGGCTCGGCGAGGTGCTGCAGCGCAAGGGCCTGATCACGGAGGCGCAGCTCGAGGCCGGCCTGCGCGAGTCGCGGGAGCGGGGGGAGCTTCTCGGCGCCGCGCTCCTGCGGGCGGGCGTCATCTTCGAGGAGGAGCTCGCACGCACCCTGTCCGACCAGCTCGCAGTGCCGTACGTGAGCGTGCGCCGCGTCGGCGTCGACGCCGCCGCGGCGCGGATGCTGCCGCGGGACGTGGGGCTCCAGCTGGCGGCGATTCCCGTGCGCTTCAAGGAGAGCTCGGTCCAGGTCGCCTTCGCCGACCCGTCCGATCCGGCCGCGCTCGACGGCGTTCGCGCCTACGTCCCGCGGATCGAGATCGCGGTGGCAGAGCTCTCGGACATCCGCGAGGCGTGGCGCCACGTGGCGCCGCCGAGATAGCCCCGAGAACGGTGCGCAGGCGCTGCCGAAGGCGCCCTGGCAAAGCTCGCTAGACGCCGACCGCCTCGCGCTCCATCTCGGGCGCGTACGTGCCGGTGCGGGCAGCGCCGTTCATCTTCGCGCGGTGGTAGTAGGCGCGCCGCCCGGCTTCGACGTTCTCCGCCTTCCCGGCCCACGCCTTGAGCGCCGGCGCCTGGAGCGCGCGGCCGTACGAGAAGGACAGCTGCCACGGGTGCGGCCCCCGCGCGTTCATCGCGTTCAGGTGCGCCGTCGCGTCCTCGTCCGACTGGCCGCCGGAGAGGAAGACGATCCCGGGGACGGCCGCCGGCACGTGCTTGTAGAAGCAGTGCAGCGTCGCCTCCGCGACCTCGT
Source organism: Gaiellaceae bacterium (assembly GCA_039583515.1). Classification (GTDB taxonomy): domain Bacteria; phylum Actinomycetota; class Thermoleophilia; order Gaiellales; family Gaiellaceae; genus Palsa-739. Next base: position 18,982 of record JAVKST010000038.1, read on the forward strand.
CCACGCCGGCGCGGTCGCTCGCCTCGTAGCCGGAGAGCACCATGTTCGGCTTGAGCAGCGTCCCGGCGACGTCGACCCGCTGGTCGAACAGCTCGGTGAAGACGGCGGCGAGGACGCGCGAAGTCACGAAGCCGCTGCGCTCGACGGTATGCGTCCCGTCCTGCAGCACCTCGGGCTCGATGATGGGGACGAGGCCCGCCTCCTGGCACAGCGCGGCATAGCGTGCGAGCGCGTGCGCGTTCGTCCAGATGCAGTACTCGCTCGGATTCGTCTCCCCGATCGAGTAGGTGGCGCGCCACTTGGCGAAGCGGGCTCCGAGCTCGCGGTACTCCTCGAGCCGCGCGCGCAGCCCGTCGAGGCCTTCCGTCACCGTCTCGCCCTCGGCGAGCGCGAGCGGCTTCGCGCCCTTGTCGACCTTGATCCCGGGGATGATCCCCTTCGAGGCGAGCAGCTCCGGGAACGGCGTCCCGTCGTCCGCGCGCTGCCGGATCGTCTCGTCGAAGAGGATGACGCCGCTGATGTACTCCTCGACGCCCGGCGTCGTGAAGAGCAGGTCGCGGTACGCGCGCCGGTTCTCCTCCGTCGACTCGACGCCGATCGTGTCGAAGCGCTTCGCGATCGTGCCCTCGCTCTCGTCTGCGGCGAGGATTCCCTTCCCCTCGGCGACGAGCGCCCGCGCCGTCTCGTGCAGCTCGTTCGTGGCCATGCCAGCTCCTTCGTTTCGCGGTCTCGGGGGCCATTATTGCCCCGGTACAATCGCCGCTATCCGGCGGACGTAGCTCAGCTGGTAGAGCATTGGCTTCCCAAGCCAAGGGTCGCGGGTTCGAGCCCCGTCGTCCGCTTCTTCTCTCGAGGACGGGGGCATGCGAGCCGTGGAACCGTCCTGGCCTTGACACGCCCTGTCGACGTGACAGGATCGGGGAAAGCTAGGAGCAGCCGAAGCTAGCTGCGGTCGCCCCGGAGCGATGCCCCGGGCGGGCCAGGATGCTCCCCGCACGAAGGGGAGTGGGCATGAACGACGCACCAGCCGGCCTCGCCGTCCGCACGCAGAAGCGGTACGGATGGCGTCCGGACCATCCCGACATCCGCGACTTCCTGCTCGCGGTGGAGCCGCTGAAGGCGTTGCCGCCGAAGGCGAGCCTGCGAACGCAGATGCCGCCGGTGTACGACCAGGGGCAGCTCGGGTCGTGCACCGCGAACAGCGTCGGCGCGATCCTCGAGTTCAACCAGCTCCGGCAGCGGGAGCCGGACGCGTCGACCCCGTCGCGGCTCTTCATCTACTACAACGAACGCGCGATGGAGGGCACCGTCTCGCAGGACTCGGGGGCGGAGATCCGGGACGGGATCAAGTCGGTCGCCCAGGTCGGTGCGCCGCCGGAGACGGTCTGGCCGTACGTGATCGCGAAGTTCGCGCAGAAGCCGCCGGCACGGGCGTACAGGGAGGCGCGCAAGCACGAGGCGATCCGCTACGCGCGCGTCCGGCAGTCGCAGGTGGCGATCCAGTCCATCCTCGCGGCCGGGTATCCGATCGCGTTCGGGTTCACGGTCTACGAGTCGTTCGAGACGGAGGTCGGGTCGAGCGGGATCGTGCCGATGCCGACGCCCGGCGAGCGGACGCTCGGCGGCCACGCGGTCGTCGCCGCGGGCTACAAGCAGATCCGGGGCCAGCTCTACTTCGAGTGCCGGAACTCCTGGGGCGCGGGGTGGGGCGACCACGGCTACTTCTGGCTGCCCGCGGGCTACCTCACGAGCTCGAGCCTGGCGAGCGACTTCTGGGTCGTCGAGCAAGTCGAGTAGCGATGGCGACCGACGAACGGCACAGGGCCGACGGCGTCTTCGAGGGCGGCGGCGTCAAGGGGATCGCGTTCGCCGGCGCGATCGCGGCCGCGGAACGCGACGCGGGCGTGCAGGAATGGGTGAACCTCGCCGGCACCTCGGCCGGCTCGATCGTCGCGGCGCTGCTCGTGGTCGGCTACGACGCCGCCGGGCTCCGGACGATCCTGTCCAGGGCCGTCTACTCGCGCTTCGCCGACTGCGGCCCCGGCGGGATGTGGCTGGGCGGCGTCGTCAACGCGGTCGGGCGGCTGCGGGGGATGGCGCCGGGCGCGTACTTCCTGGAGTGGATGCGCGATCAGCTCGCGGCCTCGCCGCTGGCGAAGGAGCTCGGAAGGACGGATCTCAGCTTCGGCGACGTGAAGCGACGCGACCTGCCGCCGATCGACGAGCTCCCGGGGATCGCGCCGGAGAAGTACGAGCGGGCGACCTACCGGCTGCACGTGATCGGCTCCGACGTCACCACCGGGCGGATGATCGTCCTCCCCGACGACCTGCCCGACTACGAAGACGAGCGGGGCAAGCCGTTCGACAAGGACAGCTTCCCGCTCGTCGACCCGTCCGCATGTCGATGAGCTACCCGTTTCTGTTCACGCCGGTCGTGCTGCACCGGCAGGGCAACCCGGTGTACGTCGTCGACGGCGGCCTGCTCTCGAACTTCCCGGTCTGGCT
>JAVKST010000039.1:0-21148 GCA_039583515.1 Gaiellaceae bacterium
GCTTCCAGCTGCAGCGCTCGCCACTCGGTCGTACCTCGTGCACTGCCCATCGCGGCTCGCGCTCGGCTCCTTTGCCAGCGCCGCCCCAGGAACGTGAGGCTTCACGCGCGGGACCGTACATAGAATCGGCCGCAGTTTCCCGCACCCGGAGAAGGGAGAGGTCGTGGCCATGAACGACGTCGAGCTCTGGCGTGAGCTGGGGCAGCAGCTCCGGGTGGACGCGATCCGCCCTGCGGCGGAGGCGGGATCCGGGCACCCGACGTCTGGCATGTCCGCCGCCGACCTGATGGCCGTGCTGCTCGCGAAGTACCTGCGCTTCGACTTCGCCGACCCCCGCGACCCGCACAACGACCGCCTCGTCTTCTCGAAGGGCCATGCCTCGACGCTCCTCTACGCGATGTTCCGCGCCGCCGGCGCGATCTCGGACGACGAGCTGCTCACGTACCGGCAGTTCGACTCGATCTTCGAGGGCCACCCGACGCCGCGTATCCCGTGGGTGGACGTCGCGACGGGGTCGCTGGGCCAGGGCCTGCCGTACGCGGTCGGCATGGCGCTCGCGGGCAGGCGGCTCGACCGGCTGCCGTTCCGCGTCTGGACGCTCTGCGGCGACAGCGAGATCGCGGAGGGTTCGCAGTGGGAGGCGCTCGAGCACGCCGCGTTCTACGAGCTCGACAACCTCGTAGCCGTCCTCGACGTCAACCGCCTCGGCCAGCGTGGCGAGACGATGCACGGCTGGGATCTCGACTCCTACGCCGCCCGCGCGCGCGCCTTCGGCTGCCACGCGATCGAGATCGACGGCCACGACGTCGAGGCGATCGACCGCGCGTACTCCGAGGCGCTCGAGGTCGCCGGGCAGCCGGTCGTGATCGTCGCACGCACGATCAAGGGCAAGGGCGCGAAGGCGGTCGAGGACAAGAACGGCTTCCACGGGAAGGCGCTCGACCACTCCGACGAGATCATCGAGGAGCTCGGAGGCGTCCGGAACATCCGCGTCGACGTCGCGAAGCCCGACACGAGCGGCGCGCGCCACGACTTCGGTCTGGGCGAGCTCGAGCTGCCCCGCTACGAGCTCGGGGACGAGGTTGCGACGCGGAAGGCGTACGGCGATGCCCTGGCGGCGCTCGGCAAGGCGCGCGGCGACGTCGTCGCCCTCGACGGCGAGGTCTCGAACTCGACGTACGCCGACGAGTTCCGTGACGAGCTCCCGGAGCGCTACTTCGAGATGTACATCGCCGAGCAGCAGATGGTCGCGACCGCGGTGGGGATGCAGGTACTCGGCTGGCGCCCGTTCGCCTCGACGTTCGCGGCATTCCTCTCACGCGCCTACGACTTCATCCGCATGTCCGCGATCAGCCGCGCGAGCTACTGCCTCTGCGGCTCGCACGCGGGCGTCTCGATCGGCGAGGACGGCCCCTCGCAGATGGCGCTCGAGGACATCGCCTCGCTGCGCGCCGTCCACGGCTCGACCGTGCTGCACCCCTGCGACGCGAACCAGACGGCGAAGCTGGTGGCGAAGATGGCCGACCGCGAGGGGATCTCCTACCTCCGCACGCTGCGGCCGGCGACGCGGGTGCTCTACGTCGCGGACGAGGAGTTCGAGATCGGCGGGTCGCGCACCGTCCGCGAAGGAGACGATGTCGCCCTCGTCGGCGCGGGAATCACCGTCCACGAGGCGCTCGAGGCGGCCGAGACGCTCGCGCAGGAGGGGATCGAGGCGCGCGTGATCGACCTCTACTCGATCAAGCCGCTCGACGAGGAGACGCTGCGTTCGCTCGGGTGTCCGATCGTCACCGTCGAGGACCACTGGCCCGAGGGCGGCCTCGGCGAGGCGGTGCTGTCGGCGCTCGCCGACGAGGACGAGCGTCCACCCGTGGTACGGCTCGCCGTGCACGAGATGCCGCACTCCGGAAAGCCGGCCGAGCTGCTCGCCGAGGCCGGGATCGACGCGGACGGCATCGCCGCCGCCGCGCGCCGGCTGGTCGGCGCTCACGCCGGCGCCTCGTAGAGCGAGTTGTACAGCCGCTGCTGCGCCTCGCGCGCGGCCCGGTACGCCTCCGCCGGAGCTTCGCGCGGATGAAGGACGTCGCCGGTGGGCGCTTCGTCCGCCTCGCTCCCCTCGCGCGCGAGGGCGAGGACGGCGGCGCCGCGCAACGACGCCTCCGGCACCTCCGAGATCGTGACCGGCCGCGCCAGCGCGTCGGCCATGATCTGCACCCAGTCGCGGTCGCGCAGGAGGCCGCCGCCCGTCGCGACGACCTCGCGCAGGTCGGGCAGGAGGTCGGCGATCGCCGCGAAGCGGAAGGCGACGCCCTCGAACGCGGCCTGGCGGAGGTCGAGCGGCGTCGTGTCCAGCGTCAGGCCGTGGATCGTGCCCCGTGCCTCCGGGTTCCAGCCGGTCGAGCGCTCTCCGCCGAGGAACGGAAGGAAGACGAGCCCGTGGTCGCGCGGGTCGCGGCCGGCGAGGGAGCCCTCGGAGCCGGCGAGCGTCCGCTCGATCCAGCCGTAGAGGTTGCCGCCGTCCGACAGCGCGCCGCCCTCGACGACGTGCCGCTCGTCGGCGAGGTAGAGGAAGAGCCCCGGCTTCGGCTGCGGCCGCTCGCTCTCGTACAGGAGGCGGAGCGCGCCCGAGGTGCCGATCATCAGGGCGCCCCGCTCGCGGCCGGTGCAGCCGGCTCCCACGTTCGAGCAGGCGGCGTCGACCCAGAGCGGCAGGCCGGCGATCTGCGGCAGCCGCTCGCGCTCGACCCGGAGCGCCGCGAGCAGCTCCTCGTCCCAGTCATGACTCGTCAGGTCGAGCAGCCCGCTCGACGAGGCCATCGACAGGCTCGTCTCCGGACCGCCGTGCAGGTAGTCCGCGAAGGAGACGAACCGCGCCGCGCGCCGGAAGATGTCCGGCTCCGTCTCGGCGAGCCATGCCAGCTTCGCCGGCCAGAACGACGGGTGCAGGAACGCGCCCGTGCGCGCGTGCACCTCCTCCGGGTCGAGCCGTCGCGCGAGCCACTCGGCGGCCGGAGCGCTGCGGGTGTCTCGCCAGCCGAGGATTGGCGTGAGCGCGTCGCCTGCCTCGTCCACGGCGACGAGGCTGTGCGCGAAGCACGACGTCGCGTCGGGCTCGCGGCCGTCGAGGACGCGGCGAGCAGCGGCGGCGATTGCGCGCGGATCCTGGCCGTCGTAGCGTTCCTGGCGCAGGTCGCCCTCCGGGCTGCCGCGCTCGTCGAAGCGCTGCGCCCGCACGGAGGAGGAGCCGACGTCCAGGGCGAGCACAGCCGCCACGCGCCCGAATCTACCCTGGAGGCGCAATGGCAGTCGTGATCGCGTCCAACCTGCGCAAGGAGCTCGCCGGCTCCGTCCTCTTCGACGGCGTCTCGTTCTCCGTCGAGCGGCGCGACCGGGTCGCGCTCTCCGGCCCGAACGGCGCCGGCAAGACGACGCTGCTCCGGATCCTCGCCGGCGACACGGAGAAGCACGGCGGCGAGCTCGCGTTCGCGAAGGGGACTCGTGTCGCGCTCCACGATCAGCGCCCGCCGCTCGAGGTGGAGCTGTCGCTGCGCGAGTACGTCCTCTCGGGCGCCCGCGACCTCGTCGCGCTCGAGGGCGACCTGCGGCGGCTCGAGCAGTCGATGGCGGGCGGCGCCCACGACCGGGCGACCCTGAACCGCTACGCGGAGGCGCAGGCACGGCTCGAGCACGCCGGCGGCTACGGCTGGCGCGACCGCGCGACCTCCGTCCTGCGCGGGCTCGGCTTCGCGGAGGACGACCTCGACCGGCCGCTGCGGACGTTCTCGGGCGGCGAGCTGACCCGCGCCTCGCTCGCGCGGGCCCTCGGCGGCGACCCGGACCTGCTCCTCCTCGACGAGCCGACGAACCATCTCGACGTTGCCTCCCTCGAGTGGCTGGAGCGCGAGCTAGCGTCGCTCGACGCGGCGGTGATTCTCGTCGCGCACGACCGCTGGTTCCTCGAGGCGGTGACGACGGCCACGCTGGAGCTCTCGGCCGGCCGCGCCACGTTCTTCCCGGGGCCGTGGCATGGATGGCGGCGCGAGAAGGCGGCGCGGATGCTGCACGCGCAGAAGGAGGCCGAGCGCGTGCAGGCGGACATCGAGCGGCTCGAGCGCTTCGTCGAGCGCTTCCGCGCCAAGAAGGACAAGGCGAAGCAGGCGCAGGCGAAGCTGACCCAGATCGGCCGCCTGGAGAAGGAGCGCGCGGCGGCCGCGGGCGAGGTGGAGCGCCTCTCGCGCCGCACCCGCGGCCTCGGCTTCGAGTTCCTCAAGCCCGCCCGCAGCGGTCGCACCGTCGTCGAGGCGGACGGGCTCGACGTGTCGATCCCCGGCGACCGAGTGCTGCTCCGCCAGGCGTCGTTCGCGCTCGAGCGAGGCGAGCACGTGGCGCTCGTCGGGCCGAACGGGTCCGGCAAGACGACGCTGCTCGAGAAGATCGTCCGGGGCGGAGGCATCCGGATCGGGCACGGCGTCGAGATCGGCTACTTCTCGCAGCAGGAGACGGAGCTCGACACGCGCGGCTCGGTCCTCCAGTGCGTCCAGTCGATGACCGGACTCTCACGGCCCGACGCGCAGAGCCTGCTCGGCCGTTTTCTCTTCTCTGGGTGGGACGAGCACGAGAAGCCCGTCGCCGTGCTTTCCGGCGGCGAGCGGCGGCGGCTCGCGCTGGCGGTGACGGTCGCCTCGGGCGCGAACTTCCTCGTCCTCGACGAGCCGACGAACCACCTCGACCTGGAGAGCCGCGAGGCGCTGGAGGCCGCGCTCGTCGCCTTCCCCGGGACGGTGCTGCTCGTGTCGCACGACCGCGCGCTGCTCGACGCCGTCGCCGAGCGGACGCTGGCGATCGAGGACGGGGAGCTCCACGCCTACGACGGCGGCTGGGCGGAGATGCTGCGGCGGCGCGACGAGCGCGCGCTGCGCGAGGCCGCCGCACAGCCGGCTCCGGAGAAGCCGAAGCCGGCGCCGAAGCCCAAGGCGCCGCCGAAGCGGCGTCCGTCGGAGCTGGAGCGGATCGAGGCGGAGATCGCCACCCGCGAGGCCGAGGTCGCCCGGCTCGAGGCAAAGCTCGCCGAGGACTGGACCGACGTCGACGTCCTCGCCGCGCACAAGCGCAGCCGCGACGCCCTCACGGCGCTGCTCGAGCGCTGGGAGCAGCTCTTCGAGCAGGCGCAGGCGTAGCTCAGCTCCGCCCAGAAGCGCTCGAACGCGGAGTCGAGAGGCACCGTCGTCACCTCCTGCCTCCCGCGAGGGTTGCGACCACAGCCTCGGCGATCACCTTCAGGGGCCGGCCGGACGACTGGCTGGCCTTGCGCAACCGCGCGAACGCGTCCGCTTCGCTCAGCCCCTCCTTCTCCATCAGCAGCCCCTTCGCCCGCTCGATCACCTTACGGGCGACGAGCGCCTCTGCCAGCGACTCCGCCTCGCCGCGCAGTGCGGCGAGCTCCTCGTGCCGCGCCCGCGCGGCCGCGATCGCCGGCAGGAGATCCTGCTCCCGGAACGGCTTCACGAGGTAGCCGAACACGCCGGCCTCCACGGCGCGCGACACGAGCTCCCGCTGGCCGTATGCGGTGAGCATCACGATCGGGATCGGCCGCTCGTCGAGGATCCGCCGCGCGGCCTCGATCCCGTCGAGCTTCGGCATCTTCACGTCGAGCACGGCGAGGTCGGGCTGCTCGGCCCGGGCGAGCTCGACCGCCTCCTCGCCGTCCTTCGCCTCGGCGCAGACCTCGAAGCCCGCACGCTGGAGCAGGTCGCGCAGGTCGAGCCGGATGATCGTCTCGTCCTCGGCGATCAGGATCCTCACGGCGGGACCCTACGCGCCGTCGCCGGCGTATATGCGACGTGCGGGACGAGTTCGAGCGGGACGGGTTCGTCGTGATACCGGAGGCCCTGGGCCGGGCGGAGGTGCGGCGGCTCGAGCGCGCAGTCGACCGAGTGTGGGAGGCGGAGGCGGGCTCCCGAGGGCCGCTGCACCGGCTCGCCTTCGCCGGACTGGACGACGCCTTCCTCGAGCTCGTCGACCACCCGGCGTGTCTGCCGCTCGTCGCCGACGTCCTCGGCTGGAACGTCTACGTCTACCACTGCCATCTCGACATCCATCCGCCCGAGCCGGTCGCGGAGCCTCGCTGGCGCTGGCATCAGGACGGCGGCCGGCAGAACGTCGAGCTCGAGTCGCCGCGGCCGCGGCTCTCGGTCAAGGTCGCGTTCTTCCTCACCGACGTGCCGACTCCCGAGCACGGCGCGCTGCGCGTCGTCCCGGGCAGCCATCGCCGCGATTCGCTGCCGCAGGAATGCGAGCCGCCGGACGCGATCCCGATCCTCGTCGCCGCGGGCAGCGCAGTGATCTTCGACCGGAGGCTGTGGCACGCGCGCGGCGACAACCGGTCCGGCCGGACGCGCAAGGCGCTCTTCTTCGGCTACACGCATCGCTGGATCCGGCCGCGCGACGACCTCGGGCTCGAGCCGGGACGCCTCACCGGCCTCACGCCGCTCCGCCGCCAGCTGCTCGGCCTCCGCAACGGCCACGGCAGCAACGGCGACAGCTACTGGTTCCCGGCCGACGAGGACGTGCCCTTGCGGACGTTGCGGAGCCGGACGCCGCTGTAGCCGAGACTCGACGCGATCACCTCGTCCCAGAGGCCGAGCAGGTCGTCGTCGGTGCGGAAGCGTCCGACGTCCTCGTCCGTCGTCCCCGACTCGGACGGCGGATCGAGTCGTCCTCGCTCACGTGCCAGAGGGCGTGCGGCCCCTCCCCTCTGTACGGGGCCGGCGCCTCCCTCACGGCAGGGCGCGCAGGAGCTGCGGGGGCTCGGGCCAGAAGAGGAGCTTCGCCGCTTCCTCGCGCCGCAGCCAGCGGTACTCGTCGTGCTCCTCGTTGAGGACGGGCTCCCAGTCCGGCTCGACGTCGACGAGGAAGGCCCGGACGTGGACGCGCAGGCCGGGCTCGGACTCCCAGTCCTCGCGCACGTAGGCGAACTCGCCGATCTCGCGCAGCTCGTCCGCCGCGAGACCCGGTCTCCTCCCGCAGCTCGCGCAGCGCCGCGACGTGCCACGCCTCGCCTGGCTCGACCCCGCCGGCGATCGTGTGCCAGTAGCCGCCGTGATCGGGCTTGCGATGGGTGCAGAGGAACTCGTCGCCGCGGCGCACGTGGATCAGCACCTCCGACCGCTCGTTCACGCCGGGAACACCACCTCTGCGCGTGCGCCCGCGAGCGCGAAGCTTCCGTGCAGCTCGTCGGCCACGAGCGCTCGGACGATCGAGAGGCCGGTGCCGTCCGCCGCGCCGTCGGTGCCTTCGCCCTCGTCGCCGATCGCGAGCACGACGTCCCCGTCACGCCGGGCGAGCTCGATGCGCACCGCGCCTGCCCCGTGCTCGAGCGCGTTCTGCAGGAGCTCGGAGAAGACGAGCGCGAGCGCGGTCGCGCGGCTCCCGCCCAGGGCGACGGGCTCGAGCCGCGCCTCGACCTCGCGCTCGCCGCCGATCCCCTGGACGAGCATGGCGCGCAGCCGCTCGATCAGCTCCGCGAGCTCGACGTCCTCCTCCCGGCGCTCGGTCAGCGCCTCGTGGACGGCGGCGATCGCGAGGATCCGGTTGACGGAGTGCTCGAGCGCCTCGCGCGGGTCGACCCCGTCGGCTCGCGCCTGCAGGCGGAGGAGCGAGGCGACGGTCTGGAGGTTGTTCTTGACGCGATGGTGGATCTCCTGGGCGAGCACGCCGCGCATCACCGCCCGCCCGTGCTCGAGCGCGACGGCGGCGTGGTGGGCGATCGCCTCGAGCAGCGCCCGCTCCTCGTCCGAGAATGGCGTCTCGCGGTCGGCGACGAGCTGGCCGATCACGCGCCGCTTCCAGCGCAGCGGCGTGCGAACGGCATGCGCGCCGGCGCGCCCCTCCGGCCACGCGATCCGTCCGTCTTCGAGCACGAGCGCGGCGCCGCTCGCGCCGACCGCGTCCATCGTCGTCTTCACGATCGCCTCGAGCGACTCCTCGAGGTAGAGCGACTCGGACACGGCCTCCGAGATGCGCGCGAGCGCCTCGAGCTCCGCGACCCTGCGCTGTGCCTGCGCGTACAGCTTCGCGTGGACGATCGACTGCGCGACCTGCCCCGCGATCGCCTGCAGCAGCTCGATCTCGTCCGGCCGGAACTCGCGCGGCTCGCGCGTGCGCACGTTCAGCGCCCCGGCGAGCTGCTCCCGCGCGAGGATCGGAACGGCCAGGATCGACTCGTATTCCGACTCGGGCAGGTTCGGGAACTCTTTCCAGCGCGGGTCGAGGTGCGCGCTCTCGGCGATCGCCACCGGGCGCCGCTCGGCGGCGGCCGTGCCGGTGATGCCCTCGCCGGGGCGGAGCCGCGGCCGGCGCGTCATCTCGTCGAGCGGAGTGCCGCGCGTCGCCCGCAGGACGAGCTCGCCGGCGCGCTCGTCGTAGAGGTAGACGAAGCACGCGTCGGCCTCGAGCGCCGCCGCGACCTTGTCCGCGACCAGGTGCAGGACCTCCTCGAGGTCGAGCGTCGAGTTGACGGCTGCGATCGTCTCCGTCAGCAGCCGAAGGTGGCGTTCCCTCGCCTCCACGGATCTATCGTAGGAGCCTCGTGGCGCTGACCCACGGTCCTCCTCTTCCTCCACCTGCTCGGCGCCTTCGCCTTCTTCGCGGGCGCGGCCGTGGCGGGCGTCCTGCAGCTCGCCGCGATCCGCCGTGAGCGGCCGAGCGAGGTGTACGCCCTGCTGCGCCTGGCGCCGATCGGCGCGGCACTCGCCGGTGCGGGCGCGATTCTCACGCTCGCCTTCGGGATCGCGCTCGCCCGGCACGAGGGCATCGGCTTCTCGGCGCCGTGGATCCAGGCGGCGCTCGGCCTCTGGGTCGCGAGCATGGCGCTCGGCGGCTACGGCGGCCGGACGGCGCGCCATGCGCGCCACCTCGCGGCGCGGCTGGCGGCGGAGGGCGACGCTCCCAGCGCGGAGCTGCGCGGCCTCGTCTCCGCGCGCGGTCCGCTCTGGGCGAGCTACGCGAGCGGGCTCCTCCTGCTCGCCATCCTCGGCCTGATGGTCTGGAAGCCCGGCTAGCTCGGAAGCATCAGCCGAGCGAGCTCCTCGTCGGCAGCCGCCTTCAGCTGCGGCGTCGGGTCGTCGCTGCCCATCCAGACGAACACGTTGACGATCTCCTGCGCGTTGATGTGAGCGGAGATGTGGTAGCCCGACACGTTCGGCGCGGGCTGCCCCTCCCACCAGTTGGCTCGCTCGAAGTCCAGGTTCTCGATCCGCACCGGGAGCTCGAGCTGGGGTATCTGCTCGCCGCCCGTGTACGCCCACGGGCCGACGACGACGATGACGATCGCGCCCGCCGGGAGGCTCTCGAGGGTCGCCGTCGGCCAGTCGGCTTGCGTGTCCTGGGGCGCGAACGGGACGTTGGCCGCCCAGGCGAGGTCGAGCTGGTCCGTCCCAGCCTCCCGGTTGTTCGTCTCGACGGTGTTCCACCCGATCGTGGGCGTGAACGTCGGCACCGGAGTCGATGTCGCGCCGCGGGAAGTGCCGGCGAGCTCAATCCCCGCGAAGCCGCCGACGAGCAGCCCGGCAACAACGAGCGCGCCGACTCTTGCGATCCCCCTGCGTCGCGAAGGTGCGCCGTCGACTCGGCTCCGGAGTCGAGCGAAGAAGTCGTCGGACGCTGCAGGTACCGGTAGCTCGCTCAGCGCGCGGCTGAGCTCTTCATCGCGATATTCGTGCATGACCTTCACCTTCCGTGTCGGCTAGTGGCTCTTGAAGCGCACGCCGGAGTAGCGGTCGCGCGCGGTTGAGGCGGGAGGCGACGGTGCCCCGCGGCACGTCGAGGATCCGGCCGGCGGACCCGTAGTCGAACCCGAGCCCGTCGACCAGCACAACGCAGGCACGCTCCTCGGCGGAGAGCTCTCCGAGTGCCCGCCAAAGCTCCGTTCGTGCCGCGAACGCCGGCTCGGTGGCTGGCGCCGGCGTTTCAGGGGCCGCCGCCCACGGAACTGCCCGCCGGCGCGTCCGGCGCAGCTCGTCGAGGCAGCAGCGGTAGACGATGCGGTACAGCCAGCTCTGGAACGAGCCTTGTCCGGACCGGAAGCGCGGTAGCGCCCGGAACGCCCGGAGATAAGCCTCCTGCAAGACGTCCTCGCTCCATGCTGGGCCGAGTATGCGATGGCTGAACGCCCGCATCTGTCCGTCCAGCTCTCGGACGAGCTGCTCGAACGCGCGTGCGTCGAGTTCGGAATCCCCTCCCACTACTGTCCATACGTCCGGGAGCGGCGGATCGTTCGCCCGCTAGTGCGGGACGAAGAAGAGCCCGGCGATGCCGAGGCCGAACACGGCTAGGGCAAGCAGCGAGTCGGGCCCGAGTCGGAAGCGGCAGTGGAGCGGCCGTCCGATCACGCCGAAGCCGTAGACCGCGGTCAGCGCGATGCCGAGTCCCGCGAGCCAGGCGTTGAGGGGCCCGGCGGAGGGGAGAACCGGCGTTCCGGCGACGAGGTCGGCGACGAGGAAGAGGCAGACCTGGAATGCGTTGCCTCCGAAGATGTCCCCGATCGCGAGCGCGTTGTCGCCCAGCCGGACGGCGGCGATCCCGGACGAGATCTCCGGCAGCGCGGTCGCCGCAGCGAGGACAGTCGCCCCGAAGATGACGCCGTTCACGCCGAGCCGGTTGGCGAGCTCGTTGCCGCTCTGCTCGAGGAAGACTCCTGCGGCGAGCGTCACTGCGCACCCGAGCCCGAAGATCGCCCGCCACGCGGGCCGTCGACGCGCCGGCGTACGGGTGCGCCCGCTCCGGATGCGGCTCGCGCCGGTGGCGCCGCCCCGGCTGGCTGCCGGGCATCGACACGGACCAGCGCGGGTCCTTCCGCGAGCGGTTGATCACGTACAGCCCCACGGTCCAGATCACGACGATCGCGAGGGAGGCGGGCGAGACGCGGCCGCCGATCGCGACCGACGGCTTCAGCAGAGCCCCCATCTCCACGCCGGCGACGACGAGGATGACGAGCAAGCCCTCGAGCACCGGCGTCAGCGCGCCGACGAGGTAGGTGAGCGGACGTGCGGGCCCCACCGCGACGTCGCAGATCAGGAGCACCATCGTCTGGATCGCGATGCCGCCGATCAGGTTCCCGGCGGCGAGCTGCAGGTTGTGCTGCGCCGCGGCGGAGATGGTGATCGCGAGCTCCGGCAGGCTGCCGGCGATCGAGAGGAGGATCAGCCCGCCGACCTCGTCGCCGAGCCCGAGCCGCGCGTCGAGCGCATCCCGTCGTCTTCGAGAGCGCGACGCCCGCCATCCAGGTCGCGGTGGCGGCGGCGAGGAAGATCAGCAGGAGGAACGGCGAGGCGAGGCCTGCCACGCCTGGGACGATGCGGGCCGCGGCGGACGGAGGAATCCCGCCGCGGCCCGCGAGGTCGCGCGTCTAGAGAACCGCGAGGTACTTCTTCATCTCCCAGTCGGTCAGCTGGACGCGGTACTCATCCCATTCCTTCCGCTTCAGCTCGACGTAGCGGTCGAAGATGTGCGGGCCGAGCGCCTTCCGCATCAGCTCCGAGCGGGAGAACTCGTCGATCGCCTCGCCGAGCGTCTCCGGGAGCGAGACGATGCCGCGCTCGCGCCGCTGCTCGGCCGTGAGGTGGTAGAGGTTCGTCTCCATCGGGTCGGGCAGCTCGTACCCCTTCTCGATTCCCTCGAGCCCCGCGTGCAGGAGCGCGGCAAACGTGAGGTACGGGTTGCATGCCGGGTCGGGGCAGCGGATCTCGGCGCGCGTCGCCTGTTCGGATCCGGGCTTGTAGAGCGGGATCCGGATCAGTGCCGAACGGTTCCGCTGCGACCACGCGACGTAGACGGGCGCCTCGTAGCCGGGGACGAGGCGCTTGTACGAGTTCACCCACTGCGCGAACACGGCGGACAGCTCGCGCGCGTGACGGAGCTGCCCCGCGATGAACGCCTTGCCGACGTCCGAGAGGTGCCACTTGTCGTCCTCGTCGAAGAAGGCGTTGTGCCCGTCCGAGAAGAGCGACTGGTGCGTGTGCATCCCCGAGCCGTTCTCGCCGAACAGCGGCTTCGGCATGAACGTCGCGTGGTAGCCGTGCTGCTTTGCGACCTCCTTCACGACGAGGCGATAGGTGAGCATGTAGTCGGCCATCTCCAGGGCGCCGGCGAAGCGGATGTCGATCTCGTGCTGCGACGGCCCGACCTCGTGGTGGTGGTACTCGACGGGAATCCCCATCGACTCGAGCGCGCGGATCGTGTCGCGCCGCACGCCGGTCGCCGCGTCGAGCGTGGTCTGCGCGAAGTAGCCGCCCTCGTCGAGCGTCTCCGTGCCGGTCTCGTCCTTGAAGAGGAAGTACTCCGCCTCGGGGCCGATGTTGAACGTGTCGAAGCCCATCGCCTCCATCCGCTCGAGCGCGCGGCGGAGGGCGAAGCGCGGATCGCCGGCGTACGGCTCGCCGTCGGGCGTGACGACGTCGCAGATCATCCGGGCTGCCTGGCCGTCGGGGAGGATGCGGAACGTCTCCGGGTCGGGGATCGCGACCATGTCCGACTCCTCGATCGCGTTGAAGCCGGTGATCGACGAGCCGTCGAAGCCCATCCCGTCGTCGAGTGCGCCCTCGACCTCGCCGCGCGTGATCGAGAAGCTCTTCAGGTGCCCCTCGAGATCGGTGAACCAGAGGAGCACGTCCTCGATGCCGCGCGACTCGATCTCGGCGAGCACCTCCTTGCGCGTCTCCGGATCCGACGTCGCCCGGTCCCTGCTCTCCACGTATCCCATCCTTCCTCCTCCCTCGAAATGCAAAAAGCCCCGGCGGCCACCGTGTGATGGCTGCCGAGGCTCCGTCGCCTCGAATCTGTCGGCGAGGAGTCTACACGCGGTGCGGACGGAGCGGTAAAGCTCCTGTAAAGGCAGGCAATCCGGGCCGGGAGCGCGAAGCGAGGCGCTAGCTTCCAAGGCAGACGCGCCACCGCATGCTCCGCCGCATCCTCATCCCAGCCGCCGCGGCCGCCGCGATCGCCGTTCTCGGAGCGGGACCGGCCGACGCAGGCCGTTACGTCGCGCCCGCGGGCTCGGGCGCGCTCTTCCTCATCCGGGGCCACGGCTGGGGCCACGGCGTCGGGATGAGCCAGTGGGGCGCCCAGGGATACGCCGAGCACGGCTACACGTACCGGCAGATCCTTTCCGCCTATTACCCCGGCACGAGCCTCGGGACGGCACCGTCGACGACGATCCGCGTCCTGCTCGCCCAGGACAGGAAGACGCTCACGGTCTCCTCGGGACAGCCGATCGCGGTCACCGACGCGAACGGCGCGCAGCACACGCTGCCCTCCGGCGCGACGAAGCTGACGCCCGCGCTCGACATCGCCGTCGACGGCGGCCCCGCGCAGCCGCTCGCGCCTCCGCTCACGCTCACGCCGGCGAGCGGCTCGACGCTGACGCTCGACCGCGCCTACCGCGGCACGATCACGGTCGACGTCGTCGGCAACCGGCTGCAAGCGGTCGACACGCTGCCGCTGGAGGAGTACCTCGCCGGCGTCGTTCCCGCCGAGATGCCCTCGACCTGGCTGCCTGCGGCGCTCGAGGCGCAGGCGGTCGCGTCGCGGTCGTACGCGCTCGCGACGCGGAAGCTCGGGGCGCCCTTCGACGTCTACGCCGACACGCGCAGCCAGGCGTATCTCGGCGTGTCGGCCGAGACGCCGGCGGCCGACGCGGCCGTCGACGCCACCGCCGGCCAGGTCCTGCTCTACGGCACCGGGGTCGCGACGGCGTTCTTCTCCTCGAGCTCGGGCGGACGGACGCAGTCGGCGGCGGACGCGTGGGGCGGACAGGCCATCCCGTACCTGCCGTCGGTCCCCGATCCGTACGACTCGATCTCGCCGTACCACAACTGGGGCCCGGTGCCCGTCACCGGCCGGACGCTCGCGCAGGCGCTCGGCCTGCGCGGCCGCGTCCTGGACGCCACGACGACGATCAACTCGTCGCTGCGGGTGGCGCAGCTCCACGTCGCCACGGCCGCCGGCAAGGCCGTGACGACGGCGCCCGTGGCGGGCTCGCTCGTGCAGGCGAAGCTCGGCTTGCGCTCGACGTGGTTCCGTGTCTCCGTCCTCTCGCTCCAGCCGCCGCAGCCGAGCCCGGCCGTCGCCGCCGGGACGAAGGTCACGCTCACCGGCGTGCTCCGGGCCGCACCCGGCGCCGTCGTCGAGCAGCGGTCGGCAGGCCTGCCCTGGAGCACCCTGCGGGCTGCGACGCCCGACCCGCACACGCATGCCTTCGAGCTCGTGGTGCGGCCGAAGGTCACGACCTGGTATCGCCTGGCAGTCGCCGCGGCGACGAGCGCTCCGGTCCGGATCCGCGTCGCGCCGAACTAGCGCGACTCCGGCTACCGTGGATCGGTGAGGATGAAGATGAAGGTGGCGCTGCTCGGCGCGGTCGTCGCCGCGCTGGCGGCTGCGGCACCCGCCGCGGCCTTCACGCCCGCGAACACGTACTACGCGAAGCAGTGGTACCTCGCCTCGGACCACGCCTTCGACGCGTGGCAGGCGCCGCCCGCCGGCCTCGCGCCCGTCAAGGTGGCGATCGTCGACTCCGGTCTCGACTGCAACCTGCCGGACTTCGTGGGGCGGATCGCAGCCACCCGCAGCTTCGTCGGCGGCAGCGCGTGCACCGACGACATCGGCCACGGCACGATCGTCGCGGGCGAGATCGCCGGCGACCTGGGGACGAACGGCGTCGTCGGGATCGCCTACAGCGCGCGGCTGCTCGTCGCCAAGGTCGTCCGCAGCGACGGCACGATCGGGCTCGGCGCCGAGGCGGCAGCGATCAGGTGGGCGGCGAACCAGGGAGCGCGGGTGATCAATCTCAGCCTCGGCGGCGTCCGCGATCCGCACAACCGGCGCGTCGACACCTACTCGCAGCTCGAGGCGAACGCCGTCGCGTATGCCTACTCGCAGGGCGCGGTCGTCGTCGCCGCAGTCGGAAACGCGGACGAGGCGAACGCCGCCACGTGGCCGTACGCCGACTATCCCGCCGCGCTGCCGCACGTGGTCGGCGTCGCCGCGCTCGACCGGTCCGGCAACGTCCCGGCCTTCTCCGACCGCGATCCCGTCTACGTCGACCTGGCCGCCCCCGGCGTCGACACCTTCTCGACCTTCCCCGGCGCGCTGACGTCGCTCCGCCAGGACTGCACGCCGCAGGGTTACACCGACTGCGCCGACGCGGAGTACATGCGCCCCGAGGGGACGTCGTTCGCCGCCCCGCAGGTCACGGCCGCCGCCGCCGTCCTCTTCGCCCTCGACCCGAAGCTGACGAACAGCCAGGCCGCGTGGATCCTCGAGCGGACGGCCGACGACGCGACTCCCGCGTCCGGTTGCGCCGCGTGCAGCGCGGGACGCGACGCGTACAGCGGCTGGGGGCAGCTCGACGTCGCGGCCGCCGTGGCCGCGCTCGGGGGGCGGGCCGTACCCGTCGCGGATCGGTTCGAGCCGAACGACGACGTCGCCGACGCCTCCCCTCTCGGCGGACGGCGGGTGATCAGGGCGACCATCGACTACTACGACGACCCCTTCGACGTCTACCGCGTCCGGCTGGCGGCGGGGCAGCAGATCAAGCTCCGGACGGCGGCGAAGTGGCCGGCTACGAAGATCGGCCTGCTGCTCTGGCGGCCCGGCACGCAGAGCGTGCAGCGCGGGGCGCCGCTGCGGCAGCTTGCGGCCTCCTCCGCGCGCGCGGGCGGCGTCGAGCACATCGTCTACCGCGCGGGCAAGGCCGGCTGGTACTACGTCGAGGTCGAAGCGCGGGCCGTCGGCAGCGGCGCGTACACGCTCACGGTCGCGAAGACGCAGCCGGCGAAGGCCAAGACGCCGAAGAGCTGACCCGCCTACTGGCTCTCGAGCAGCTCGTCCTCCGCGATAGGCCGCAACACGCGCGCAGGGTTCCCGACGACCAGCATCCGCGCCTCGACGTCCTTCGTCACCACCGCGCCGGCGCCGACGAAGGCCTCCTCGCCGATCTCGACGCCGGGGCAGAGGATCGCGCCGCCGCCGACGCGCGCCCCGCGGCGGATCGTCGGCCCGCGCATGAGCTCGTGCCGCCGCTCGGTACGCCCCATGAAGTTGTCGTTCGTGGTGACGACGCACGGGGCGACGAAGACGTGCTCCTCGAGGGTCGAGTACGCGGTGATGTACGCCTCCGCCTGGATCCTCGTCATGGCGCCGATCGTCGTGTCGTTCTCGACGAGCGAGCCGCGCCCGATCACGACGTCGTCACCGATGCGGACGCGCTCGCGCACGCAGGACTGGTCGCCGAGGATCACGCGCGCGCCGATCTCGCTGCCGGCGAAGACGACGGCGCCGGTCGAGACGATCGTCCCGTCGCCGACCACCGCCGGCGGCAGCGGCTCGCGCTTCGCGGTCGAGCGGGGCGAGAGCGACGGCTGCTTGCCGACCACGGCATGCTCGAGCACCTTCACCCCCTCGCCCAGCACGGTCCCCGGGTAGACGGTCGCCGTCGGATCGATCTCGGCGCTCACGCGTGCAGGCTCTTCGTGAGCAGCTCGAGGGCGCGCACGACTTCGAGCCCGTCGCGCATCTCGCGGCCGTCCCAGCCCTCGCGTACGAGCCGCACGAAGTGCTGGCACTCGAGCTTGAGCGGCTCGGCGTTCGACAGCTTCGGGCTGAAGGTGTCTCCCGTCCGCGTCCGCCACTCGCCGTAGGTCTCTGACGGCTGCTCGGGCGCCTTGTCGTAGACCGTGATCTTCCGCTCGAGCTCCATGTCGTCGAAGACCGCCATCTTGTCGCGCCCGACGACGGTGATGCGCCGCATCTTGTGCGGGTCGAGCCAGGAGAGGTGCAGGTGCGCGATCTTTCCCGACGCGAACTCGAGGTAGCAGAAGACGACGTCCTCGACGCCGGGGTTGAGGAACGCGCGGCCCCGCGCCTGCGCCTCGACGATCTCCTCGCCGACGAGGTAGAGGATCACCGAGAGGTCGTGGACGCCGAGCGACCAGAGCGCGTTCTCGTCGGTGCGGATCTTGCCGAGGTTCTGGCGGTTGCCGTAGACGCAGAGCACCTCGCCGAGGTCGCCCGTGTCGACGAGCTCCTTCAGCTTGTGCACGCCCGGGTGGTAGAGGAGCAGGTGCCCGGGCATGAGCACGAGCCCGCGCTCCTCGGCGAGCGCGACGAGCTCCTCCATCTCCGCTACGCGCATCGCCGGAGGCTTCTCGACGAAGACGTGCTTGCCCGCCTCGAGCGCCCGCTTCGCGAGCGGGTAGTGCGTCGGCACCGGCGTCGCGATCACGACCGCCTCGACGTCCGAGGCGAGCAGCTCGTCGAAGTCGGCGGCCACGCGGGCGGTGGGGTAGCGCTTCGCGAACTCCTCCCGCAGCGTCTCCGACGCGTCGCACAGCCACGCGAGGCCGGCGACGTCGTCGAAGTTGCGAGCCAGGTTCTTCCCCCAGTAGCCGAGCCCGACCTGCCCGATGCGGAGGCTGCCCGTCACAGCTTGAAGACGTGCGGTGCGGCGGTCCCCTTCGCCCCGGTTGCGTTGCGGAGGTCGACCACGAGGCGGGAGTCGTCCACGAGACGGTCGTAGTCGAGTGCCGAGTGGTCGGTGACGACGACGACGCAGTCGTACGCTCCCGGCTCGTACTCGACCGACGAGAGGTCGACGCCGTTCTCGCGGAAGCTCGGCACGTGCGGGTCGTGGTAGGACACGTCCGCGCCGGCCTTCTGGAGCAGCGAGATGAGCTTCACGGCCGGCGACTCGCGCATGTCCCCGATGTCCGGCTTGTACGCGACGCCGAGGACGAGGATGCGCGAGCCGCTCATCGCCTTCTGCGCGTGGTGGTTGAGCGCCTGCGAGACGAGCGAGCGGCAGAAGTACGGCATCGACTCGTTGACCTTCCCGGCGAGCTCGATGAACTCCGTGTAGAAGCCGAACTCGCGCGCCTTCCACGTGAGGTAGAAGGGGTCGATCGGGATGCAGTGGCCGCCGAGGCCGGGCCCGGGGCTGAACCGCATGTAGCCGAACGGCTTCGTGGAGGCGGCGTCGACCACCTCCCAGATGTCGATGCCCATCCGTTCGCAGAGGATCGCGAGCTCGTTGACGAGCGCGATGTTGACCGAGCGAAAGATGTTCTCGAGCAGCTTCGTCAGCTCGGCCGCCTCCGGACTGGACACCTCGTGAACCGTGTCGATCGCCTTCCGGTAGACGTCGGCCGCGCGGCGCGTGCACTCGGCCGTGATCCCACCCACCACCTTCGGCGTCGTCTTCGTCGTCCAGTCCTCGCGGCCCGGGTCGACCCGCTCCGGCGACATCGCGAGGAAGAAGCCCTGGCCGGCCTTCAGGCCGCTGCCCTGCTCGAGGATCGGCTGCAGAACCTCGCGCGTCGTCCCCGGCCACGTGGTCGACTCGAGCACGACGACCTGCCCTTCGCGCAGCACGCCGGCGATACCGCGCGCCGCCGCTTGCACGATCGAGAGGTCGGGCTCCCGTTGACGGGAGAGCGGCGTCGGCAGCCCGATGAGGACCGCCTCGGCGCCACCGAGCTCCTCGTAGCTCGTCGTCGCCCGGACGAGCCCCGCGTCGACGAGCGGGCCGAGGCGCTCGCTGGAGACATCCTCGATGTGCGACTCGCCGCGGTTGAGCGCATCGACGACGCGCTCGAGCACGTCGACGAGGAGGACGCGACTGCCCGCCTCGGCGAACGTCGCGGCGAGAGGAACGCCGACGTAGCCCGCGCCGACAACAGCCAGATCGTACGACGCCCCGTCCGTCATGCCGCGGCAAGGCTAGCGGCGGCGCGCTCGGCGGCGTGTCCGTCACCGTAGAGCGGCGGCCGCACGTCGGGCATGCGCGCGGCCGCGACGGCTTCGGCAAGCCTCGCCGGCTCGTCGCCGACGAGGACGTTCGCGCCGACCTCGATCGTCGCCGCCCACTCGGTGGTCGTGCGCGCGGTCACGCACGGGACGCCGTACCAGTACGCCTCCTTCTGGAGCCCGCCGGAGTCGGTGACGAGCACACGCGCCTGCGAGACGAGCGCAGCCATGTCGAGATACCCGAGCGGCGCGAGCGCGTCGACGTTCGGAGGCAGCTCGCCGAGGGCTCCGCGCGTTCGCGGATGGGCGGGGAAGAGGACGCGCTCCGGGATCCGGCCGAGCCCGTCCACGATGCGCGCCAGGCGCTCCGGCTCGACGTTCGCCTCGCGGTGGATCGTCGCGGCGACGTAGCCGCCCGGCTCGAGACCGTGGCGCGCGAGGACGTCGGAGCGTCCGCGGGCGAGCGGCGCGAGCCGGAAGCAGGCATCCGCCATCACGTCGCCCACGACGTCGATCAGGCCGGGGACGTCTTCCCCGCGCAGCGTCTCCGCCGAGAGCTCGTCGGGGCAGAGGAGGAGCGTCGACACGCGGTCGACCGCGATCCGGTTCCGCTCCTCCGGCATCGACAGGTCGCCGCTGCGCAACCCGGCCTCGACGTGCGCGACCCGGACGCCGGCGTCGAGCGCGCCCTCTGCGCCCGCGAGGGTCGAGTTCGTGTCGCCGAACACGACCACCCAGTCGGGCCGCTCGCGGCGGAGGGCGTCTGCGATGCCCGGCCGCATCGCCTCCGGGTCGGCCGTGTGCAGGTCGAGACGGTAGCCCGGTTCCGGCAGGCCGAGCTCCTCGTAGAAGACGGTCGACAGCGCATCGTCCCAGTGCTGGCCCGTGTGGAGCCCGATCTCCTCGATCCCGGCCGCCCGCAGCGCCTCGGAGACCGGCCCCGACTTGATGAACTGCGGCCGGTTGCCGACGACGGTGAGAACCTTCACGGGCGCGAGGCTACCGCGGAGGAGCCGATCGGCTACTCGGCACCGAAAAGCGCATCCACGTCGGGCAGCCGCTCGAACCGCGAGAACGTGCCGCTTTCCGCGATTTCTTCTGCGGCCTGGAGGAATCCCGCCCAGGCCGTGCGGGCCAGCGTGCCTCCGACGCTGATCCTGCGAGCTCCCAGCGATGCAGCGTCCGCAACCGTGATGAACGGCGCGTTGGCGAGGACGTTCACCGGCTTGGGTGCCATCGCTTCGACGATTGCGGAAACGTGTTCCGTGGAGGCGATCCTCGGGGCGTAGAGGCAGTCGGCACCGGCCTCCGCGTATGCCCTCAGCCGCCGGATCGTCTCGTCGAGATCGGGCCGGCCGACCACGAAGCTCTCGCAGCGCCCGGTGAGCACGACGCCCACGCCGCTCTCGTCGATGGCGCGCCGCGCCGCGCGAATCCGCTCGACCGCGAGGTCGAACGGATACAGCGGCGCCGCCGCGTCGCCGGTGGAGTCCTCGATCGAGAGTCCGGCGATGCCGGTCGCGGCGGCGAGCTTCACGTTCCCGGCAACCTGCTCCGGATCGTCGGCGTAGCCGGCTTCGAAGTCTGCGCTCACCGGCACCTCGACCGCAGCGGCGAGGTCGCGAAGATGCTCCAACGTCTCCTCGAGTGGGACACCATTGTCCGGCCGGCCCACCGACCACGCGAAGCCTGCACTCGTGCTCGCCAGCGCCTTGAATCCCAGTCGTTCGAGAGCGAGAGCCGTGCCCACGTCCCACGGGTTCGGCATGACGAAGCAGCCGTCCGTGTGCAGCCTGCGAAACGCTTCGACTCGATCGTCCTGCGCGGTCATGCCTCTCGTTCGTGCGGCAGCTCGCGCACTCTCTCAGAACGAGAGCACATGGAGGGAACTGGTCGTTGCGCAAAACCACGTGCTGCTGGGTGGCACGCCTGGGAGGATCGACTGATCGGCTGCGTCACGACGGCTCGACGCGACGGACGCTCGCGATTCGATCGATGTCACGATCGAACGACGCGATCGTGCCCACCCCGCTTGCCTCGGCGCTGGCGACGAGGTACGCGTCGGCGAAGTCGAGCCGGTCGACCTCGTAGACCTCGAGAGCGCGGAGGAGCAGCGCCTCGTCGACGACGACGATCGCGGGGAAGCCGATGATCGCGCGCGCGAGCTCGCAGACGTGCGGGCGCTCGAGCTCGTAGAATGACTCGAGAACATAGACGACCTCGGCGACTATGAGGTCGGGGCAAGAGCAGCTCCTCCGCCCGCTCGAGAAATGCGGTCGCTCGACGCGCCTGAGCCGCCGGTACGCCGGTCAGGTGCCGGATCAGGACGTTCGTACCGAGGAAGGAGCTCACG
>JAVKST010000040.1:0-20431 GCA_039583515.1 Gaiellaceae bacterium
GAGAGCGGATGATGGGATTCGAACCCACGACCTTCTGCATGGCAAGCAGACGCTCTAGCCAACTGAGCTACATCCGCGCGGACGGCCAGTATAGCCCGCCTCAGCCGGGCCCAGCCGCGTCGAGCGCCTCGTTGACGAGCCGGTCGGCGAGTTCGTTGTGTTCGCGCCGGACGGCCGTGTAGGTCACGTTCCCCACCTGCCCGGCCAGCCGGCCAGCCTCGACGGAAAGCCGTCGCAGCGCCTCGTTCTTGACGCGGTACTCGCCGCGCATCTGCTTCACGAGCAGCTCGGAGTCGGAGACGACCTCGACCTCGCCGACCTGCAGCTCGGCCGCGCGCGCGAGGCCTGCGAGGAGCGCACGGTACTCGGCGACGTTGTTCGTCGCCACGCCGATCGGCTCGCCGTGCGCGGCGAGCACCGTCCCGTCCTCCGCCTCGAGCACGTACCCGAACGCGGCAGGGCCGGGATTCCCGCGCGCGCCACCGTCGGTGAAGAGCCGGGCCTTCACGTGAGCAGCTCGTAGACGTCGAAGGCGGGCTCCTCGTACGGGTGCGCGGCGCACAGCGCCGCGATGACGTCGTCCTGGCGCTCGGCGGGGAAGATCGTCTCGAGCCGCAGCTCCGCGACCCGTTCCTCCCGGCCGGGCCGGCCCACCGAAGGCGACGTCCCGGCGCCGCCCAGGAACGTCCCGGTGCCCTCCGTGTACCACGAGCAGCGCTCGTAGTCGCCGATCTTCCCGGCTCCGGCCGCGAACAGCGCGTCACGGACGGTGTCGAGCGCCTCGCGCGGGACGAACACGATTAGCTTCCGGTTCACCGGGGCACCCCGGCGGCATGGCGACGATGCGAGTCGACCCCCGCCCGACGCCTGCCGAGCGCGCCGACGAGCGGATCGACGTCGAGGTGGACGCGGCGCTCACGGTGCTCGCCGCGACGCTCGAGGACTGGGTCGCGCCGCGCCAGGCATGGGAGCTCCAGCTCCGCGAAGGCCACGCGTCGGGCCGGGCGAACAACGTCGAAGCGCGGCTGCTCTACGTCAGCGGCGAGCAGACGTCCTCCCTCTCGTTCCGGCTCGAGCAGCTCGACGCCGCAGACGACGTCGGCGACGAGCTCGTGCTCCGGTTCGACGAGCAGGACGGAATCGCGAAGCTCGCGCGCTGCGACGCGAACGGCTTGAACGTCGAGCTGTTCCACATCCTCACCTTCACATAGCCCACGGCCGCGGTCTACGAGTCGGTGTCGATCTGCGCCCTCTGCAGGCGGCCCGAGTAGTCGACGTAGATGGCCTTCCACTCGGTGTAGACGTCGATCGCGGCCTGGCCCGCCTCGCGGTGGCCGTTGCCGGTCGCCTTCGTCCCGCCGAACGGGAGGTGCACCTCGGCGCCGGTCGTACCGGCGTTCACGTACGTGATCCCGGTCTCGAGGTCGCGCATCGCGCGGAAGGCTCGGTTGACGTCCCGCGTGAAGATCGAGGACGAGAGGCCGTACTCGATCGAGTTCGCCGCGCGCACCGCCTCGTCGAAGTCGGCCACCGGGATCAGCGCGGTCGTCGGGCCGAAGATCTCCTCCTGCGCGATGCGCATCCCGATCTCGACGTCCGCGAAGATGGTCGGCCGGTAGTAGAAGCCCTTCGCGAGCTCCCCGTCCGTCGCCGCCTCGCCGCCGGTCAGGAGCTTCGCCCCTTCGTCGCGGCCGATCTCCGTGTAGGAGTGCACCTTCTCGAGCGCGGCGCGGTTGATCAGCGGCCCGATGTCGCTGTCGTCCTCCCAGCCCGGGCCGAGCCGCAGCCGTTCGACGGCCGCGACGAGGCGCGACTGGAGCTCGTCGTAGACGCGCTCGTGCACGATCACGCGGGAGGCCGCGGTGCAACGCTGGCCGGACGTGCCGAACGCCGACCAGACGATGCCGTCGACCGCGAGCTCGAGGTCGGCGTCGTCCATCACGATGATCGCGTTCTTGCCGCCGAGCTCGACGTGGACGTGCTTCAGCGTCTCCGCCGCCGCCTTCGAGACGGCGATGCCGGTCTCGCGGGAGCCGGTGAACGTGATCACGCGCGCGTCCGGGTGCCGGACGAGCGCGTCGCCCGCCGTCTCGCCGTGCCCGTGCACGATGTTGACGACCCCCTTCGGCACGCCGGCCTCGTCGAGCAGCTCGACGAAGCGCTCGGCGAGCAGCGGCGTGTCCTCCGCCGGCTTGAGCACGACCGTGTTGCCGCAGATGAGCGCCGGGACCAGCTTCCACGACGGGATCGCGACCGGGAAGTTCCACGGCGTGATCGCGCCGACGACCCCGATCGGCGTGCGGATGCTCATGTTCCACTTGTCGCGGAGCTCTGACGGCGTCGTCTGGCCGAAGAGGCGCCTGCCCTCGCCGGCCATGTAATACGTGATGTCGACCGCCTCCTGGACGTCGCCGCCCGCCTCCGCCTTCACCTTCCCCATCTCGCGCGTCATCAGGTCGGTGAGCTCCGGCTTCTCGCGCTCGAGCAGCTGGGCGAGCCGGTACAGGATCTCGCCGCGCTTCGGCGCCGGGACGAGGCGCCAGTCCTCGAAGGCCTCGCTCGCCGCGCGCACCGCGCTGTCGACGTCGTCGGCCGTGGATTCGGGGAAGGCGCCGAGCGCCTCTCCCGTCGCCGGGCTCGTGCTCTCGAAGATCTCGCCGCCGACGGCGTCCGTCCACTCGCCGGCGATGAAGTTCTTGAAGGTGGTCGCTGTCGTCGCCATGCCGCCGAGCGTAACCGGCGGACGCTACTGCGCGGCGTCGGAAGGCGGATCGAGGTCCGGGAACTTCCCCGGATGCGCGCGGCGGCGCTCGCGGATCGTCCTGCGCTCGGCCACCTCCGGCGACGGCCGCTCGCCTCCCCGCCGGTCCTTGCCCTCGCGGCGGTCGACGATGACGGTCACGTTCGGATTGTCCCTGTAATACTCGACCATCTTGTCGTAGAGCTCGTCGGCGAGCTCGCGGGGTATGACGCAGTAGATCATTCGCTTCGCGGATTGTAGGGCGCGCGCCGGGCGGCGACTACCGCGCGGCGGCGCCGGTATAAGAACCCCATGCGCGGGCGGCACCTCCGTTGGCTGGGTCCCCTCGCGGGCGCCGTCGTCGCGGGCGTGATCGTGGCCGCCGTCTCCCTCGGCGGCTCCTCGAAGCCGGTCACGACCACGACCCGGGGCACGAGCCCGAAGACGGGCACGGCGCCGCTCCAGCCGTCCAACGCGGCGCTCGCCTACCAGGACGCGATCACGGCGGTCGTGCGCGAGCTCTCGCCTTCCGTCGTCCAGATCCAGAACCCGCAGGGTCTCGGCTCCGGGATCGTGTTCGACACGCGGGGCGACATCGTGACGAACAATCATGTCGTGGAAGGCGGCGGGCCGTACAGGGTGACCGCGGGCACGCACACGTACCCGGCGCAGCTCGTCGGCAGATTCGCCCCGGACGACCTGGCGGTCGTGCGCGTCGCGAGCGCGACTCTCAGGCCTGCGGCCTTCGCCGACTCCAGGAAGCTCGAGGTCGGCGACACGGCGATCGCGATCGGCAACCCGCTCGGCCTGCGCTCGAGCGTCACGAACGGCATCGTCAGCGCGTTCCGGCAGGGCGTCTCCGAGGGAAACGGCGTCGCGCTGCCCGCGATGATCCAGACGAGCGCGCCCATCAATCCCGGCAACTCCGGGGGAGCGCTCGCCGACATCGAGGGCCGCGTGATCGGCATCCCGACGCTCGCGGCGACCGACCCCGAGCTCGGCGGCTCGGCCGCTCCCGGGATCGGGTTCGCGATCCCGAGCAACCTCGTGAAGTCGATCGCGACGCAGATCATCGAGCATGGGCACGTCGTCAACTCGCACCGCGCCTACCTCGGCGTGCAGATCGGCGACACGAACGGCGCGGGCGTCTACATCGGCAGCGTCGCCGCCGGCAGTCCGGCGGCGAAGGCGGGCATCAGGCCGGGTGACGTGGTGGTCTCGATCGGCGGGCGGCGGACGCCGACCGTCGACGACCTGACGAGCGTGCTCTCGGAGCTCAAGCCGGGGACGACGGTCAGGATCGCGCTCGTCAGGCAGAGCGGGGCACACCGGAGCGTGCGCCTGACGCTCGGGACCTTCCCGGGCGGCGGCTAGATCCGGGCGATCTCGGGGACGAGGCGGCCCTCGTCCTCAACGTGCGCGTTCCAGTCCTTGAAGCCGGTCTCGAGCTCCTCGAGCTCGTGGCCTCGCCGCTCGAGCCGCACGGGCTGCGCCGACTCCGGGCTGACGCGGTACTGGTACCACGACAGGTCCCACGCGACGGTCACGACCAGCTCGCCGGCGGTGCCGGAGAGCGGGACGATGCTCGCCTTCGCCTCGCCGAGGCTCTTGGAGATGCCGCCGACCGTGCGCCGGTACGCGCTCGCGTTGAACAGGTCGGCCGCCTCGAGCAGCGCGACCTCGCCGTCGGAGAGGCGTCGCAGGATCGGCTCCTGCTGCGCGAGCGCGCCGTCGTCGGTCGAGCGCTTGAGGCCGAGGAACCCGGTCAGGCTCCGCTTCCGGCGCCGCTCGCCGCCGAGCGTCGGTGTCGTCGGAGCGCCCTCCTTCAGCCACCCGTGCTCGAGCGCGACGTCCTGGCAGAGCGGGCAGACGTCGACGAACTCGGCTCCTTCGCCGGGAGAGAAGCGAACGGCGCGCTCGCCCATCAGAAGCGTCCGCTCGCACACGGCACACATCCGCGTCGTCGAGACCTTCGTGACCCGCACGGCGCCACCGAGTGTACCCGGGTTGCGTGCCGAGCCCGCGGGCCGCTACTGTCGCTTCACATGTATCTTTTACATGCAAGGCGCCGCTGAGAGGCCCGCGCAACCGGAGGCATCACGACGGTCGGTGGCGGGTCCTCGCGCGCGTCGAGCGCTTCGCCGAGCCCGCGCTCCTGCTGCTCCTCCGGGAGCGGCCGGCCCACGGCTACGACCTGCTCGAGCGGCTGCCGGAGCTGACGGGAGAGCAGCGGATCGAGATGGGCAACCTCTACCGCCTGCTGCGCGCGCTCGAGGAGGAGGGCCTGGTGACGTCCGAATGGGACGCCTCGTCGCCCGGCCCGGCCAAGCGCCGCTACGCGATCACGGAGACGGGCGTCCGGCTGCTCGACCAGTGGGCGGTCGCGCTGCGCCGCGCCCAGGAGCGCACCGATCGGTTTCTCGCCCGCTACGCGGAGAGGAGGTGACCATGCACCACCATCGCCATCGTGGCTTGGGCGGCGGCCCGCGGATGCTCTTCCGCGGCGGCTTCCCGAGCCGCCACGAGCTGCTCGAGCGACTGGAGTCCTACCAGCGCGACCTCGAGCAGCAGCTCGCCGACGTCGCGGACGTGATCGCGCACCTGCGCGACCGCGACGAGGGCCAGCCGCAGCACCAGGGGTGACCGCCGCGCGAAGCGGCGCGCGCGGCCGCCGGTCTACGCGTGCGCCGCTTCCCGCTCCTTCTTCGTCTGCTCGATGATCTTCTGCGCCACGTGCGACGGAACCTCCTCGTAGCGCAGGAAGTGCATCGAGTAGTCGCCGCGGCCTCCCGTCATCGAGGTCAGCGCCTGCGAGTACGTCAGGATCTCGGCCATGGGCACCTCGGCCTCGATCGTCGTCATCCCGCCGGCCGGCTCCATTCCGTGCAGCCGCCCGCGCCGCGAGTTGAGGTCGCCGTTGACCGTGCCGACGGCGTCGTCGGGCACCGTCACCTCGAGCTGCATGATCGGCTCGAGCAGTACGGGATCCGCCTTCTGGTACGCCTCCTTGAAGGCCATCGAGCCGGCGATCTTGAACGCCATCTCGGAGGAGTCGACCGTGTGCTCCATCCCGTCGACCAGCGTGACGCGGATGCCGTAGACGGGCGCGCCGGCGAGCTCGCCGTGCTCCATCGCCTCGCGCACGCCCTTGTCCACGGCGGGCCGGTAGCCGTGGGAGATGACGCCGCCGACGATCTTGTCCACGAACTCGTAGGTCTCGCCGCCGTCGCCGCCGTCGCCCATCGGCTCGATCAGGATCTCGCAGTCGCCGAACTGGCCGCGCCCGCCGGTCTGCTTCTTGTAGCGGTGCCGCGCCCGCGCCTCCGTGCGGATCGTCTCCTTGTACGGAACGCGCGGCGGGTGGAGCTCGACGTCGACGTGGAAACGCGTCCGCAGCCGGTCGACCGCGACCTCGACCTGCATCTGCGACAACCCCGAGAGCAGCTGCTCGCCGGTCTGCGGGTCGCGGCGGAGGATCAGCGTCGGATCCTCCTCGCTCAGGCGCCGTAGGCCCGTCGCCATCTTCTCCTCGTCGCCCTTCGCCTTCGGGGTGACGGCGAAGCTCATCACGGGCTCCGGGAAGTCGATGTGCGGCGGCTCGACGGGAACCTCGTGGTCGACGAGGACGTCGCCGGTGACGACGTCCTTCAGCTTCGCCACAGCTCCGAGATCGCCGATCGCCAGCTCGTCGATCGGCTCGGAGTCCTTCCCCTGCAGGAGCAGGACCTGGCCGAGCCGCTCCTTCGCATGCGTGCGCGGGTCGACGAGCGTCGTGTCGCCCGAGACCGGACCGGCCAGGACGCGGAAGCAGCTGATGCGCCCGGTGAACGGATCGGCGATCGTCTTGAAGACGAAGACGGCCTGCTTCGCATCGCCGAAATCGATCGTCGTACCCTTGCGCGCCGGAGACGGCACGCCTTCCACGAGCAGGTCGAGCAGCGCGGTCGTGCCGAGGTTCTTCGAGGCGACGCCGCAGGCGACCGGATACAGCTCGTCGCGCGTCACCGCCTGCTTCAGCGCCGCCGCGACCGCCTCCGCCTCGAGCTCCTCGCCCTCGAGGTACTTCGCCATCAGCTCGTCGTCCGTCTCCACGACGGCGTCGAGCAGCTTCTCGCGGTGCTCCTGGACGAGGTCGGCCATCGAGTCGGGGATCGGCTGCGGGCCGCTTTCCTTGCCGCCGGAGGCGTCCGTGTACGCGCACATGTGGAGGAGGTCGACGACGCCTGCGAGCTCGTGCTCGCTCCCGATCGGGAGCTGGATCGCGACGCAGCGGTCGGACAGCTGCTGCCGCGCGGCGTCGAGCACCCGGTAGAAGTCGGCTCGCTCGCGGTCGAGCATGTTGACGAAGACGACGCGGGAGAGCTCGTACTCCTCCGCGCGCTGCCAGACGCGCGAGGTGTTCACCTCGACGCCCATCACGCCGCTGAGGACGACGACGACCCCCTCCACGACCCGCAGCGCGGCGAACGTGTCGGCCTGGAACCCGGTGTCGCCGGGCGTGTCGACGAGGTTGATCTTGCGCTCGTGCCAGTCGAGGTGGCAGAGCGAGCCCGAGAGCGACATCTGGCGCCGCTGCTCGTGCTCGTCCCAGTCCGAGACGGTCGTCCCCTGCTCGACGGAGCCGAGCCGGTTCGTCTTCCCGGCCTGGAAGAGAAGCGCCTCGACGAGGGACGTCTTCCCGACTCCGCGGTGGCCCGCGACGGCGATGTTGCGGATCTTTCCCGGCTCGGTGGCAGCCATGCGGCTCGTTCTCCTCCTCTGTCGGCGTTGCGGCCCGCATCGTATCGCCGGGAGGGAAGCGGACCACCGCGTCGTAGTGCCGCTCGTCAGCCCACGAGGAGGACTCATGAGCCGCACGTTCGCCGTCGCTCTCATCATGCTCGCCGCCGCCGCCGTCGTCGCCTCCGCGACGGCGTCGCGGCCGCGTCTGACCGTGCGGCCGGGCGCCGTCTCGCCCGGCGGCGCCGTCCACCTCGCCGGCAACGCGGGCGACTGCGCCGTCGGCGCGACCGTGACCGCGATCTCGAGGGCGTTCCCCGGCCACGCCTACGGCGACGGCACGCTCACCGGCACCGTGCGGGTAGGCCACGCCTTCTCGATCGCCGGCCACGTCCGCACCGCGCTTCGTCCCGGGAGCTACCACGTCAGCGCCCGCTGCGGCGGCGGCAACTTCGGCGTCGGCGCGACGGTGCGGATCCGCTGACGGCTACTTCTCGAGCGCGGCCGGCGGCCCCGCCGCGCTCAGGTGCGCCTTGAGACGGAGAATCGCCTTCGTGTGCAGCTGCGAGACGCGCGACTCGGTGACGCCGAGCACCTCGCCGATCTCGCGCAGCGTCAGCTCCTCGTAGTAGTAGAGCGTCACGACGAGCTTCTCCCGCTCCGGCAGGCGCGCGATCGCGTCGGCGATCGCCTCCTTCTGCTCCGTGCGCGAGAAGGTGTTCTCCGGATCGGGTGCACGCTCGTCCTCGATCGTGTCGATCAGCGCCACCTGGTCGCCGCCCGAGCCGGAGACCGTCCAGAGCTCGTCGAGCGCGGCGATCGAGGAGCGGGCGATCTCGCTCAGGCTCTCCTCGAGCTCGTCGGTGCTGAGACCGAGCTTGCCGGAGATCTCCTCGTCGGTCGGGGCGCGGCCGAGCTTCGCCTCGAGCTCGCCGATCGCGCGCTCGATGTCGCGTGCGCGCGAGCGCACGGAGCGCGGCACCCAGTCCATCGCGCGCAGCTCGTCGATGATCTGACCCTTGATCCGCGCGATCGCGTACGTCTCGAACTTGACGTCGCGCGCCGGGTCGTAGCGCTCGATCGCCCCCATCAGCCCGAGCAGACCGTAGGAGACGAGGTCGCCCTCGTCGACGTGCGCCGGGAGCCCCGAGCCGAGCCGGCCGGCGACGTACTTCACGAGCGGCGCGTAGGTGAGCACGAGCCGGTCGCGCAGGTGCTGGTCGCCGGTGCGCCGGTACTCGAGCCAGAGTTGTTGGGTCTCGTCCGCCCGAGCCACGCCGAGAGAATACGGCGTTTCCCGGCGTTCTCCTCAGCTGCGGCGGCGGAAGGCCGAAGCCGAGAGGCTCAGGAGCCACACCGCGACCGCAGCCGCCGCGGCGCCGACCACGAGCCGGCGAGCGCCGCCCGCGCCCGAGAACGCTTCGGCTGCGACCGCCGCGAGCGCGGCCGCAAGGACCGCGAAGAGGACGGCCAGCGCGCGCCCCTGCACGCGCGCAGGCTACTCGTCCGGGAGGGATTCCTCCCGCTCGCCCTCGTCCTCGCCGTAGCCCTTGTCCTCCTGCGACTCGAGGAGGTCGTCGTCGCCGCGCTCGTCGTCGGACCCCTCGGGCTCCTCCAGCAGACCGCTCATGCGACCCTCGTCCCCATGCCGATCGCGCCGGAAACGCCGGGTACACTCAGCTCGGCACAGGGGCGTAGCTCAGCTGGTAGAGCGGCGGTCTCCAAAACCGTAGGTCGGGGGTTCGAGTCCCTCCGCCCCTGCTACTCGCCTCAAGCCGCAAACCAGCATGAATGCTGGATTTGCGAGGCGTTTTGAAGCGGCCGGTCAATCCGCTGACGTCCGCCGAAGTCCGCTGAATTCCGGTGCTGACTGTGGCGCGACTGTGGCGCGACTGTGGCGCGACTGTGGCGCCGACGTCCGATGCCCTCCTTATCGTCCTCATCGTGAGCGCCGGAATCCAGGCCCGGCACAGCAAGCTCTACCGCTCGAGAAGTGGCGGCTCCTGCACGTGCAAGCCGACCTACCAGGCGAACGTCTGGAGCGCCCGTGAGAGCAAGCGTCTCTACAGGACGTTCCCGACGCTCGCTGAGGCGAGGACGTGGCGTTCGGAAGCACAGGTGGCGCTCCACCGCGGCACGATCCGGGCCGCGGCTAGCGCAGCCCTGCGCGACGCCGCGGAGGCTTGGCTCGAAGGAGCACGGAGCGGCGCGATCCGCAACCGCAGCGGTCACCGCTACAAGCCGTCGGCAATCCGCGGCTACGAGGCCTCGCTCAGCGGACGCGTCCTACCCGAGCTCGGCGCCCTCCGCCTCTCGGAGATCCGGCGAACCGACGTGCAAGACCTCGCCGACCGGCTCTGCGCGGAAGGGCTCAACGCGAGCACGGTACGCAACACGCTCATGCCCTTGCGCGTGATCTTCCGCCGCGCGCTCGCCCGCGGGGAGATCGCGGTGAACCCGACGACGGGCCTCGAGCTGCCGGCTGTCGAGGGCGGTCGCGACCGGATCGCCTCTCCGCTCGAGGCGGCTGGGTTGCTCGCGGCGGTCCCCGAGCGAGACCGCGCCCTCTGGGCGACCGCGCTCTACGCCGGCCTGCGCCGAGGCGAGCTGCTCGCTCCACGGTGGGAGAACGTCGACCTCGCCGCCGGAGTGATCCACGTCGAGCGCTCCTGGGACGTGGAGGGATTCATTGCGCCGAAGAGCCGTGCTGGCCGGCGCACCGTGCCGATCGCCGGCGTACTGCGCGACCACCTGGTCGAGCATCGGTTGCGCTCGGGCCGGCACGCCGGGCTCGTCTTCGGCACCAGTGGCACCCAGCCGTTCACGGATTCCAACGTCCGCAAGCGCGCCAACGCGGCCTGGGCCCGAGCGCGCCTTGCCCCGATCGGCCTGCACGAGTGTCGTCACACTTTCGCATCGCTGATGATCGCGGCCCGAGTGAACGCGAAGTCCCTGTGCACATACATGGGCCATTCGTCGGTCACGATCACATACGACCGCTATGGCCACCTGATGCCCGGAAACGAGAGCGAGGCTGCAGGGCTTCTGGACGAGTATCTCGCCCGCGAGACGAAGACGAGGACGCCAGTTCCGGCATGAGGGAGCTGCCGACGCCGGATGCGCTCGGCCTGCCGGGAGCGGCCGTGATCGCGGTCCCTCCCGACGGTCTGACGGTCTACCGACTCGTCCGGAGCGACCCACCGACACCTCGTGACTTCGAGCTTCCGTCACCGCGGCTGGCTGCGATCCGCGCCTGGCCCGAGTTGCTGCGCGCGGGGTTCAGCCACTTTTTGACCCCGGGGCAGGCGGAGCGGGTTCGACGGAGCCCGGTGTCACGTATCGCCGAGGTCGAGCTCGGAGCCGGCAGCGGAACCTACGTCGCTCGTACCGGTCGCACCCCGGGACACGTCACGGTATGGGCCCGCGTCGACGTTCTCCTCGCGGCTGCGCGAGTTCCCGGCTGAGCGTGGCTTCGCCTACCATTTCGCTCATGACCGTCTTCTCGCTCTTCTCAGGGGCCGACCTGATCGGTGAGTTCGACTCTCGCGCACAAGCGGAGCAGGCGCTCGACGATGCGCTCGTCGCAGACCCTTCGGCCACAGCCGAGCTCGCCATCCTCGAGTTCGACGAGAACGGCGAGCGGGTTGGCGAGCCGATCAAGCGCGCCGCCGCCTAGTCCGAAGCTTCCGCGGCGATTGGAAGCATCAGCCGTCCCGGCGGGGGACGTCGCCTTCTCCGAGCTTCTGAATCATGCCCCGCCGAACGACGCGTAGCGATTTTCGAGGCCCGCTCATTTGGCTCGGTTAGGCGATGCCGGCTGCATGCGCGACAACGGACGCGACAGTCGAACCCGGCGGATGCCCTCGAAGAACCCGCCGGAGGCGGCCGACGTCCGGCTGGATCCGCTGGGTTCAGCTGGCTTCGGCGAACCAGGGCTGGGCCGCACCGCCTCCTTGAGGGCAGTCGAACCTATGCCGCTCACAAGGCTTGGGAGCAGGCATCGCTGGCCGAGGCAACGCGTCTCCGCCGCGGGCCTACGGTGCGTGACGAATGACACGCGTCACAAATGAGACGGTGTGACCGCGAAGCGATCCTGTGATCCGCCAGCAGCCTGCCTTAGAGAAGCGCAGAAAGGAGGGGACGAACCCAGTCGGGCCGTAGTCGGCCGCTGACGCAACGTCAGCCTTTAGCCGAGGACGCGCCTGACCAACCGGATGCGCCCACGCGTGCAGCTGTCCACCAAGCACCCGCCACCACGGGAACTTCGCGGAGATCGTCTCCCGACCGGGGTCGCGCTGCGCCGGAAGGTCGCCGTGGCGCGGGAGCCGTAGCCAGATCGCCGGGCTCCCCAGCCAGGTGCGCACGTATGGGACTGGCAACCCGGTCCTCACGAAGGCGGCCGGTGGTTTTTTCGTAGAACCGCGCACCGTCACCGGGCATCGCACCTTCGCGGCTCCTGCCGCTGGGCGTGCCGACGAGACGCCGCAGGCGCAACAGATGGCGATCACGGCCGAAAGACCAGCGAGCCTTATCATCTGAACCTGGAGCCGACTCCTGCGGGCGGCACAGCCGTCCCCTCTCCTCCGGACCACTTGGCCGCTACGCATCAGGAGCGCTTACGGATTCGGCGGCTACAGTCGGGCGCCACTGATAAGTCCGGCCAAGCCACCCGCGCGTGCGAGACGAGACTCCGCGGTGCTCGAAGACGGCTGACCAGACTTGGCCCTTCGCAAAGATGGTCCACCTCGATGCCTGTACATGTTCCTCAAGAGTCGTAAACTTGATCATGCTGAGCTCGCTATCCCAGATTGAAAGAAGCATGAGCACTTTTGGATTCTCGATGCAGCAGCGGGCGTAGAGGAACCCGTCAATGCCCGTGGCAAGACGGCGGAGCCGGCCGAACATCAGACGAGCCCGGAGGAGGGTGATGGGCGTAGGAAACTCAAGCCTCGTGATCACGCAGACAGGTCCAGGCGACACGTTCAACTCGCTTTCCATCTCCGTCATCCCAACCCGCCAACAAGAATCGCCACTAGGCTCGCCGCGAATAAAACCAAGACGATCAACGAGATCCGTTGCAGGGTCGGCGCGAGCGCCAGCGCGGAACGGTTGACGTTCCTTGATGACAACCCGTCTCGCAGAAACAGCAGCAACAGGCTGACTGGAAGAGCCAGTCCATAGGCGATCATTACTGCTGGAGCGGCGTCCGCCGGTACGGCGGCGGCAACGCCAAGCGCCACTACCCAGAACAGCGAGCTGACGCGAATCGTCGAAAAGCCGAGTCCGAGATCGAATCCCCATATAAGGAAGGTCCTTGCTGGCCCGAAGCGGCGATACCACGTTGAACACGTCTGCCGTCTCAGCGACGGCGTCTTGAACAAGGACG
Organism: Gaiellaceae bacterium; assembly: GCA_039583515.1. Lineage (GTDB taxonomy): Bacteria > Actinomycetota > Thermoleophilia > Gaiellales > Gaiellaceae > Palsa-739. The sequence goes on from JAVKST010000040.1 coordinate 12,846, forward strand.
CTCTCAGATCGGCGACCAAGAGCAGGGAGGCCGACACGGCAATGACGGCAGCCCTGCCTCCGGGTGAAAGTGTTGACTGCAATGCGTTCCCAGCCAGGCCGATCAAAAGCCCTGTCATCGCCGCACCAGCAAGGGAGCCCGCGCTATAGGTCACGATAGTCGGCAACGCTGTTCTGGCCTCCTTCACGAGGGGCCTTGCCACTCCGGCAATCGACGCCCCTCAGGGACTGCCAAGTTGCGCCACTCCTGCGACGAACGCGGCACCAGCGCATATCGGATCGACGAACGTCATACCCTCCTCAGGGCACTCGAGTGAGCCGGAGCGATACCGAGGCGCTTTGCGGCAGAGCAGCCGGCACATCCGTTTGCGTAGCACTCAATGCACTCCCAGCTGTACCCCGTGGCCGAGTCGTAGCAGGTCCACTGGTACCGGGTTTGACAGGCTCTACAGGTGTCCGGATTGGGACAGTCGTTGCTGTAGGCGAGCGTGCAGCATCCGACTGTCCGCGCGAATGCGGGTCCTGCGGCTGCTAAGCCCCCGATCACCACGGCTAGTGCCGCGCCAGCTTTCCCCAGCTTCCCCACGAATATCCTTCGAGTGAAACTTCCTTCGCGATCAAGCTCAGTTGCGAAACGATCGAAGAGCGTCATCTTCTCCTCCCAGGAGCTTCCGCATGAAGTAGTCCAGCGAATCAAGCGAAACCTTGTTTTCTGGCTCTCTACGAGGCGACCACCTCCTCGAGCTGGCGCTCATGTTCGACCGAGCTCAGTCGATCGAGCAAGTGCCTGAGCTGGCGAGCGGTGCGCACCGCTGCCGCTTCCACCATGACTCCCTCCCGAACCACCACTGCGGCCGGCCGAAGTCGCACACCGGTGTCGCGTCCGATCTCATGGCCGCCATCAAGCACAACGAGCTGTGGCTCCAGCCCTGTATCCGCCAGGAACTGCTCGACATCCTCGTCGCGACCCTCGATTACTGCCACGAGCGCGGGCGCGTCGGGTGCCGCATCCTCCCGTACCGCGGTGACCGCAGCAGCGACCGCCCGGCAAGAGGAGCACTCGCTCGAGAGAAGCAGGACAAGGCTGCTCTCGGTCTGATCTGGAAGAAGATCACCTCGGCTGAAAGGGCGATTCACCTTTGCTCCGAGCGAGATGGGTTGAGGCTCATCATCGAGATCCACTCGCTGTCTGATCTGCGCTACCTGCTTGACCACCTCAACCAAGACCAGCCCTTCGACAACGGCGATAACTCCCAGAAGGATCACCGCGACGACGAGGACACTCGGCAAAGCGCTCATCACCATGGTCATGCCGCCTTTCCACGAAGACGGCGAGCCTGGCTCATAATCGAAGAAACCGTCGGGAGAACCGCAACAATGCAGCAGGAGGCGATGAGGGCCAGGCCGAGCGACCACGTCGCAAGTAACTCCATCCCGGCGGGTTCGAGGTAACCAGCGAAGCTCTCCCGCAAGACAAATCCGACCTCGCCAGCGGTTAGAACCATCGCCAGTGGCAGAGTCCCTCGCCCAGGAGTCCTGCCGAAGCCCCAAAACAACTGCACGGGACATCAAGCCTTCGGAGCCACGCCACCGTTGACACGGCGACCAGCGAGGCCAGCCAGGAGATTGCGACGACGTCGCCGGCGAGTGACTCGAAGCTGCTGACGAGGTAGAGCCCCACGCAACACTCGACAACGACGACGGCGATCCCGAGTGCGCGCGCCACTGCCTCGTTTGTGCCCAGCAAGAGGCGCACGGTCCGAGTAAAGCTCCGAAACTCCAACATCTTCCCAACCGCCGCCGCCCCCAGGCAGAATCCGACGCTCGCGCGCACGCCCCATGCGAGAGCGAGGCTCATTGACAAACCCCGCCTGTGGATAGGTCAAGCGCTCGTAATCGCCGCACAACAGCTCGCCCGGATGCGTCGGCAGGTCGCAGCCGAGTGCCCGTGAAGGCCCAGCCGCGGGTTGTTGTTGTCATGCCGCAGGAGGCATTTCCCGATTGCATTAGGAACCTCCCCTACGCGAGACGCTCCCGTGAGTCAAACACGTGAGATGCCTCTCGTCAACATTGTGCCATTGTGCGGTGACCGATCCGCCGACGGCTGGCCGGCTCCCGCTGCCGTTCGCGTCAGGCTGCCCGCCGGAGCACGGCGCGCACGGTCGACGGCCACCACCTCTCACCGCCGTGGGCTGTCCCGATGCGCTCGGCGTTGAGACTCGCAGCAATCTCGCGGAAGCTCTTTCCCGAGGAGCGCTCGGCGCGAATGCGCTTCGTGATCTCGGGTGGGACGGCTGGTTTGCGTCCTTGTGTCGCCGGCTCGAGCCGCGGTCGCGGCGTGCGTCGCCGCTCGACGGCTATCCGCTCGAGTTCGTCGACGGGGATCAGGCTGGTGCCCCAGGGCAGCTCGATCGTCTCGATGTGCGGGAGCAGGCGACTGAGGGTGGAGCGGCTGATGCCGAGCGCCTGCGCGGTCTGGCTGCGCGTGTAGGCGAGTCGCTCGATGTAGTCGGCTTGGCGCACGACCGCTCGGGGCGGGTTCGCTGCCGTGGGCGTAGCGGTGGGCCAGGGCAACTCGGCGGGCCAGCCCGACCCGGACGGCGAGCGGGGTGAGGTGTGGCGGCGGGCTTTGTCGGCGCGGCGTTGCTGGCGGCGGCGCGACATCCGTACACCGTACACGAACGTTGGGACGGTATTGCACCTGGGTGCATCTGTGCCTCGCCTGCTATTCCTGTACCTCGCCTGCTATTCCTGTACGGCAGGAAGCGCCATTCGCAAGCCGAGGCGTCAGCGCTCCATGTAGAGACCGCGCCTCAGGCCGCGCTCGAGCTCGATCACGCGCTGCATCGTCTGCAAGGCCGGCCGGTCCTGCTCACGGGCGAGGACGGCGAGCATTCGAGCGTGATCGTCCGCGGAGGCGACCGAGGGGCGCAGACCCTGCCCCAGCGGCTCACGGTGCGCGCGGCGGCGCAAGTCGTCGTAGCCACGCGTACCCGCCGGCTCCGGCACGACCTTCACCTCGCCCGCGTCCGTGCGCAACTCGAGCACACCCCGGCCCACGAGATCGCGCTGCAGCGCCGGCGCCTTGCCGTCGGGGCGGCGGGCGTTCAGCTCCTCGAGCGCGAGACCAAGCCGGCGCAGGTTCTCCTCCCTCGTCGAGGGAACGATGTCGACCCCGTCCGTCAACTCGGTCGAACCGTGGATCACACGGCCGAGACCGCCGACCACGATGTAGGTGACCCGATGCCGCTCCAGCACCTGCAGCACCTGATACGGATCGAAGTGCTCGGCCATCAGCGCTCGCGCGCCTCCAGCATCGCTCGCAACCGCTCCTGCGGCGTCCGATCCAACGCCCGTCGCAATTCCGCCTCATCACCCGGATCCGGCGGCTGATACAGCACCAGCTGCAGATCGAGATCGAACCCACACGCCTGCAACAACTCGCGCAGCGTCTCCAAACTCGGCGTCACCACATCACGCTCCCACCGAGCGATCTGCGCCCGATCCTTCCCACTCCGCTCCGACAACTCAACCTGCGACAGCCCCGCCCGCGTCCGCGCCTGCCGAATCAGCGTCCCGCTCGTCATACCACGATCCTACATCTCCGCTGTGGTTAGGCACAGTACTGCCTGATCTGCTACAGTAGGTTGCCATGCCGCGCCAGCCGCACGCGCAGCAACTGCGACTCGAGGTCACGCCGATCAGACGCCCCGAGCAACCGAGTCCGCGCCGCGCCACTGCCCCGTCCAAGAAGCCGGGAGTCCGTCTCGCTCTGAGCCCGGAAGAGGCCGCCGGCGTCCTCGGCGTGAGCCGCGACTACTTCGACGAACACATCCTCCCCGAACTCCGCATCGTCCGCCGCGGCCGCCGCATCCTCATCCCGCTCACGGAACTCGACCGCTGGCTCGACCGCGCCGCCGCCCGCGCGCCCCGCTGAGTGGTGACGGCGTTCTCGTTCGCTCGGGTCCGCTGTGATCCGTTCAAGTCCGCGACGCCACGGCGACCGGTGCTCGCCGGTGACTGTGGCGCGAACTGTGGCGCGACGCCTGAATATCGCATGATCACGCCGAACGCGGCTCGTCTCCAAAACCGTAGGTCGGGGGTTCGAGTCCCTCCGCCCCTGCTCCGTCCTGGGCCGTGCCACTGCGTCGGGAGTGAAGCCGCGCGGCTTCCCTCCCCGCAGCGCCGATCTTCTCGACGACCGCGTAGCCACTTTCGGCGTCGACGATCCGCTCGTGAATCGGCTCGTCGTCCTCGTGCCCCGCGACGAGCAGGAACCACGTGGGGTGCGCGCGTATGTGCTCGTACTCCTCGACGCGCAGCATCACGATCTCTCGGCAGTGCGGGTCCGCGCACTCGCACACGAACGGCACACGCTGCCGCGCCTCGAAGCGATGGCTGGCCGCCGCGCGTCGCAGACGCTCGTTCGAAGCTCGGAACGCGGACTGATTGATCGCAAGCTTCAACGCCCGCCCCTCGTCGTCTGCCGCCATATCGACCCTATTGCCGTTCAGAGGTAAACCCACGCGCGTCTGTCTCCACGTCCCGAGCGACCGGAGAGCGTGCTTCAGGCGGCCCCGCCCATCCGCAGCGGTTTCGCCAGAGGCGCGGTAGCCTGGTCCGGCTTTGAGGCGAGGTCGGAGGGTCACGCTCGTCGCCGTTGCGGCCGCCGTGCTCGTCGCGGCGGGGTCGGTCGGGGCGGCACATGCGGCGACGACGTCGTACGACCGCTCGGGCACGATCCTCTTCGACGGGAAGCCGTTCTTCCCGCTCGTGCTCGCGCCGGGGCCGGCGCTCGGGGCGACGACGCCGGCGGGAGCGGACGGCCTCGCGCAGACCGTCGCGGCCGGCATCAACGTCTTCAAGATCGGCCCGAGCGGAACCTGGACGAGCGGTGACGTGAGCTCCGTCGAAGCGCTCGACGCGGCCTTACAGGCCCTCCACGCCTATTCCTGGGTCAACATCAACGGCTACGCGAACGTGACGCCCGGGTCTCCGGACGCGGCGCAGCTCGCGCACGTCGTCCGGGCGCTCACCGATGCGACCAGCGCAGGCGCGATCGCGTTCTGGAAGGGCCGGGACGAGCCCTGGTGGAGCAAGATCCCGGCGTCGGAGCTGCGGTACGCCTATTGCAGGGTCACCTCGCGCGGCGACCCCGCCTGGTGCCACGGCCAGGTCCCCCTCGACCCCAGCCGACTGTGGGTGACGATCGAGGCTCCTCGCGGCACGGCCGCGAACCTCGCGGCCTACAGCGCGGTTACGGACATCCACGGCGTCGACATCTACCCGGTCACGCTCAAGGCCGCAACGCCGGATCTGACGGCGGTCGGGAGCTGGACGAGCACCCTCGACGCGATCGCGCCCACGCAGCCGGTGTGGACGACGCTCCAGATCTGCGCGAGCGGCAGCTGGGATGCTTCGACCGGCACGCACCTCCTCCCCACCTTCGCGCAGGAGCGGTACATGACGTACGACGCGATCATCGACGGCGCGCGCGCCCTCGCCTTCTACGGCGGGAACGTCGCCGGCTGCCTCTCGCAGGCGGACGTGCCGTACGGCTGGAACTGGACGTTCTGGCAGAGCGTGCTGCGGCCGCTCGTCCAGGAGCTGTCGGCGTCGAGCCCGCTCGCACCGGCCCTGTTGAACGCCGGGACGAGCACGCCGCTCCAGACGAGCGATCCCGATACGCAGGCCGTGGTCCGCGAAGGGACGTCGCCCGACGATCTCTGGGTGCTCGCCTCCTTCAGCGGCGCCGAGCCCGCAGAGGTCACGTTCAGCGGCCTTCCCTCCTGGGCCACCGAGGGCAGCGTCTACACCGAGAGCCGCGACGTCACGGTCGAGTCCGGGGCGTTCACCGACGGCTTCGACCCGTGGAGCGTCCACGTCTACCACTTCGTCGAGCCGCTGACGCTGCAGCCGCTCCGGCGCACGAGCGGGACCGTCGGGAGCCACGTGACGCTGCATGGCTCGGGTCTGGAGGGCGCGCGCTCGGTCTCCTTCGGCGGCTACGCGGCGCGATTCAGCGTCATCTCGGACGACGAGCTGGTGGCGACGGTGCCGAAGCGTGCGCGCAGCGGCCCGCTCGTCGTCCGGAGCGCCTCCGGCAGCGTCACGAGCAGCTCGCGCTTCGCCGTCCTCCCGAGCGTCGCGGCTGCGCCGCGGATCAGCGGCTCGCCGCGCATCGGCGACGTCCTCACCGCGAGCACCGGGCGCTGGTACGGCGACCGAGTCGAGCGATACGCCTTCGCCTGGGAGCGCTGCAACTCGAAGGGCCTCGCCTGCACGCCCATCTCCGCCGCCAGGCGCGAGCGGCTCACCCTCGGCAAGGCCAGCCTCGGGGCGCGCCTGCGGGTCGTCGTGACCGCCAGGACGGCCGCCGGCTCCGGGCTGGCACGCTCGACGGCGACCGCCGCCGTCAGAGGCTGACGCCGTCAGCCGGTCTCAAGCGCGAGCTGCCGGAACTCCGCGAGCCCCGACACCCCGACGCCCACGAGCCGGAGGGCGCCCGGCCGGTCGCGCAGCCCCCGGTCGAGGAGCCGGCACGCGAGATCGGCGATCCGACCCTCGTCGTCGATGCCGACCTCGAGCGACGTGGAGCGGCTGCGGATCGAGAAGTCCGCGTAGCGGAGCTTCGTCGTCACCGTGCGCGCCACCTGTCCGCGGCGCTGCAGCGCGGCGGCGACCTCCGCCGCCATGCCGCGCAGCTCGTCGTGAAGCCGGTCGCGGTCGGCGATGTCACGCTCGAAAGTGTTCTCGACGCTGATCGAGATCCGCTCGGCGCCGAGCTCGAGCCCGCGCGCGTCGATCCCGCGCGCCCGGTCGCGGAGCATCGTCCCTGCGCTCCCCGGCAGCAGGCGGCGCAGCTCGGCGTCGGCGAGCGCGGCGAGATCGCCGATCGTCGCCACGCCCGCCGCTCGTAGCCGCTCCTCGGCCTTCGGCCCCACGCCCGGAAGGCGGCGCACGGCGAACGGCACGAGAAACGAGCGCTCACGGGCCGCGGCCACGACGACGAGCCCGCCCGGCTTGCGCGCGTCACTCGCCACCTTCGCGACGACCTTGCAGGACGCCACGCCCAGGGAGCACGTGAGGCTCGTCGCCGCGCGGACGGCCGTCTGCACCGCCTCCGCGACGACGCGCGCGGCGAGAAAGTCGGGCGCGACCTCGCCGACATCCAGGTACCCCTCGTCGAGGCCGGTCTGCTCGACTGTCGGGACGACGCCGCGCACGGTCTCCCAGACATGGCGGGAGTACTCGCGGTAGAGCGTGTGGCGCGGCCGGACGAAGACCGCGTGCGGACAGCGTCGCAGCGCCTCGGCGGCGCTCATCGCGGAGTGGATGCCGAAGCCGCGCGCGACGTAGTTCGCGGTGGCGACGACCCCCCGCCCGCGCGGGTCGCCGCCGACGACGAGCGGCTGCGTCCGGAGCTCCGGGCTCTCGAGCTCCTCGACTGCGGCGTAGAAGGCGTCGAGATCGAGGTGGGCGACGATCACGGGCTGAGATTAGGCTCTGCCTCCGATGGCGGTCCTGACCTCGCAGCTCGACCGCGACGCCGAGCAGTTCGGCCGTCGGCGCGAGCGCGTGGAGCAG